>JAYPGZ010000066.1:0-1533 GCA_038127095.1 Candidatus Roizmanbacteria bacterium | reverse complement strand
CTCTATAACGGGTCGGTGCGTTTCTGTATTAGGCAAAAGAAAACCCCGCTGATTAGGCGGGGCTTTGTTGAGTTGGTATTAGTTGCCGATAAAAAGTTCGTCATAGTCCTCATCATAAACAGCCAACCCGTATTCGTAATCATCGTAAAATTTTCCGTCGCCTTCAAAGTCCTCTTTGTCTAACCAATCATTGACAAGTTTTTTGGCTACTGGCTTCGAAATTTTTACCTTACCCATCACGCCACCGCCTAAACTGACTGATACGTAAACGACTTTTGCTTTGTTTATTGCTGTTGAAAGTTTCATTTTTGTGGTTCCTTTTCCTCGTATCAAACTACTTTGCAAAAGCACCAGTATTGCGTCGGCGGTGCATCCAAAATGAGTAATTGTCCCAATCCGCTTGTGAGTTTTCATCAAGACTGTTGATGCAGCTAACGTGCGCTGTGTGAACGCGTTTCCACGTGCTTGTGTTTCCGTTTCCACGGCGAGAAGTTTGCGCAACTACAACTGCGTTCATTTCGTCGATGCTTATGATGTCCTCACAAATACTGCATACATTTTCTTGCTTGGCAGGTGCGTTGAAATTGTGAATGATAGTGAGCATTTGATTGGTTCCTTTCGTTCGTTGTACCAGTAATTATACACATATCGGGAGCAATTGCAAGCACTAAACCATGCTGATTATTAGCGGTTGGGATTTATAGTTTGACCGGCTTGCTAACCCTGTTGTTTGCGTTGCTGAATATCTCGGCAATCTCTGTGCGTACTTCGTTCGCTCGGTTTACTGAATCTTTGCGTACTGTTCCTTGCTGAGTAAGAAGGGTTTGATACTCAACCAAAAGATTCACTGCGTGTGCGTGAAGTTCATCTGATACGACCGCACCGAGTGTTGGGGTGCTGTCAGGGTTCCATGAGTAGCCATAACGCTGCCTGTTCTCAGGCTTGCCGTATGAAAAAGTTACGCCCATGTGTACGATCTTTTCATCGTAGTTGATTGAACCGTCAGAGTTTTTACCGTATGTGGAAACGCCTGATTCGTGGATTCCTTCTGCCAGTTGAACAGTTCGCTCAACACCGTTGACCCTGGTTCGTACCAGGTCGCCAACATTGAATAAATCCAATGGCTGCTGCCTAAGTTCTCTAAACATATTGAGGGCAACGTTTGCTCGCTTTGTGTAGTTCACGCCTTTGCCACTGCAACCGTAGCAGCGATCACCGTCGCGCATGTTGTATGAATAACGTCCTGAACCACCGCAGCGGGAGCAGGTTGTGGTTTCCATTCGAGTTTTAGAAGTCATTTCGTGGTTCCTTTCGTTCGTTGTAGAAACAATTGTAAGCATAATGGGAGCAATTGCAAGTAATAAAGAAAAGATATTTACCCAATTGCACCGAACAGCCAGAAAACGAATGTCACCACGACCAGCAAGCCGATTACATCTATTAGCGTTTTACGCATGATGTTAGAAGTGAGTGCGCTTGCGGGGAGCAACGCTCAACCCGCTCACGACTTCCTCGGCAGGAACCACAACGAAC
>JAYPGZ010000065.1:0-1588 GCA_038127095.1 Candidatus Roizmanbacteria bacterium | reverse complement strand
TGCCCCGGGCAAGAAGGAACAATGGGCGGCATGCAAGTAGGAGGCGGAGGAGTACAAACGCTTGATTTTCAACCTACTCCCGTTCAGCCCACACAAGCAGTTGGATTTTTGTCATATTTTGGATTTAACCGTTTTATTTGCGGTACGTTTGATGACGCACTTACTTTTCCCAAGCTGTGCCCACAAGGCAATACTGGAGGAGTTGAAAATGATCAATGGACATATCCAACCCCCACCACTTCACCTATCCGCTACAACATGCTCTGTGGTAATCAAACACATGTATATACCGCCATTGTGAATGCAGGAGCTCGCACGGGCGCATATGGTATTGGTCAACCAGACGGACCAACTCCAACCGCTGCCCCGACACCAACGTTGGGCATTTACCCACCGGGTTGTTATGCGGGAACTCCTACACCAACCCCTGAAGGCTACATAGAAACAGTCGCTGATCAAGATGCACAATTCTTAAAAGAACAAGGAGGAGCACTGGGGGCAGATGCAAATTCCTGCTCGTGTTCAGTAGCGGTTGGATGTCAAACAAGTCTACAGTCACTACCAAGCGCAACAGGCGTATCGTGTAACGCTAATTGCGACTTTACGGTTAGTCCAGAAACTCCTGAATTTGGCGATGCCGTAACATACACCGCAAGCGGCGCAGGCGTTAATGGAAACTCAACATTTAATTTTGATGATAATACCGCCCCTGTTGGAGCCAGCGGAGGAAGCGTTACACATACCTTTGCAAATTCTGGCGTGTACCGCGTATCGCTTTCATGCAATAATGGTGCTCAGGTGTGTACGCGAACGGTCAACAATTACTGTGGCCCGCTTTCATGGTACAAAATCAAAAACAGTTCCCTGCATAAAAACAATGCAATTAACAATGCAATTCCCGCCAGCGTAACCGCATTTGATGCAGACGATACAAACCAAGCACTTACCAGTATTGGAAACGCAGGACTAGTAACGAGCACCGGATCAATTACTAATGGTGCGGGGAATTTATCGGTTCCAAACTGGAAAACACCACTCTACACACGAAGCACCACCTATACACCAACAACGTATGCCGACTATTTAGTAGCTCGAAAAACATATACGACATTTGTTGACAACAATTCCAATGGGGTTATTGATTCCAATGAACTTACTACAAATGCAATTAATTATGTTGTGGGCAACTACGCTATCGAAAGCAATAGCGTGCAAAGCAACGCTCCGATTGTTATTGTTGTGCGAGGCAACTTAACCATTAATACAACCGGCACCGAATTTAATCCACCCGACAAGGCCATGACGTTTATTGTCACCGGCACTCTTAATATTCATTCACACATCGAAACCATGAATGGTATCTTTATTGCAACAAGTGTTGATACTGCTTATGATGTTTCCAGCAGTACAACACCACTTAAAATTGTTGGAAACTTAATTGCTCAAAACAGTATCAATTTAATGAAGCGTGTGCGAACAAATGGCGCACAGCCATCGTTGTTTATTGTGCAAGACTACAAACAATACACAAGAATCATGGACAAACTAGGAATCAGTAAGTATACTCAAACCGAGTTGAGACCATAAC
>JAYPGZ010000064.1:0-1639 GCA_038127095.1 Candidatus Roizmanbacteria bacterium | reverse complement strand
GACCATTTCTTTACCAACCTGTGCATAAATCGCCTCATCCCAGTCATATAAATATGTCTGAGATAAATTGATACATGACACAAGAAGCACAAATCCCAACAATATCACCAGAAGTTTTCTCATTTTTTATACTTTCCCGTCATAGAATAATATTTGATTCGAGCCAAATCCTTGAGCGTTTCAATAGTGTCTTTTATAAACTTCACATTTTTTGTCTCTACGTGCTTCCATCGAACTGGAACTTCTGCAATTCCATACCCCAAAAGACGTGCAATGTATAAGAATTCCAAGTCAAACCCTGCGGAAACAGATGAACCGTCTACAGTATGATTTTTTTCAAAAACCACGAGTCGCTTTATAATTTCGAGAGCCTCTTTTCGTCGAAACATCTTAAACCCGCATTGTGTGTCTTTCAATCCCCCTAATCCTAGGAATATGTCTCGAATAATAATAAAGCCAACCGATTGAACTTTACGCAGGAATGGCGCACCTGCTCGTGCACTTTTTCGTGATCCAATAACAATGGGGTTAGCATCTCCTGCGCGCTCCATTAATGCTTCAGCTTCTTCTAGTGGGGTTGCCAAATCAATGTCTGCAAACAATACATATTCACCGTTTGCAGCTTCAATACCCGATATTACTGCTTCTCCCTTGCCAGCATGCTTGTTTTCAATTAATCGAAATTTTGGAAATTGCTTTAAATATTCACTTTTTATAATCCCTGCAGAATCATCACTTGAACCATCATCTACAATAATTACCTCTTTAAAATAACTTTTCTGACTTGTGTAATTCCCAATCCGATCAAGTACTCCTTTTTGGATATTCGCTTCTTCGTTGTAGCAGGGAATAATGAGTGAAATAGTCATGGAGTGTTATTTGTGTAGTAATTTATATACTTTTATTCCTTCTATTTCCCACATTGTATCAATTTTTGCGGGTCCAAACATAGAAATATTCCACGAAGGGGAATTTTCAACTAAACATGGCTCCTCACCACACAATACAATCAATTGATCCGTTATTTCAAGTTTTTTTCGGTCAGCAGGCGCTTGTCCTTGCAGGTTTAAAAAATAAATATAATTATCCTCAGTAAAATAAACTGGCCATGTGGCGATATTGTAAGGATCTTTCCCTACTTTTGAGCCAATAAATTTTGCTACCCGTTGGGCATGATTGATTTGCCCATTTCCTTCCGGGGCAAAAAATGGCAGGTTATATAAATTTGATCGTAAATAAATAAACAATAAAATCGCAAGTACAATCACTCCCCATTTCTTAAATCGAGTAAGTAACGATAGTAAATAAGCAAGTACTAATGAAAAGCTTAAATAAATAGGGGTGAAATAGTGAATATGCCGAGGCGTTTGTAAAAATGCGAAGAATACTATAAATAAAAATACCGAAGCTGCATTCATATGAATAAAGTACGGCACTTTAAAACGCCTACTTACAATGATATATATAATGAAAAGTAATACAGAGACTGCAAGAGCCTGACTTACACTAAATTGATGATGAAAAAACAAATTCACAAACGCATTATTCACATTGAGAAAACGGGTTGAAAGCAGTTCATGAGGTACATTTTTTTGCTCTGTAAAGAGCTTTAAAAAGTTTGAACTGTTAATAAAATTAT
>JAYPGZ010000063.1:0-1666 GCA_038127095.1 Candidatus Roizmanbacteria bacterium | reverse complement strand
TGCTCAGGCAGCACTTGAAGAAACTATTCCAGAAGATACCACAACTGAGGAAGAAGCACTTGATGAGTTCTTTGATCTCTTGAGATAATGGTGATGGACAAATGGACTAGATGGACAATATGGACGCTATGGACAATTCTCTGTATAGTGGTCCCCTTAACTTAGACAGATTTGAGGGGGGATTTTGTCCTCATCTTGGGTGCTAGTACACTTTTACTGCTCGTAAGTATACTCTTAAATGTAAACTCTTTTCCATGTCGTAGGACATGATTAATTTTGCAAATTAAGTATTTCAGCTTGGCCGAAGCCCCATTACTGAAGCATTCGGCTGCTGATTTTGTCCGGGCCAAGAATGACAGAAGCCTTCTTATTTTTCATCTATTTTCAGCTGCCAAGTCCCTAAACTAAGCATTTGGCTGCTGATTTTGTCCCGGGGGTCTGGGGGCTGGCCCCCAGTAAACTTCAGCTGGTGTGTTATAGCCTAATTTTGAATGAGGTCTCTCATTATTAAAAATATGTATATATTCACCCAAACATTCTTCCGCATCTCTAATGCTTTGATAATCTGATATGTGCACTTCTTCATACTTCAAGCTCCTCCAAAACCTTTCTACCAAAATGTTATCCCAACAACGCCCTTTTCCTGACATGCTTATGTTAACGCCATTATTTTGAACAAGCTCTACGTATGCACGAGAAGTATACTGAGATCCCTGATCTGAATTAATAATGTTCGGTTTAGCAATTGAAAAAGCCTCTGTAACTGCCTCTAAACAAAATTCAGACTCTAATGAATTAGATAATTTCCAACTCACTACATATCGTGAAAATAAATCAAGTACTGCAACCAAGTAGATATAGCCTCCTCTAAGGGGAATATAAGTAATATCTGTCCCCCAAGCAAAATTTTGGCAAGGTATACATAATCCCTTTAGAAGGTAGGGGAAAGTCGCATATTTTACTGACCACTGCATTTTTTTCTTTTTAGGGTAAATAGCTTCCAGCCCCATGGTTTTCATCAGACGAGACACGCGTTTTTCACCAACTTCAAACCCTTGTTTTCTTAAATGACCTGTCATTAACCGCCTACCATAATAGGGTTTTTTGAGGTACTGAAGGTCTATTTCTTTCATTAAAAGAAGATTGTAATTACTTTCTGGAATCGGTTGATAATAGTATGTCGATCTAGGTATGGAAAGCAGTTCGCACTGTTTCTTTACAGATAAATCATCAGAAGAACTTACCATGAAAGTCCGCTGTTTCATAGGTAGTTCCTTAGCTTTTTTTTTAAGAAATTAAGCTCTGCTCTGAGCTGATCTATTGTTTCAGAAAATTCTCGATACTCTGTGGATTGTGATTTACCACGTTTTGCTGCTTTATGGGTAAAGACTTCTTTTCCTTCAGACAGTAGCTGATCTCGCCAGCGGCGAACCTGCCGTGGGTGGAGCTTGTTTTCTGAGGCAATTTTTGAAATTGGCTTAATAAGTGATTCAGCCTCGATTGCAATTTTTAATTTAAAATCTGCCGAATAGTTTTTAGGTTGTTTGACCATGAAATCTTCCTCTTTTGGGTAAATATTAACCCATAAAGAGGACAAAATCTACTGTCCAGGATTTGGGGACCACTATAAAACGACCAGTCCATGTCCATAGCGTCCATATTGTCC
>JAYPGZ010000062.1:0-1667 GCA_038127095.1 Candidatus Roizmanbacteria bacterium | reverse complement strand
CACGTTTACCAAACATGTACCGTATGAGTAAAAACAGGCCAACTAGAGCAAAAAGCCCGCTTGCAGCTGCAAAAAGTCTTCCAGCCAAAAGTGCGTCAGTTGGAAATAATTTCAAAAATGGAATTGTTCCCCAGGTTTGCAATGGTTGTTTTCCATCGGTTAATGAAATGAACCGCCATGCAGCGTCATGCCACGCCACTTTTGCCCAATGAATATAAATCGCTTCATCAGAAAAAATGGGGAATTTCGTTAGATTAACTGTGCGGGTAATTATGTAGCTTAAAAGGAGCGCACCTGCAGTCAAAAAATCATTCTTTGTAAATCTTTTTTTAATATCGGCAATGGTGCTCCAAATATCGAACATATAGGTATTATATACTAATTATTCTTATACAAAATAAACCCATCCTTCTTTGTAATCTGACGCCAAAGATCAGATGTTAATTTAAACGAAGTATCATTAGGCAGTACTAAACAATCTGAACTATCCACAACTTCCCTATTAGGCATTTTGTCGTATCGATAGACAACAGGTTGGTCGGCATAAAACCTAAATGCTGGGGATCCTCCGTATCTAAACGTTGAGGAGATTTGTACATTTGCCGCATTAATAACATCATAGAATTTCTGCTCTTCATTACTTGCAACAACAGTTACGCTTTTACACTCTTTCTTTGCAACAAGTGCAAGTGCTGTCAATGCTCCCGGTTCGTCTTTTTGTGTTTTTACAACATATGATTTATTTCCAATAATCCCTGCAATTACTACTCCTATAAGAGCACTGTATAAAATTGTTTGGGAGAATTTCAATCTCTTACCAAGGTCTACAAACACCAATCCCACACACATACCCAAGAAAGGAATGATAGGAAACATGTACCAGTTCAATTTTGTTTGAGGAATCGAGATTACGATACTATAGAGTAAAAAAAGTGGAATAAAAAGCAGTTCAAATCGCTTCTTTTTTACAATTATAGACACGACGTATAGAGTAGCGAGAATGATCGCGATCAAAAAAAAGTTATAGTAACTAAACAGTAATTTCGGATAAAAAAAGAGTCCACCATAATGCAGTTCCACGGGTCGTACTACACGGGAAATTAAATGATCGTAAAAATTTTCTTGAATAAATAGTTGGCCAAATTTTATATAAGCAAATATAAACCATGCAAAACTAACTCCTACTGAGATCAACAGTGTCTTTATGTAAGTGAACAGAGGCTTGATCGACCTTGCTGCAAATAAATCTTCTGCCAACACTACAAAAATTGGAAACAGTCCTAAAAATGATTTCGACATAACGCCTATAAACATGAATAGAACCGAATAAGGAGTACTTTTTTTAAAGTAGTGATAAAATCCCAACCAACCAAGCACCAAAAGCATATCGGTATTTAATGATGTCAGCCGATTTAAAAATGGTGGAGAAACAAGTAAAAAAACTACAGTTCCCAAGAAATATAATTCATAATTTTTCTCGAATTTTTCTTTGAATATTTTGTAAATGAAATATAGCACTCCAAGACCTGCTAAAAAGGAGGGGAGTCGTGCCAACATTTCCATCGATCCCAAGCCAGTACTCATAAATACTCCCGAGAGTAAAGAGACAAGTGGTGGTTTTTCAAGCCATGGCTGGCCATTCCAATAACCAAAAAGGGTTTTTGAAG
>JAYPGZ010000061.1:0-1742 GCA_038127095.1 Candidatus Roizmanbacteria bacterium | reverse complement strand
ACTCCTCGATAATTAGGATCTTGGAATTGTATGTCGACCAGTTGTCCGTCGACCCAAACTTTCCATCCTGGAAAATAAAACGTGTAATCAACCATCCGTGTTGGTGTTTTATTGTCTACTGTATATTTTCTCCATGAATTTGATAGTTCACTCTTTAGTACTTTCCCATTTCCTTCGATAATACCTACTTTTTCTGGGTGAACGGGATAGTCTACTGTTTCACCGGTCCAAACAGTGTTCATGTTGGTTGAGTGAAGATTGACGACGGTAAACAAATATCTGCTCATAGGATGATTTGTATTGTTTTTGCTGTATAGTTGTGGGAATCGAGTAATTGCAAAAAAGATGATTAAGCAAAAAGCGGCAATCTGCATGGTTTTCTGATTTGTTTTATTGAGAAGATATGCAGTAATAATCGGTGGAAGAAAGATAAAAAGTGATAGCATTCTCCATGGAAACTGAATGTTACTTAGCAGGTTAATTTTTTGATAAAAAATAAGCGCATAGTCAGTGGTAAAAAGAAGTGCTACAAGGCTAATTACGACCGTAAGGTCAAGGAGGTCGGGCTTCCATGATTTATTTCGAAGAACTCTCCCTAATACGAACAAGACTCCTACCGCGACAATAATAACTTCGAACAATCCTGGTGTTACAAAATGCCCGCGATTCAAAATATCTCTTTCCAGAAAGTAGTACCAATTGGGATCAATAAAATTTTGTAAGTGAAGCGTTTGACCGGGTGTTAAATGATTCCCACGGCCGTAATAAAAATATTTAATCTCAATCTGTAGTGGAAGCAAATAATAAGCCGCCATTAATAATCCCCATACCATGAGGAATCCCGAGAGTAAAAAAGGTCGAATTTTATCTTTTTCTTCTTTTAATAGGAAGAAAAAGTATGGAACAACGATAAACATTGAAACAACCAACATCATGGGATGGCTCAAAGCAAGCCCTGCCATAGCAATCGTTAAAAATGGAATTGCCCACAATTTCTTCTCCTTAATAAGATAGTACAGCGCCATAAGAACAAGCGGGAAAAATACTGATGCAAAAAATTCTGGTAGAGCTTCGCGAATAAATAGATTAAGAATGCGATACGGAGCAACGTTATAGAGAAAAACTGCTACAAATGAAGCAAGAGGAGCAAAATAAATGCGCAAGAATCGGTAAAAAATTACATTTGATAAAACGGTCGCAATCAGTGCGACAATTTTCCATGACGTAATAGTGTCGTTTGTAATAAGTGTAATCCAAGCTCCTAGGTATGATATTAGCTGGTGGGCAACCATAGGAACGGGCATTCCGTAGTTTGCAAACCAATTCGACCATGTTGGCTTCAAATCACCCGCAAGCATGGCTCGGTAAAATTGGGTTATTGTGGTAATGTGAACCCGTCCATCCATGTGGGCGCTATGGCCACGGTTAAAAAACAGGTCAAACACGAGTAAGGCTGAAATAAGAACAATTAGCGCTAAATAAATTCTATCTATTTTTTGTTTAAACATATTTATCGTTCGTGATTGCAGTGCCTGTCAGCGGACTCGCCCCTTACCTAATTAGTCGTGCGCTCGTTGCACATGCCAGCATAGCCTATATACTCTCGTCGCTTGCTGACTATGCACGCTGCCAAAGTATTGACTTTCAAATTCTTAAAAACAATTATATACTACATACAAGGTGAAAAATATAGAGACTAAATATGCGTTGGTAGTTGGGTTAGTAATTTTGGGAGTATTTGT
>JAYPGZ010000060.1:0-1792 GCA_038127095.1 Candidatus Roizmanbacteria bacterium | reverse complement strand
CTGCCCTTTATTATCATCCTTTCCCTTTCCATAGCCAGCTCCCGCTACCAACAGGGCCACGCTGTATAAATCACCATAGAGGAGACGGGGAGGAGCACTCAAGAATTTAGAATTTTATTTAGTATAGAAATAAGCCCAAGGTGCTTATATTGCAACAGCCTGGGGTAGCGCCCCAGGTATAGTGTATAAAAAAAAATTGCAGCCTGTAGAGGCTGACAGGAATTCATATATCGTTTAAAAACAAAGACTTAAAAATACCTTCTCTGCTAAAATATCTGTTTTCCAATATGGCTCACAGTGGTTTGTGAGCCATATTTTTCCTGTGATTCTCAATTTTGGTATAGTTATGAACAAAAAAAACGAAAATTTTCAGCATTTAAAAGTCAAAAAACCTTGTCGAGATCAAATGGAGTTTCAGATTACTTCATTAGATGAAACATTAGAAAAAAATCATAAAGCTCGTGATGTGTGGTCATTTGTTATGAGCATGGATAATACGCCAATATTTTCTGAAATTAAAAGTTTGCATTGTCAGCCAGGCCGACCTGCGACCTCTCCTGAGGTATTATTGGCAGTTTGGATTTATAGCATTTTAGACGGTAATTACAGTGCTAGAAAGTTAGAAGAACTATGCCATAATCACACGGTTTATAAGTGGTTAGTCGGTGGTACTGAAATAAATCGTACGATGCTAGCGGAGTTCAAAAGCAACAACCCATTTAAATTTAATGAGTTATTGAGTAGTTGTTTGGCTGTTATGGTGCAATCAGGTTTGCTTAGTGATCGCGATTTTTCTCAAGATGGAACTAGAGTAAAGGCAAATGCGGGATTTGCCTCTTTTCGAAGAGAGGCTTCGCTCATAGAAATGCAAAATGAAATTCAAGACTACCTTGAGAATCTTGAACGCGGAGAAAATTATGAAAAACGAAAAGAAGAAGAACTAAAGAAAAAGCAAGAGAAAGTGGAAGCTGCTTTGAAAGCCTTGCAAGAAACCAGGATGAGTAAGGTTGAAAATGGGAAAAAATGCAGGCAAGTTCCTTCTGATACAGAGTTGAAAAAAGTACGTGCGTCGACTACAGATTCTGATTGCAGAAAGATGAAAATGGGGGACGGAGGCTTTCGTTTAGCATACAATGTTCAATTTGCAACAGGAGTTGATTCAAGAGTGATATTTGATGTTGATGTTGTGAATACTCTAGATCCAGGCACATCTCCTGTTATGATGGCAAAAGTACATAACAGACTTAAAAAACTAGGACTCTCCCCGGCTGATAACTGGTTAGTTGACTCCGCCTATTCCGCTAAGGATGACGTAACAAAAGTCGATAAACTCTTTCCCAATTGTCGCTATATAGCTCCTCCCAAAGTCAAAAAAGGCTGTGACCCTTCAAAACATCAGAAAGGTGATTCGGAGGCTGTAAAGAAATGGAGAGATCGCTTAGAAAATCCAGAAGACAAAGAAATTTATAAAAAGAGATGTAGTACAGCTGAATTTAGCAATGCACAGGTTAAAAATAAGGGATTAACCAAATTTTCAGTTAGAGGATTAGTTAAAGTTAAAGGAGAAGCATTATTACATGCGATTGCAAATAATATTGAGAGATTTTTTGACTTATCCAAGAAAAAGGACAAAGAAGTTTATGTTTAGAGGATAAAAAAATGAACCCCAGCAGCAAACAGCCTTAGGATTCATCTATATATTTTAAACATAGACAAATCCTAAATGAAACATGCTAGATATTTTGCGGTTTTTTGGGTTTACTTGTCAGCCTCGAAGGGCTGCGACTAACAG
>JAYPGZ010000059.1:0-1891 GCA_038127095.1 Candidatus Roizmanbacteria bacterium | reverse complement strand
ACTTAATAATAATGCAGTGCTCAGCAGTAATTTTTTAGTGTTATACATTGATGATCTCTCCATCTGTCTGCTGATAATTAGAATGAAACGCTTGCGCTAAGCGAGATAAAGTCACGATCTTCGATGGAGTTGAAATTACCACCGAAGTAATCAGTGTAAGACAGTGAAACGCTGTATTTATTCAGGTAGTCAGCTGTCAGACTCAGGCCCAGTGTTTTTTCATCTTCATTAAAAGCAGGGCCAGGCTGTGGGCCGTAACCATCAATACCGTGTCTGAAACTGATCTGTGGTGACAGGTTTACACCGGCAAACACGTTTGGATAGGTCAGGTTTGCACGAACGGCATAACCAAAGGAATCCTGAGTTACAAAACCGTCGGTATCGCCCGCCGTGTAACCGTACGCACCGTTTCGACCATATTTGAGTGCATTTGCTCCTTCATCAAGGCCGTGTACATGTGTCCATCCAAGTTCTCCAATCAGCGCTAAGCGGCTAGCGCCAAGTACTTGATCATAGAATTTTATAAAGCTGGTTTGAACTTGGGTAATATCGAATTCTGAGTACCCCTGAATTTCTCCACCTAAGCCCGCGTTTGCAACTAAAGCGTCTGCTGCTGCATTGCCTGATGCTTGTGCTCCTAGTGCAGGCGTATGCTGGCGTAATATCGCGGCTACCAAAAGTGGTCCGTTGATTTGCACGGGGACATCACGTTTATGACTAATTTCGCCAGACCAAGCTATATCACCAATATTGGTGTTGAAGCTCATACCAACCATTTTTATATCTTCGGGGTATTCTGTGAAGTAAGTAGTATCAACCAATGTTCCTGTTGCTACTACTGATGCTTGTTCCTGTGAAGCTCTACCACGGATTGCAGCACCGAAAGTAGCGGCATAAGTGGCTGCATCAGTGTTGGTATTTACAGCGCTCGTAACAGGTAAGCGGCTATGGTATTTTGCGAAATAGAAGCCAAACTCAGTATTGTTGAGCTCTTCTGAAAAATAGCGTGCTGAGAATCCAAACTGCCCATTATCATCCGCTTCACGCCGACCATTGGCATTACGATAAATCACTGGGTCATAACGGAAAACGGCAGTTGCTGCGGTTGGATTAAAGTAGGTGGCATCTCCAACTGGAAGGGGTATACGGATACCATTACAGCCTTCTGCTGCGAAGTCGATGTTAGAAAAGTATGTGCCGCATCCGTCAATAGCTGTTGGCTCCCATTCTATCTGATAGAAACCTTCAACACTTAGATTATCAGTAATACCCAGAGAGGCGAAGGCCATGTTTACGGGTAGTAGGCCTTCTTTTACTTCAGCGCCGGGGCGGCGGAAAGCATTAACGTCAAATGGGTTTATGGAGTTGAGGCCGCCTTGAACAAAGGTACTTTCACCCCAGTTCACAACCTGTCGCCCTAATCTTACATCTAGTGGTTTATCCCCTATGTCAAAGCCACCAAATACATATGCATCGAGGACTTCGAAACCAGAAAACTTGGAGAAATCATTGAAATCGGAGTCATCAAGCTCTTCTCCGGCACTGTAGCTATTTGGTGAGTGGCCATGGGCTCTTGTGCCATCTTCTAGTTCGGCATCGTACCAGTACTTAGCTCGGCCAAAAAAACCAATGTTATCTTTTCTTAGTTCTAGGTCGTGCACGCCTTTTACAATTTGGGAAAAGGTTTCACCCTTTTTAAAGTTTTGGTTGCCGTCATCATAGCTTCCTGATCCGGAGCTACTTCCGCCATTTGGCGATGAGATTAGGCTGGAAGATGGAGCATCCATTCGCCAACTGGCTCCTACTGAGATCTGTGAATCGAAACGACCTTCAATTTCTCCCAGATTAAATTCAATCGCCTGAGCTTGGCTCATGAAAACTACACTGCCTA
>JAYPGZ010000058.1:0-1898 GCA_038127095.1 Candidatus Roizmanbacteria bacterium | reverse complement strand
CTCAAAGAGCCATTGCTTCATTATTTCCACAAGAATTTAGAAACGATGGTTGCAAAAACAATTGTATACGAAGATGTTGAATCTGATCTGTTATTTAAAGCGCATAAGCCCGTGTCGACTTCAACATTTTTTAGGAAGTTTTTAGGAGAATTATACCGGCGCTTATTCAAGTGGCAGGGGTACAGAGATGGAGTACTTGGAATTATTGAATCAATGTATCAGGCGTATTCAAAAACAATAACCTATTTATTTTTATTTGAAAAATATCATGAAAAAAATTCTCATCGTTGATCCTTATTTAGATGTTTTTGGAGGAGGAGAGAAGCATATCCTTTCAATAGGAAAAGTATTTGAAGATCAAGGATACGCGGTTGCACTGTTTTGGCATGACAATGCAATCCTCTCACAACTTTCTGACAAACTAAAGATCGACGTACATTCTTTTACCGTTGAAAAAGCAGCGCGAAAAGGGGAAGGGTATGATGTATTGCTCTATGTAACCGATGGAAGTTATTTTATTCCAAAAGCTAAGAAAAATTATGTGTTTTGCATGTATCCACAAAAATCACTTTATACGTCTTCCCTCTTAAATAGAGTAAAGTGGACACGTTGGGACTTTTTTGCTAATTCTGAATTTACTGCTCAATACATTGCACAGTGGGTAGGGAAGAATGTCGATGTTGTGTATCCATTTATAGATGACGAAATTTTTAAGCAATACTTCCCTATTGATAAAAAGGAAAAAGTGATTCTGTCGGTAGGAAGATTTTTTAGACATTTGCATGCAAAAAATCAGCATTTGTTAGTGGAGGCATTTAATTCTTTGCAAGCTCAATACAAGGAGTTTGCAGATTTTAAGTTAGTGTTAGTTGGTTTGGTTAAGGAAGAAGATGAAAAATATTTCGAAGAAGTAAAAAGGCTTGCCCAAAAAAATAAAAACATAGTACTAGTGAAAAATGCTCCGTACTCTGACCTGTTACAGTATTACCAGACTTCCCTCATTTATTGGCATGCTGCAGGACTCGGAGCGGATTTGGCACAACATCCGGAAGCGACGGAGCACTTAGGAATGTCGGTACTTGAAGCGATGATTTCTGGATGTATAACATTTGCGCATAATTCAGGTGGACCCAAAGAAACAATTGAAAATGGAAAAACAGGATTTTTGTATGATGCGATTGAAGAGCTCGTGAGAAAGACGGAGGAAGTAAACTCTGCGAGCTCTACTCTGCAACAGATATCAACTGGCGCCAAAGCCTATGGTGAACAAAACTTTTCAAGTGCAGTATTTAAAAGAAAAGTTGAGGAATATTTTAAGTTGAAGAAAGATCCTTCTCCCTCGATTTAGCTCGGGATTAGGATGACAAAAGTATGAAAATTTCAGTAATAATTCCTGTTTATAAAAATAAAGATCTTTTGAAAAAAAGTTTTGAAAATAATTATAAGCATCTTAAAGAGTGTGAAATTATTGTAGTAAATGATTTCCCAGAAGAATCGATTGGTGATTTGTTTGAAAAATACCCCGACGTAACTTTGGTGATAAATGAAAAAAATGAAGGGTTTGCACGCAGTGTTAATCGAGGTGCAAATAAAGCTTCCGGAGACTTGTTGTTTTTATTAAACTCAGACGTGTTTTTAAAAGATGATTCGTATAAAAAAGCGATTAAGGATTTTGAAAATAATGAAAAATTATTCGCTGTAAGTTTTGCGCAGATTGAAGAAGATGGACAAACGGTAGGAAAAAATAACGTGTTTTTTAAGAATGGATTTATTATGCATGAGCAAGCAAGTGACCTTATGCCGGGACCAACCGGTTGGGCGGAGGGCGGGACGTGCATTATTCGTAAAGAGTATTTTGTAAAGCTTAACGGATTTGATAGTGCATATTCCCCTTTTTA
>JAYPGZ010000057.1:0-1915 GCA_038127095.1 Candidatus Roizmanbacteria bacterium | reverse complement strand
TCTCGATTAACTCCTTGTAATGTTTGACATAATGCCTAACAAGATAGCATAGCACTGCAAGCAAAAGCAGTATGAAGCAGATTAGCATCCCTACAATGCCAAGTGCTTCGGCATCGCTGGCTGTCTTAACTACTTGTTCAGGAGTCACTTTAGATTATGGCAGGGTCTACATACCACGTTGATTCAGGGTCTTTTTTCATCGCCTTAAGCTCCTCGCATGTGTGCGTTGGGTATCCGTAGAGCGTTCGAGGTTTATTACCACAAAACCCATACAGCAACTCTGTGCCGTCTGGACTTACTGGTGGTTTAAGTACGACAGGTCTGCCATAACTCGCAGCAATCTCTTGTAAATCTATGTCGTCTTTGTTCGCTACGGGTACTGTGCTATATCTTTGTTCGTCGCTCATGATAGTATGCCTGTTATGATGGTATATCCGTTAAAAAAGTTGGTCCGTTGGTAAGGGTTCCGTTGTTACCGCCCGAACCCTGGTCAGTTATAGTTGTGCCTATTGCGCCGTCATTGTCTCCCATGCGCCACCATCCAACGGGGGAATATGAAGATATATCTGAAGGTTCTCCATCATTGTATATTGCTGTCATATCTGCTTCGGATAACTCAGAACTGAAGATAGCTACTTCATCAATAAGCCCACTTCCGTAGTCAGGAATGTAAGACCGTCCGATGCTTAACTCTCCAGTTGTGTTATGCATAGCGGTGTAGGAACCGCTCCCTTGATTTGTAACAGATGTTAATTTTACGCCATCTACGTACAATTCAATGCCAGTGTTGACTCCACTTCCATCATAAGTCACACCGACATGATACCATTGCCCTGTATTTAAAATTGTGTTGTAAGACCTGCCTATGTTGACTGAATGGGCGGCATCGAAAAGGTACAACGCCAACTTGCTCGCACCGTCTCCGCCGAATATAAACTCAGCATCAGATGAGCTATTACCCTTGGTTGCGATTCTGAATTTGTTCCAATTGTCCGACTTGACCCATGCAGAGATACTAAACGGAGAATCCGTACTGGCATCGCCGAAACTAAGCTCGGCAGCATCAGCTACTGCCAGGTAGTCATCCACACCATCGAAATCCACTGAGTAACGATTGAATGTGTAGACAGGGATATCCGTTGAAAAAGTTGGCCCGTTGGTTAATGTACCGTTGTTGGCTCCTGATCCTTGGTCAGTGATGGTTGTGCCTGTTGCGCCGTCATTGTCTCCCATGCGCCACCATCCAACGGGGGAGTATGCGGATAAGGAAGTTGGGGCTTCACTGCCGTAGATTGTCGATACCTGTGCGGCAGACAACTCTGATCCGATGATAGCAACTTCATCAATCAATCCGTCCACACAATATGTTGCGTCATATCCGTTACTGCCGATATAGACATCGGACGTACCATTCTCCATTGCTGTGTACGCCCCAGATGATGCCCTGGTTGTGGTAACATCTACATTATTAACGTAAAGAGTGAGTCCATTTTCACTGCCGCTGCCATCGTAAGTTGCCACTACGTGATACCACTGACCTGCAAACAAAGAGTTCGCTGTGTTTTCAGCGTAAATATAGGCCCAGCTTTCACTCTGATCATAGAGGGTAAATTGTATCTTGTTGGCGTTGTAAGATAGTTGATACTCTCTACCTGTTGTGCCACCCGCTCTTTTACTGAAGATGCGGCTATTTTGAAGCGTACCAAACTTTACCCAAGCGGAAATACTGAATGGAGAATCCGATGAACCGTCACCAAAACTCAAATCATTTGAGTCAGAAATGGAAATGTAATCATCAAAGCCATCAAAAGATATAGAGGAAGTGTTCGTGTAGGGTGCGGCTGCACTGCCTACATTTAGGATGCGTCTACGCTTGTGCCTGATGAAAGGTAATGGCATTATTCAACCGTGATGT
>JAYPGZ010000056.1:0-2039 GCA_038127095.1 Candidatus Roizmanbacteria bacterium | reverse complement strand
TCGTAAGATTTCATGAGAAAAATTGCCAATTACCTATCCTCTCATAAGCATTTGTCTATCGCTGCAATAGTGTTTTTATTGCTTCGTATATTTTTTTTAGATCAGTTGTTCTTGTTGCATGATGAACGCGATATTGTTATGTCAGGATATTCTATTGCTAAAACTGGACATGACTTATTTGGAAACTTTTTACCAATAAATTTCACTGGAATTAGCCCAGATAATCCAATGGTATCGATTTACTACTCTGCATTGTGGTGGCTGGTGTTGCCGATAAAGAATGTTTTTTTTGCCCGATTGCCATACGTCGTAATTTCCACATTGCTATTATTTTTAGTATACGAAATTGTAAAAAGAATTACGGATGATAAAAAATTGGCATTTATAACGGCACTCATATTTTGTTTTTCACCGTGGGTGTTTCATGTTACGCGACTTGCCATGGATTTGTCACTCGCATCAGTTACGATTTTAGCAGCAGTTCTTTATTACCTTAAAGGAAAACGATGGGTATCGTATTTGCTATTTTTTCTTACGTTTTATAACTATCAGGGCTTTCGTGTGGTGATTCCATTTTTGATTCTTTATTTAGAAGTGATTAGAGGTGGGATTGGGATTCGAAAACAAGTTCAGGATGACAGGTCTGTTCAGGATGACGAAAATGATATGTTGCTTTTGGATAACATAAAGATTTTTATTCGAAGAAACGTTATTAATGTGCTATTCATTATTTTTTTGTTTGTTTCAATTTCATTTATCGATAAATCTGTTACGACTAAGCGTTTTTCGCAGGTTGTTTTTTTGAGTCCCGAAAGATTTACGACTGAAGTGAATATGCGACGAGCTGCGTCAAGTGTTCCATTATTGATTAGAGACACTTTCCATAATAAGATGTCTGTTGCGGCAGATTATGTAGTAGACAACTTTGTTAAGGGCCAGGATATTTCATATTTATTTAAAACAGGCGATTATAGTCCAATTAATGGAAATGCGGTCGGAGGGCAATTCTTCTTTGTGGGAATATTGTTTTATTATTTGGGTATCAGGGCGTTGGGAAATCGACTCCGCCGAAAAGATTTTTTCTTAGTGGGATTCATTTTCTTAGGTCTTCTTCCTGCTATGGCGTCTGTCAATAGCTCGACATATTCTATTCGAGGATTTTTGTCTGCACTGGGTTATGCATATGTACTTGCTTTAGGAGTAGATTTTGGTATTGCACTGAGCAAAAAAATGTTACCAAAAACCCGCCATGCTTTATACACTGCGCTTTTGATAGTCGTGGGAATAAATGCGGTGTATTTTACGTACAACTACTATGAGCGTCGTCAAGTGACCGTAGGGGAGCTATTTAATGAGAATGAACAAACTGTAGTGGAATACGTCCTCAAAAATCAAGACAAGGAATTGACCATTTATCACAACTCTCCGAAGAATATATATTTGTCGTACTTGTTTGTAAACCCACTGCACGATTTCTCGCAAAATCAACCTGATTTGTATGAGGAGGATCTTTTTAGGATTGATAATGTATTGTTTCAAAAATGCCCCAGAGAAATAGCGTATGACAGGCTAGTAAATGTAATAGTTTCAGAAACGTGCATGGGTCTCAAGACGCATGATCAGTTAAATAAACTAATCTCCTTAGATAAGAAAATTATGTATACAGATCTTTCGCTCAAAACCGCCTATTTTATCTTTGATTAATTGTTCGAACAAATTCTCAAGACGCACTAAAGTGATAGGACTACTTATTTGATGCAAGTAGAATCGTATAATAATGAGTATTTATATGCTCCTCGTATGTTAAGTTAATTTAGGGTACTTGGTTAATCTTTCAAGCACGTGATATTTCTTTTGCAATAGGAATGCACCAATAAATCCAAAAACTGCCGCAAGTGAGATAATGTTTCCCAGCGTCCTTACCTTGGTGTTTGTGAATTTCAAATATATGTCATGTTTTCCTGCGGGAACATTATATGTAATGACTCCTCGATAATTAGGATCTTGGAATTGTATGTCGACCAGTTGTCCGTCGACCC
>JAYPGZ010000055.1:0-2056 GCA_038127095.1 Candidatus Roizmanbacteria bacterium | reverse complement strand
CGTTTTTCTAAGACTTGATGCTTTTTTTATAGTAAATTTCATTTTAAAAATAGGCCTTTTCCTAGGGAGGAGGTCTTTTTTTTGGTGGAAACCGCCGATGTAGTACCTGAAAAATAATTTTTAGTATTTTAATAAAAGTGATTCTCTGATACTCTGGAAGGATGTTTATACGTAAAAATAAAAAGACAGACTCTGTCACAAAAAAAATATATTATACATATCAGCTAGTAGAATCATATCGCTCTTCTGCTGGACCCCGTCAGCGTATTCTCTTAAACCTCGGAAGCAATCTTTCAATTACTGATGAGGAAAGAAAATTATTAGCAAATCGAATAGAAGAAATTACAAAGGGAGAGACATCATTATTTAAACCTCCGAAGCATATTGAATGCTTAGCTCAAAATTTTGCAGAGCAACTTACTCGCAAGTGGTTAAGTAAATCTGGTCCAAAAAATCAATCTTCAAATACCTCTTTTGAAACAATTGACTTAGATAGTTTAGAAGTTTCAGATTCAAGAACAATTGGTGTTGAGGCGTTGGGTCTAAAAACACTTCAAAAACTTAATTTAGCAGATGAGCTCAATAGGCTTGGTCTTTCTCAGCATCAAATAGATATTCTTTTAGGTGTGATTATAGGGCGAATAACAGCACCTGGGAGTGAACGTGCTACTCGGTACTGGCTACGTAATACAAGTGCTACTGATGAACTTTTAAATACTAATTTTAGCAAGCTTTCAGAGCGAGCAATTTATTCCATAAGTGATCAACTTATAGATATTAAGGATGATATTGAAGCCTACTTAGAAGAGACTGAAAAAAAATTGTTCAATTTTCAAGACCTTATTTTTTTATATGACCTTACAAATACCTATCTTACAGGAAGTGCTAAAGGTTCTCAAAAAGCTCGAAGAGGCCGCTCCAAAGAGAAAAGAAGCAAAAATCCTCTTGTAACTTTAGGGCTTCGAATCAACCAAGAAGGCTTTATAAAAAAAAGTCGCATCTTAGAGGGGAACGTTAGTGAACCTGGTACATTACAACAAGTTGTTGCTGATTTAGAAGCTAATTGCCAGGGCCCCAAGCCAATTTTAGTTTTTGATGCGGGAATGGCAACAGAAAGTAATTTAGAATGGTTAAGAGAAAAAGGACTCGCTTATATTACAGTTTCCAGACAACGAAAGCACCCTATTATTGAACCTGACCAACAACAAATAATAAGAAAGAATTCAGACAGTGAGATACGTGCAGTACTAGTTGAAAACGAAAAAACAGGTGAAAAAGAATTACATTGTCAATCTTCTAATCGTCAAGAGCGGGAGCGAGAAATTCAAAAGAAATTCAAACAGTACTTTGAAGAAGCCTTACAAAAGATTTCAGAAGGTTTGAAAAAGAAAAGAACTATTAAAAAATATGAAAAGATTGTCGAGCGTATTGGCCGTTTAAAAGAGAAATATTCTCTAATCTCTTCTCATTATGATATCGTTATAGAACAAGATCAGATTACTGATAATGTTATTGCGATTCAGTGGTCATATAATGAGCGCTCAAACTTTCGAGGCTTCCAAGGAGCATATATTTTACGTGCTTATAAAGTAGACCTTGACCCTGAGATGCTTTGGAAAACTTATATTATGCTGACTGAAGTAGAGTCAGTTTTCCGCTCTTTAAAAAGTGAATTAGGACTACGTCCTATTTATCATCAGCTAGAGCATCGAATGGATGCTCATCTTTTTATTTCAGTATTAGCTTACCATGTGGTTCATATAATTAGAATGAACCTCAAAGAAAAGGGTTTAAATTACTCCTGGGAAAGCATTCGACAAATAATGAGTACCCAAGTGCGAGTAACGACAGAGTTAACGAATGAAAAAAAAGAGCGTGTATGCATCAGAAAAACGACTCGCCCTAATCCTGAGCAGATGGAAATTTATCGTGCTCTAGACATTCAACAACGTCCTCTTTCGACTAAAAAAACAACACTTGGCAAAGATGTAGTGCAGAAACTCGCTCCTAAAAAAACACAAACACCTGTTTTTTAGCGATTTACAAAACTACATGA
>JAYPGZ010000054.1:297-2061 GCA_038127095.1 Candidatus Roizmanbacteria bacterium | reverse complement strand
GCACAGAGAGGTGAATCCACCCACAAACCCTTCTCATAATTACGTCTAAGAGCTTATTTTTATACTGGTCCCCAATTCTTGGACAGTGCACTTTGCGCGTTTTTAGTGTATAATTCATTGAAAACGAGAGGTTTTATCATGAAAAAATTGCAACGTCGATCTCCTGAACTCAAGATGGAAGTCGCTATTGAGGCGATTAAAGGAGAGCTATCCATAGCTCAGATTGCGGGTAAATTTGAAATTCATCCTAAACAAGTTACTGATTGGCGAGATCAGCTGTTAAGCGAAGGACTTTCTGTATTTATTCCCAAGACATCCTTAAGACGTACTAAAAATGACTTGGAAAAAGAAGATCTTTTAAAAAAGATTGGTGAGTTGACTGTCGAAGTCGATTTTCTAAAAAAAAAGCTAAGTCATTAGCATTAAAAAAGCGGATAAATATGGTAGAGACATTTAGTGAACTTTCTATATCCCAGCAAATTAATCTACTTGGGATTGCCCGTTCAACATATTATTACAAACCTATTTTGGAAAGTGATTTGAATTTGGAACTCATGAAAGTCATTGATCAACTTTACTTGAAAGATCCTTGCTGTGGAAGAAGAAGAATAACTAAAGAACTAAGAAGGCTTGGTTATGATGTCAACGAAAAGCGAATCGCTAGGCTCATGAAAATAATGGGCATTGAGGCAATCTATCCGAAACCTAAAAAAGCATTTTGGGGGAGCCAACATCGTAAGTTTTCTTACCTTTTGAGAAATGTAAAAATCAGCTCTCAGAACCATGTCTGGGGAGCTGATATTACATATATCCCAATGGGTAAAGGATACATTTATTTAGTGGCTGTTTTAGATCTTTTTTCTCGGTATGTCTTGAGTTGGAAGCTTTCGAACAATTTAGAATCGGACTTTTGCTTACAAGCTCTCAATGGAGCTCTTGCATTTGGAAAGCCCCGAATCTTCAACACAGATCAAGGAGTACAGTTTACTTCGCATAAATTTATTAACATACTTGAGAAAGAGGACATTTCTATAAGCATGTCGGGAAAAGGCCGGTGTTGGGATAATATTTTTGTAGAGCGCTTTTGGAGAACATTAAAGTATGAAGAAGTCTACATTAAATCCTACGAAGACTTTTTTGACGCTCAACAAAACATTGAACAATATATAGATAGATATAATAGCAAGAGACTCCACTCTTCGCTAGACTATCTTACGCCACAAGAAGTTTATCATGCTGCGTAAGAATCACCATTACGATTTCTGGGTATTCCCTGCATTCCATTATAGCAAATACTCAGTAAACATAAAGGATCCCCTTCGGCTCGCTTCGCTCGTCCTTGATGTTTACTTCCCATTTGCTCTAATTCCATTTCGGGAAACGCCTCAAAGAAAAAGTAAAGTTTTAAATTTTATTTATTTAACGCGCAAAGTGAACCCTCATTTTTGTCTAGACATTGGGGACCACCTTACAATTTATATTTTTCTCTGCGCCTCTGCGCCTCCGCGCCTTTGCGTCTCCGCGTTTCAATTTTTAACAGTACCCTGAGTTTTTGATTACAAACACTAATAGTTTTCTTTAATTTGACAGCATTGGTCTATGGTTAGGGGAGTTTTTTGTAGATGACTTGGGGGTTGCGGGCCTTTATTTTTTCGGCAATGAGCTGGCAGCTTTTCTTGCGACCACGTATTTCCATATAAGTGTCGAAGCCACTGCTGCTTTTTACCTTCAAAATATATGGGTTCCAAACGATTCCCCATAAAT
>JAYPGZ010000054.1:0-287 GCA_038127095.1 Candidatus Roizmanbacteria bacterium | reverse complement strand
TCTCTGCGCCTCTGCGCCTCCTCGTCTCTTCGTTTCAATTTTGAAGAAGATTTTCAGTTATCAAAACTCAAATGAAAAAGACTTTGGTGCCAACTTCACGTTTCTTCTTTTTTCTTCGCGACCTTCGCGTTTAAAATTTAGAAAGCAGCACCCCACAAAAACACTTTTGGCAACACGACTCTCGCCCCACCCAGATTTCTTGTTGATTAATTCCGTTTGTTATGACAAACTAGTTTCCTTCTTTGGAGAAGAACGCGTTTCTTAGATGATTTTTCTCAGCATTGAAG
>JAYPGZ010000053.1:0-2094 GCA_038127095.1 Candidatus Roizmanbacteria bacterium | reverse complement strand
TTGCTGTCTTGTATTCTCTGAATGTCTCCAAATCTTGTTCACTTAATACGATAAGATTAGAGGTTTTCATGCCTCTTTGTCCTCCTCTTCGTATATTCTGGCAATCTCTGCGAGTTCTTTTAATGCCTGTATTACAACCTCTTTAGGGATTACAGGGTTATTCATTCCTCCTTAGCCTCCTTTAAGTGAGTGATTTTGATTAAAGCTATCATAGATTTGAATCTATTATTATCAAATCTTTTCCTTATTTCCTTTAATCTCTCCTCTATCTCTTGGCGTTCTTGTTTCACAGTTGGCAGATATTCCTTAATCTTTTTTCCTCTTAGTCCTTTATTCATTGAATAAACAGAGATTAACCCCCTTTCCTTAATCCATTCTTTGAGGTCTTGGTCACTCATAGACATTTTTTCAATGTTACGCTCTACAAAGTCCTTAACGGCTTTTTCTCTGAGACCTTTAACATCTATGGAATCACTAACCAAATCAAAGAAATTTGTATCAATTGAGCCGTTTGAGGTCTCAAAATACATAGTAAATTCTCTTAGATTGTCTTTGTTTGCTCCATATATGCTGCTAAAACCCTGCCCATTATAGGACTTTTTGACATACTTTGAGAAACCTTGGTATCTAGTTTCTAATAGATCAATTAAGAAACTGTCAAAATGTGCAGAATCTGAAACCCTGTATTCTATAAGGTTGTAAACTCTTTCCCATTTGTGAACCTCACTACAGCCTCTATAATTAATCGTTTTTTGAGTTTCTGAGAATTTGCCGCTTATCTGCTCCGCTTTTTTGGGTGGTGTCATTGATGCATCAAGTTTAATCGTTTTTGAAAACCAATGCATAAAGACCTTATCAAAGCCTCCTTTTGTTTTTAGGATCTCTTTTTTTTCTTTTGATTTGTTGTATTTTCCATAAGCTTTGATGATTGCAGCTTTTAACATCTCATCAGTAAAACCGAGTTGATTTAATTGCTTTCTTAGTGGCAAGAAATACAACACAGATTTACTAGATTGTTTTCTATTTTTGCGGAATTTCTTAAGCTGTTTTTCGTCGTGCCATTGATCAACATATCTTTGATAGCCGTTATGACACATCAATTTCTATTTTCCTCCGTAAATGGATTAAGATGTTTGAATTCATCCATTTCTAGGACTTTGTTTAGTCGCTGCTCTAATTTGCAGATACTACACCCATCTTGATAGAAATCCTTGTGTTGTTCGTGTTCTTTTGGGTTCATTATTCTTCAATCTCCATCAAGTGAGTTTGTGGTTCAAATTCCCAAGAGTCCAAATGAATCCAAACACCTTCATCAGTTGGCTTGATTGTTACTGTTGCAACGTCTCCGCTTTCATTTTTGAGGTCTACTTCAAAAGATGTGCCTTTGTATCTGATGGCAGAGTTTGAGCCGTCTATTTCATAAGGCATTATTTTAGATACTCCTTTTGGTCTAGTGCTTTCTCTGCTCTATCAATTATTTTACAAATATAATCGATGGCTTCGTCTTCTGTTTCATCTATTACATCATTTGCATTATATGCAAACTCTAAGATCTGATCAATGAATTTTTTAAAAGTGTTCATTGTATCAAATTCTTGTTGGATAACATTTACGTTATTTTCCATAATTATCTCCCGCAATACTTCAATATTAAACAATAAAATTAAAAAATTGACAATTTGGTTAAACTAATTTGACAATATTTTTGATTTGTCAACTTTTTTTTACAATAGTAAAATTTAATTGACCTAAATTTTAACCTTTATTCATGAAAAGGAGGTCAAAATGGGCTTTATTTGGGAAAAGCGGTAAATTTCGGGCTTTTCTGATAAAAAATATTTTGAAAAATTCACAAAGTCCGCATTTATGGCGTAATATACCGAACCAATGCTGTAAAGTACCGAACGAGTGCGGTATAGTACGGTACCCGTACCGTAATTTAAAGTACCAAGAATTTTTTAGAAAGTTATATAGTAGGTAGAAAATTTTTTTCTTTTTTTACCACAAAGTATCAGCAGAGCATTTTCCATTGAGACATGATTTTTTACCCTCCCCCCCCTTGTATTTTTTGGTCTCTGAAATTGGCTTGACAAC
>JAYPGZ010000052.1:0-2214 GCA_038127095.1 Candidatus Roizmanbacteria bacterium | reverse complement strand
CAAATGATGGGTTTGATGATCAATAAGTTAGAATTACAGTCCATATTATCAGTAATAAGATAACTGACAAGAAGACTGCTGCAGAGCCAATATCTTTAGCTCTTTTGGATAACTCATGCTTTTCTGTTCCTATTCTGTCAACCACTGACTCAATTGCAGTATTAACTAGCTCGACAATTAGTAACAAAAGAACTGGAAAAACCAACAACGTTTTCTCGACTCCTCCATTGCCAAGATAAAGACCAAGTGGAATTAAGAGACCTGCCAATATAAGCTCTTGTCTAAAAGCAGACTCCCCTCTAAAGGCAGATATTAATCCATCTACTGACCATTTAAATGCGTGGAAGAAATGCCTAAATCCTTTTAATTTTTTCATTTATCCATTAATCCTATTTGGAATATATCCTTATCTTTCTGATAAAGCTCTGTTTGTGTCTCATAAAATCCTAGAAGACTATGAAAAACATGATCATGATTTAGTTCTTTATTTCTATTTTCTTGAAATTTTTCTATTGAAATATCGTCATGTCCCGAGCCAAACCATACTATACCTGGCACCTTGGTTTGGGTATCTGGTGCAAGCGAATAAGGCAACCCATGTAGATAAAGATTCGCCTCTCCTAGTGATTCTCCATGGTCACTTATGTACATCATTGCAGTTTCATATTCTGCATCATATTTCTTCAAAAAATCAATGACACTATTTAAAAAATAGTCTGTGTAGAGAATCGTATTGTCATAGACATTATTGATTTCTTCTTGAGAGCAAGAATTTAATTGATTGGTTTCACAAATAGGTTCAAATTTTTTAAATTCTTCGGGGTACCTTTTGAAATAGTCTGGACCATGACTTCCCATTTGATGCAAAATAATAAGAATATCCTTGTTAGGTCTTTGTTTGATGTAGTGATCGAGTCCATCAAGCATTCCAATATCCCTGCACTCGACATCACAAACTGGATTTATTTCCGGGGTTCTATAATCTTCGTATTGAACCCAATTTGCAACCCCCTTGGATGAAGAATTGTTATCTCTCCAGAGAACTTCAACTCCAGCTCTCCATAAAATATCCAAGACATTGTCTTTGTTAGACGCCTTATTTGCGGAAAAGTTCTCTTTACCATCTATTGAGAACATACAGGGAACAGAAATTGCTGTACTAGTTCCACAAGAGGATATATTAGTAAAGCTTACTAGATTCTTTTGCTTGCTTAATAAAGGATTAGTTAGCTTATCGTAACCATTTAAAGAAAAACGGTCTAAGCGAGCAGTTTCACCAACAACCATTATAGCTAACTCCTTAGGACCATCATCAGCCTCTTGAATATTTACATCCATGCCAATTTCTTTATAGGGTGGTAACACTTCAAAATAATTTTTCTTTATTAGTTTATATGTTGCGTAAACACTTGAAAGTGGATTCGAATGAACTCTTAACTCCTTATGCTCCCTGAAAAATGATGCGTAAAAACTACTCAGTGATAATGCAATGATTGTTACTAAAGTGAATGAAGATACGCCAAGAAAAATATGTGACTTCAATCTTTTAAAGTAGCTTTGTTTTTTTGACTTTGTTAGAAATAAAAAAAGCGTAGGGGCAACAAAAACATTAATGAGATATAAAAACATCTCCCAAGACAACAATCCTCTTGCCTCTTTAGTATTTGTTTCTAAAGCATTGATTAACATATTGTGATCAATCACTACCCCATAAACATCGATGAAGTATGCAGAAAAAGCAGAAATAAGCAGAAAAAGGGACAGTACATACTTATATAAACCATGCATTGTCAATATAGAAAAGAGAAGAGTTAAAAGAAATAACTGAAAGAAAAATAATGAAATACCATAAGACAAGGCTATGTTGCTATCTTGGAGCCACTGAAATAAATTGCTATACATTGTTGCATTTGCCACAATATTTATATACAAAGCAACCAGAATGACGTAACTTGTACTAGAAATATTTCTCAATAATTTCATTCAATTTTTAAGTTGTTAATTTCGGGCAATTATTTCTTTGTTTTTATAAGTTGTCTATCAGATTTTTTAACTACTTTCATTGGTATAAATACCTATTAATTATTAAATCAATCTATATTTTTAAGCTGCTTACGGATAAACTCTTACTAAATAAAAATTCAAAGGATTTATATGAAAGATAAATTTCTAGATGCCATGATGTTTCGTCATGCCTGTAAAGAGTTTGATGAT
>JAYPGZ010000051.1:0-2246 GCA_038127095.1 Candidatus Roizmanbacteria bacterium | reverse complement strand
GATTCTCGTCGATAAAACTTTGTACATCGTTGCTGCATTTCTTTGGAATTTACCAAAAAGTGATCAACGCCTTGAGAAGAAGTAAAATCGTACATTCGTAAGAAGTGGTTTATAAAATTTCCATAAATTCTTATTAATAAATGTTTTTGCCAATTGGAAGGTGTTTCATATCCGTACAGATATTTGGGTTGATGATGAAGGTAGCATACATGGAGTGTCTTTCCGCTCGTTTTTACTCCTTTACTCATATACGCTCCTGATGAGGAAATGACGAGATCGTATTTTGAAAAGTCAAAATATTTCCATAATAGGGGAGTAATAAATCGGAATGGAGAAAAAAAACGTTTGAATGGGTATACTTTGTCAGCCCACGAAGTCGTAATATTCCAATCCTCAAACAATTTTGCATGCTTGCCCAGTTTTTGCGGGCTGTAAAAAGATGTATACACATCTGCATCCGGATACATTTTTTTGAGCGTCACCAAAACCCGCTCAGCTCCACCAAATTCTTGCAATTGATCGTGAACTAAAGCAATTTTCATTTGCTACAATTGTATCAAATGTCACCCCTACAAGCATTTATTCTCGGCATTGTCGAAGGAATCACCGAATTTCTGCCTATTTCTTCTACAGCACATCTTATTATTACCAGTGAATTCCTTGGTTTAACACAAAACGAATTCACCTCATTTTTTGAAGTTTTCATTCAAAGTGGAGCAATATTGGCCGTTGTCTTTTTATACTTTCGCTACATTCTATCGCATAAGGAGCTAATTAAGCCAGTCATCACATCGTTTATTCCAACAGCAATAATTGGTCTCTTGCTCCATTCAACCATTAAATCAACGTTTTTTAATTCCCATTCCCTTATTTATAGCTCCCTCATCGTTATCGGAGTTGCTTTCCTTATCCTTGAATATTTTGTTAAAAATGGGCAGCTTAAACTAACCAAGAGTTTAAA
Organism: Candidatus Roizmanbacteria bacterium; assembly: GCA_038127095.1. GTDB lineage: Bacteria > Patescibacteriota > Microgenomatia > UBA1406 > HO2-37-13b > 2-01-FULL-39-24. The sequence goes on along the minus strand of JAYPGZ010000051.1, from coordinate 1,285 downwards.
GAATATTACACTTAAAGAAGCGTTGGCTTTTGGATTTTTTCAGGCGTGTGCAGTAGTTCCCGGTGTTTCTCGAGCGGGAGCAGTTATGATGGGAGCAATGATACAAGGGTATAAACGAGAAGAGGCTGCTATTTATTCGTTTTTACTAGCGATTCCCACAATACTTGCGGCCGGTGTCCTTGATTTTCTAAAAACTGATCTATCGATTATTACACAGTCAGATAATGGTTCCGCGCTCCTTATAGGTTTCATCGTTTCATTTATAACTGCTTATGCTGCAATCAAATGGCTCATTGGTTACTTGCAACGAAATACCCTCGTAATTTTCGGTGTCTATCGGATAATCCTTGGAATTACACTTCTAGCCTCGTAGCCCGCCAGTTGACGGAGAACGCGCGTAGCCGCACTTTCAGGTTGTAAATTATTAGGTTGTATAAGCAATTTTTTACAATGCCACAAAGCTCCAAATTACTACTCATGGGACTTTTAAACCGTAGACATCTATAGAGCTCTTTGATACTATGCCAACGCATGTTAGTAACTCGATCAAGTAACGAACGAAACCTATGGGCAGATAAATTTATGGACTTAGCTAATCTACAGTTAGTTGTTCTAGTTTTTGGTCAAATTTTAGCTCCAAACATTCACTTTCAAGGCATGATAATAGGGGTAACGATATACTTGTTATTGGCAATTGTAAGTTTTATAATCAACAAATGAATTTCGATCTAAATGATCCATATATGGGTGTAGCTTACATGTTTGCAGGGGTCATTATTGGCATGGTAATCCTTCTTAGAAAAGAGATTTTCAAGAAGAAATAAATCCACTTTCTTCAAGCGCGTCAAGGACAATTGGAATCGCAGCTTCACTCACGGCAAATTTATTTTTTAGTATTTCTGCAGAAATAGTTTGATGTTCAAGCAAATGCGCAACAATATCTTCAATCACCTCATCGTCGATCTCTAATTCCTCGTTTGGGTTAAATACTTTTCTAATTGCCTTTGCTTCTCCATGCTCCACAATTCCTTTTTGCTCTAAATCTGCCATAATTTCTCTGGCTTTTACCTCGTCAACTCCAAGTTCTCGTTGAAGTATGGCAAGCGACATTACCCCAAGCGTTTTTGCCAGTTTTACAGCCTCTTCATTTCCAGACTCTTCTTTAGTTGCTGGTGCAGATTTTTCTTCTTTGGCAGAAAGTTTTTCGGTTAATACGCCAGCCAATACAGCATTCCACTGATCAGGAGTAGCCTCTTCAAGCTTTGTACGAATTGCCGCAGGTAAA
>JAYPGZ010000050.1:0-2275 GCA_038127095.1 Candidatus Roizmanbacteria bacterium | reverse complement strand
CTTTTTGCTCTAGTTGGCCTGTTTTTACTCATACGGTACATGTTTGGTAAACGTGCGGCTTTTATAGGGGCATTTTTATATGTAATAACTCCTTATTTCCTCTTTTATGACCGCATGGCACTGGTAGATAGTGCGGTAAATGGATTCTTTATTTGGATTGTTTTATTAAGCCTAATTCTTTTTAACACGCTTCGCTATGATGTTGCGCTTATGTTCGGATTGATCTCTGGTTTAGGATTACTCGGGAAATCATCGGTACGTCTGTTTATGCTGATTGGATTTGGAGCAATAGTTACCGCAAAAAAATGGAGTTTTAAGAGAATTGCGAATTTTGCAGTGCTTTTTGGCTTCGGAACACTCCTTGCGTTAGTCGTTTATAACGTGCAGCGACTTTCACCATTTTTTCAATTTGTTTCACAGAAAAATAACACATTCATCGTAACACTTCCGGAGCTTATGCAGAGTCCTTTCCGGTACTTTGCAGAAAATATAGTGAATATTCCCTATTATGTTTTTTCTGAAATGGCGTATGTTGTGCCAATTTTGGGAGTATTGGGAATTGCACATTTATTAAAAAAGAAAAATACCTACGGATTATTTTTATTATGTGCTGTCTTATTTCCAACATTATTAGTTGCATTTATTTCAAAAGTTTTATTTCCACGATACATTATTTTCTTGGGTACACTGCTCTTAATACCCGCTTCATACGCATTAGCGCAAATTAAAACTACAAAAAAAATCGTCGCGTTTATTGCTCTGATACTGGTCAGCGTGAGTTGCTTTGACTATGCACTATTATTTAATCCTGCAAAAACGCCGTTTCCGGGTGTTGACCGCGGACAGTATGTAGAAGGATGGCCGGCAGGATGGGGAGCACAGGAAATCGTACAATATGCACGCGATCACGATACCGGAAAACGCATTACATTTTTGGCAGAAGGAGATTTTGGAATGGCGGGTGATGTATTGGATGCATTTATATATCCAACGGATAATATTGGAATAAAAGGACATTGGCCTTTGGGAGAAGCAGAACTATTTGCTGCGCAAGCATTGCTGGAAAAGGAAGATGTATATGTTATATTTGGACATCGATCAGAATTTCCAAATCATTGGCCTTTAGAATTGATAAAAAAATTTGAAAAACCTAACAATAAATCTGCTATCTATTTCTTTAAGCTCAAGCCGTAAGTATGAAATTTGAACAAAAGTTGTTTTTTGGAATTATTACTACAATTGTTATTTTCGTATTGGGTTGTTTGCTTTTGCCGTGGAGCAAAAACATGTTTGAATTTCATGATCAAACGCAAGCTGCTCGCATTGCACAGTTTGCGGTGAATCTTCAAAATTTTCATATTCCTCCCCGAATGGCACCTGATTTTTCATATGGCATGGGGTATCCGGTATTTAATTTTTATGCCCCGTTTGCATATTGGGTCGGAGGCGTTCTTTCTTTGCTTGGATTGACGACAATTGGAGCACTGAAAGTTTCTTTTTTATTGGCGCTTATTGGTATGTTTTTTGGAATGTATGCATTTTTAAGGGAACTATTTGAAGAATCGTCTGCTATGCTTGGCGGCACATTATACGTAACTTCAAGTATCGTTCCATTGGAAATATTTGTACGGGGAAATTTAGCTGAAATGTGGTTTATGGCATTGTTTCCATTAGCACTTTATCTTCTTATTCGAAATACGCGTGAAAGATCTAGAAAGGTTTTTGTTGTAACATCACTCGTGCTCTCTTTTTTACTTACCGTGCATAATGTTTTATCGTTACTTGCACTAGTGCTTGTTGTGATATTCATACAAATTCAAGAATACAAAAGTCGCAATTACCTAGCTCTTTTTTTGGGAGCCTTGGCGGGTTCATATTTTTTGATACCCGCATTATTTGAATCAAAGCTAACTTATGCAACTACGGTAGCTACGATGACTAATTATACAGACCATTTTTTATGTGCAAAGCAGCTGTGGAAAGGAACCTGGGGTTTTGGGGGAAGTGTGCCTGGATGTATTAGCGATGGAATGTCGTTTGCGCTCGGGAAATTGCAGTGGGTGCTGGGGATTGCAGGAGGAGCGACACTTATGGTTTCATTGTATCAAAAACGTACGACACTCAGATCATATATAGCTCGCACTTTGCATGTAAAAGTTTCCTTATTTGTTGCCCTACTTACGGGAATATCGCTCTTTTTAACACTAGAGCAATCTGCATTTGCTTGGAAGCTTGCAGCGCCTGTTTTAGCACTGTTTCAATTTCCATGGAGATT
>JAYPGZ010000049.1:0-2440 GCA_038127095.1 Candidatus Roizmanbacteria bacterium | reverse complement strand
GAAGGGGATGGTGTTTCCTTCTTCAAGGAGCTTGAGTACTGCTGCAATTTTAGTCTGGGGAAGTTGTAAGTCTTCTACGAGTTGGGGAATGGGGTCATAAGCTTGTGACGTCATCAATCGTGCCTCTATGGTTAAAAAAAATAAAATAGAGAGAAATGATAGCCGTGAGGACGGCTATTGTCAATGACTTATGTCTGGTTGCTACGTATTGTATTTTTTATTTGGAACCCGGAAGCATCTGCAAGATGCTGCAGGGTGGCGCCAACTCACACTACTTGATTTGGCGCCTCCCTACAGCTCCCGATGGTCGCTTCCGGGTTCCATATTTTTTTATTCAACAGACCCACAGCTCCTCGCGGCGTTCGCCGTCTGCCGGGTGGCCAAGGGGAATTTCACCCCAAGGCCCCCACAGAACCGTACGTGAAACTCTCGCTTCATACGGCTCTTATCACCTCAACCATTGTTTCCATAGAGTTTCCAATGTGCGAAAAATCTTGGCTCTCTTTTTCTAAAATCATCCAGCCATTTCTTTGCCCGCACAATACTCCCTTTAAACTTCTTAAACTTCTTTTTCGCCCACTTTAAGAGCTTTTCTTCCATGTAGTAACAGAAGATTGGATATATCTCTGATTTCTGATATTTTCCATAATACTCTATCCAGCCCCTTACCTTAGGGTTTATAAAATATGCTATACTTTGAATGGATCTTCCTGTAACTCTTGAGAGGTTCCAATCTCTGATGATCTTCTTTATCCGCTCTTTGGCTTTATCGCTTATAGCGGGTGTGAAGTTCATAAAGAGTTTGCCTCTATAGTTTCTTGAAGATCTGTTTTTAAAAGTGAAGCCCAAGAAGTCGAACTTCTCTTCCGGGCCATTTCCTGGACGATTGCTATCTTTGCAATAGACTATTTTCGTCTTTCCTTCATGCACTTTTAATCCACATTCTTTTAGCCTATTTGTTATTGCTTTCAGCAAAACTGTTGCTTCTGCTTCAGTTTTACAGTGTATTACGATGTCATCAGCATATCTTTCAAATGGGTTTTGCGAATGATTTCTATCCATCCATTTATCAAATGCATAATGTAGAAAAAGGTTTGCCAGCAAAGGGCTAATAACACCTCCTTGCGGTGTTCCTTTTTCTCTTTCTTGGATCTTATCCCCTTGGATTTGTATTGGTGCTTTTAGCCACCTTTCGACATACAGTATTATCCATTTGTTTTCTGTATGGCGCTTTAGTGCTTTCATTACCAATTCATGCTCCATATTGTCAAAGAACCCTTCGATATCCATGTCAATCACCCAATCATACTTCCAGCACCTTTTTCTTGTGGTACTGACCGCATCTATAGCGCCTCTATTTGGCCTATAACCATAGGAATCCCTATGGAAGCTGGGTTCTATCTTTGGTTCTAATTGTATTTTGACAACCATTTGAGCTATTCTGTCTGCAACTGTTGGGATTCCTAGTAATCTTACTTTACCATCCTTCTTGGGTATTTCTACCCCTCTAACCGAAGGTGGAAAGTAACAACCAGATGACATCCTGTTCCAAAGTTTGTAGAGATTATCTTGTAAGCTCTCTTCAAACTTCTCTAAGGATATTTTATCTACCCCAGCTGCTCCTTGGTTCTTTTTCACCATTTCATATGCTTTGTAAACATCATGTTTAGAAATTAAGAATGGTTTGGATTTCTCCATTGTATCCTCCTGTACTCATACAGTTGTTCAAAGGTTCTTCCTGAGATAATACAACCCCTTCGCTCCACTTCCATTACAGAAGCTTCATCACTACTACGAGATTGTTCCGCCCCCGTGCCGCGCGTCGATACTCTCACTCTTGTGGGTCCTCCACTTGAGTTTCTTTCTTATCATCACGGCCCCGAGTTCACACGTTCCATATAGAAGCCCACTTCAAGTTCATGCCATCTATGCACCGGTAACCCATCTAGGCTATAACCAAGTTTTCCCTAGACTCTCTCCCAGCAACGCGACGAGACCGCTGGTTTCGGAATTACACTTAACCCACTTTCGATGCTTTCACACAATGGTTCACTTTCGTTCATCTCCTTGAAGCCCACCTGACGTAATCTTTGTTACGCCTTTTCCTTAACGCTCACCACGTGCAGCAATTTGCCTTCGCAGCTTAAGGCGGTTTGATCCTCCCCTTGGAGGGCGAATCGAGAGGTCTTCTCTCATCTTCTATATAGCATTTCTCCTTATCCTTTAGAGAATTCGTGTCACAACGTCGCAATGGGCTTCGTTGCAGTCGCTCTAAACGAGCTCCACGGTCACTATACAGCTTACTTAGGCCCCAGCTGCTAAGACTTGGATTGCGCCCCTTAAATTGTTAATAAAACATTTTAAATCTTTGTTTTTATTTTGTTTTATTGTAAAATACCTACTTTATTAATAACCAATAATTTTAAATGTAAAAGGATTT
>JAYPGZ010000048.1:1177-2462 GCA_038127095.1 Candidatus Roizmanbacteria bacterium | reverse complement strand
CATCTGGAGGAGGGCGTATTCTGCGGCCCGAGCATGGTGTTTACCAATGTGTATAACCCCCGTTCACTGATCGAACGCAAAAGCGAATACCGGGATACCTTGGTTAAAAAAGGTGCCACATTGGGAGCAAACTGCACTATCGTTTGTGGTGTTAAGATCGGTGAGTACGCCTTTATCGGTGCGGGTGCCGTTATCAACAAGGACGTGCCCGCCTATGCACTTATGGTCGGTGTGCCCGCTAAGCAGATTGGCTGGATGAGCGAGTTTGGCGAACAGCTGGACCTGCCGCTCTGTGGAGAAGGAACGGCCATATGTCAACATACTGGCACAACCTACACGCTCAATGGCACAAAGCTGACTAAACATTAATCCTTACAACTTTTGTGGGAGCGCACTCTCTATGCAATTCATCGACTTGGCTGCACAGCAAGCTCGTATCAAAGATAAAATTGATGCACGTATCCAAAAGGTACTGGCCCATGGCCAATACATTCTCGGCCCGGAAGTGTCCGAATTGGAAGAAAAGCTGGCTGCCTTTACCGGCGCCAAATACTGCATTACCTGCGCCAACGGTACTGATGCCCTGCAGATCGCACAGATGGCACTGGGCATAGGCCCAGATGATGAAGTCGTTACCCCAGGGTTTACCTACATAGCTACCGCTGAGACCGTTGCTTTGTTGGGTGCCAAACCAGTATATGTGGACGTATGCCCCAAAACCTACAACCTTGACTCAAGTAAACTTGAAGCGGCTATTACATCACGTACCAAGGCGATTATCCCAGTAAGTCTTTATGGACAATGCGCTGACTTTGATGCAATCAATGCCATTGCCGTCAAGCACGGCATACCGGTCATCGAAGACGCAGCTCAAAGCTTTGGTGCCAGCTATAAGGGCACAAAGTCCTGCAACCTGACCACTATCGCCTGTACTAGCTTTTTTCCCAGTAAACCTTTGGGCTGCTATGGGGATGGCGGTGCTATTTTTACCAATGACGAAGAGTTGGCCAAAGTGATTCGCCAGGTCGCGCGCCACGGACAAGACAAGCGTTACCACCATGTCCGTGTGGGCGTAAACAGCCGACTCGATACTCTGCAAGCAGCTATTTTGCTACCCAAGCTGGAAATATTCGCGGAAGAAATAGAGCTGCGTAACCAAGTTGCTGCCAACTATACCCAGTTGCTGAATTATGCGGGTATCCATGGTACCCCGAATATTGAGGCACATAACACCTCTGCCTGGGCTCAATATACGATTCGAGTGAAACACCGCGAACACGTATTG
>JAYPGZ010000048.1:0-1167 GCA_038127095.1 Candidatus Roizmanbacteria bacterium | reverse complement strand
GCATTACCCCATTCCGCTAAACAAACAGCCAGCATTGGCAGATAGCCAGGCACTGCTGCCGGTAGGAGACAAGTTGGCAGACGAAGTGCTGAGCCTACCAATGCACCCCTATCTCGAGCTGGCTGACCAACAAAGAGTCGTTGATTGCCTTATTCAGGTGCTCGTTGAAGTCGCGTGAATATTTTCATCAGGTAAGGTAACAAGTGAATTTCAGTAAAAGTGTAGGAGTGCTCATACTCGGAACGGGGACCTCACAGGGCGTTATGTTGCTGGGAACGATAATTCTTAGCCGACTGTATTCCCCTGAACAATTTGGGATCTATGCTGTCATTCTCGGTGTCACGTCGGTGGTCAGTGTTGCCTCAACGTTTCGATATGAGATGACGATTTTGATTCCGAAAACTAACAAGATGTCTGAACTCGCCCTTGGATTATCATTCTGGGTTTCAGTTTCAGTAAACTCGCTCGGTTTTCTTTTCTTTGTGTTGTTGATTTTTGGAGGCTTGTTGGAGCCATATTGGCTCACCGTACCAGTAACAGCATTTTTTGCATCTATAATAAATATTAGCTCATTTCTCCAGAACAGAAAGAAACAGTATGCCCGAATAGCGGGGGTGCAAATAATACGGTCCTTGCTTTTTATATTAACGGCAACTCTGTCCTATTTTTTGGGGGGCGAAGATAAGGGATTGCTCGTCGCAATGGTACTGTCGATAAGCTTAGTCGCAGGCTACTTGCTACTCTTCGATTTTCGATGTGCAAATGCGTATGAAAGCGTAATTAGAAAAAAACGTCTACATGCCTGGGCACGCAAAAACAAAAAGTTTATCTTTTATTCAACACCAGCTGTTTTTGTGAATAGTCTGGCAGCTCAGTCACCCGTATTTTTATTGTCCGCATTTTCGGGGGCGGGGCTGGCAGGTTACTATATGATGATTCAGCGAATCATGATGGCTCCGGTCTCTTTGGTCTCCGGTGCAGTGAACAAAGTTTACTTGAGCAAGATTGCTAGTCGAAGAGCGAATGGAGAAGCGATCTATCCATTGACGAAATCCATAATTCGTCGATTTCTAATTCCAAGTTTCATCCTTGCGTGCGGTATGTTTACCGTTTTTAATCTTAGGCTTATCGAGTTCATATTTGGGGATCAATGGAACGGTATTGATG
>JAYPGZ010000047.1:1102-2470 GCA_038127095.1 Candidatus Roizmanbacteria bacterium | reverse complement strand
GTACATACATTACTTGTCGGAGGAGGACTCGCCAATACATTTTTAGCTGCTCAAGGCAACCAAATAGGACTGTCTCTACACGAAGAAGCAACTGAGCATGCGATCGAAATACTCAAATATGCAGAGGAAAAAGGTAAAAAAGTTATTGTACCTCTTGATGCAGTGGTAATAGATGAGAATGGTGCAGATCGTGTAGTGTCGATTTCTGAAGTAGGCAAATACGATACCATTGTAGATATTGGCCCCCAAACCGAAGCAGTATTTGGTGAACATTTTGCAACAGCCAAAACAATATTATGGAATGGTCCGGTAGGAAAGTCGGAAGACCCTCGATTTGCGCGTGGAACTGAATTTGTATACTATTCCATTACACAAAACAAAGATGTCATTTCTTTAGTAGGTGGAGGCGACACCATTGCCGCTATTTCAAAACTGGAATATGCTGACCGCATTTCACATATTTCTACGGGCGGCGGCGCAATGATGGAATTCGTTGAAAAAGGAACACTTCCAGGTATTGAAGCGCTTGCTCACGCAAAACCTATTGAGCAGGAGTAGGTGTAGGAGAAGTAAGCTCAGGGTGTGCACAGTCAAGACAGTATTTTGAGAATGCATCTTTTATAACAGTTTTTTCACGCATTTCCCCTGCTGGGTCTTCAGGAGTTGTTTCCATATCGGTATCTTTAGAAACTCGTACCTGATCTTTTCCAATAGAATACAACGGCTTGAGCGTTTCGGTTCCCTTAATAAAGTATTCAAAATACGGTCGGCAATCAGGATTTGTTGTATCAGCAGAATCTACATGTGTTGAACAAACATTTCTCCCATATACTCCATCGGGTTTTCGAGCAGGCAGACTGGGCTGCTTTGCTAAAATATTACGCATTATTCGATTCCATATAGGAGCCGCTCCTGTGATTCCAGAAGTAAGACCAGGCGAAAGGGGAGTGTTGTCGTTATTCCCTACCCATACTGCAACTAAAAAATTCGGCGTATAACCAATTGTCCAGTTGTCGCGAATATCGTTTGTTGTTCCAGTTTTGACCGATACAGAGTGTTTGGGTACTACCAGCAAACTCGATGAACCAAACGACTGGGATCGTGCTCCATTATCGGCAAGAATATGAGAAATAAGAAACGCTGTTTCCTTACTGATTGCACGATTGCCGCTTATTGAAAGAAAATCCGGATATTTGAGCGGTTTTGTAACATCGGGAACAATATTTGGATCTTCATTCTCGTATAACGTTTTATTATTTTTGTCGGTAATTTTTAGAATTGACGTTAGCTTTTTTGGAACCCCTTCATTAGCAAATGTTGAAAATGCACTCGCCATCTCAGTCATTCTCACTTCTCCACCTCCGAGGG
>JAYPGZ010000047.1:0-1092 GCA_038127095.1 Candidatus Roizmanbacteria bacterium | reverse complement strand
TCGTAGCGTTACGAGTCCATGATATTTTCCGTCATAATTAACGGGGCAATATGGTTTACCCGGTGAAGGGAAACAAGTTTTCGAGTCAAGAAACAGCGTAGCCGGACTAACAAGCTTACGATCAATGCCAACAGCATAATTAAGCGGTTTTATTGATGATCCAGGTTGACGCAAAGCTGTTGTTACGTTATACGTTCCAGAAGCAGTTGCAAAGAAATCGGTTGAACCTACCATTGCAAGAATTTCTCCTGTTGAAGGACGTGTTACAAGCGCCGCACCATTCCCTGCTCGTAAATATTGAATTTTTGCCACCTCTTCATTAACTGCAGTCTCTGCAATTTTTTGCACATCAAGATCAAGAGTGGTATACACCTGCAACCCACCTTCTTCTACGGTTCGAACATCGTATTGCTTTTCTAAAATTTCTTTTACATAAAAAACAAAATGCGGTGCGTGAATCGTTTTTTTCGGAGGCAATATGACCAGATTTTCTGCAAGCGCATCTTGTCGCTGCTGCTGTGTAATATACCCCTGATCAGCCATGGCTTTGAGTACTTCCGCTTGTCGGCGTTTTGCCGCATTTGGATTGGTGTATGGCGAATAAAGACTTGGCGCCTGTGGCAGGCCAGCCAAAAATGCCGCTTGAGCAATATTAAGCTCTTTTGCGTGTTTCCCAAAATATGTGCGTGATGCTTCTTCAATACCATACGAAACTCCTCCATAAGGCACCTGGTTTAAATACAGTTCTAGAATTTCCTCTTTTGAAAGTATTTCTTCAGTCCAAATCGCAAGCACAACTTCTCGCACTTTACGTTGTATGGTGCGTTCAGGAGTTAGTAACGCAGATTTTACTAATTGCTGTGTAATGGTAGATCCTCCTTGCACTCCTCTGTTTAGAATAACGCTATCTTTAAATGCTCTGAACATACCACCAATAATCGAAATTCCCCCGTGAGAATAAAAATCTTTATCTTCTATTGCGATCGTTGCCTGTTTTACATAATCAGGGAGGTCTTTTATTTTAATAGTCGTACGATTCTGCTCATGAAACACCTCATACAATAAACGTCCTTTTCTATCCATTATTTGTGA
>JAYPGZ010000046.1:0-2474 GCA_038127095.1 Candidatus Roizmanbacteria bacterium | reverse complement strand
ATAGAGTGGTCGGCGAAGTTTTAAGGCATCGATAATACCTTTCACCGATGTATCAAGTAGCGACGCTGCAAAATCATTAATTATTTTTTTTGATTTTTTTTCGGTGCCAAATGTTTCAACTTCTTGCATAAGCGGTTTTTTTACACCAATACAATAGGCTAAGCGTACTTCAGCTTTTTGCGCTAAACCTGCTGCAACAATATTTTTTGCTATATATCGAGCGCCATATGCTCCAGAACGATCAACCTTAGTAGGATCTTTTCCAGAAAAGGCGCCGCCACCTACCGGAGCGTATCCTCCATAGGTATCGACAACAATTTTGCGCCCTGTCAGACCGGTGTCGCTTGCCGGACCCCCAATATGCCATGCACCAGTCCCATTTACAATAATGTCGTCTTCGGGGAACGAATATCCGTATTTGGTAAGTACCGGAGCGACAACCTTTTTATAGATATCATGTTTAACTTGCGCCAGAGCAATTCGTTCTTTATGCGGAACCGCAATTACTACAGCCGATATTCCTATTGGCTTTCCATTTTCGTAGGTAACCGAAACTTGGCTTTTACCATCGGGGCGCAAATATGGAATCAGCTCTTTTTCACGTGCGTGGTCTATCCGTTGCGCTAAACGATGAGCAAGCGTAATAGGAAGCGGCATAAGTTCAGTGGTTTCTGAACAAGCATATCCAAACATCATTCCTTGATCACCCGCACCATCATTATCTACTCCTTGTGCAATTTCTGGGGATTGTTGGTGAATCAATACTTCTATTTCTGATCGCTGATTAAATTCATACACTGCTTTTGTATACCCCAGTCGCTTAATTTGCTCGCGTGCAACTTTTTCAAAATTAACCTTTGCGTCTGTAGTAATTTCACCGGCAATTACAACCCTGTTTGTTGTGACCAACGTTTCTACAGCAACCCTTCCCAAGGGATCTTTAGCTAAAACGGCATCTAATATGGAGTCAGAAATTGCATCGCAGATCTTATCGGGGTGCCCTGAACATACTGATTCAGATGAGAAAACACTTTTTGACATTGGAAGATTCTAACCAATGAGTGGTAGAATAACAAGGTGAATAACTATATCAAAATAGTGGCCATTCTTGCGATAGTACTTTTTAGCATGGTGCTTTTTGTACCCCCATCTCACTGGATTATTGTTGGACTGTTTATTTTATTAAGTGCCGCGCTTGGAGGAATTCTGGTAACTATTCTTATTAGTAAGCATTCCCGATTTACACAAAAAAAACGTACTATTGGTGTTATTGTCGCGGCGGTAGTAGCACTTATTTTCACCCTACAAGCTTTACATGTTTTAACACCGCTTAATATTCTCATGGTTTTTTTGCTTGGTGCCAGTTTACTTGCCCTTTAATTGAACCCACAAGGTATAATTAACTAACATGATAAATAAGCTTGTTGAGACGCGATTATTTTACCGTTTTGCAGAAATGCTCATACCAATTTTTGCATGGCTCATTATTTTGATGCCGGTATATTTATCGCCATTTCGACCCGCCGTAGTTTCCTACTTCATCTTGGCCTACTTTTTATATTTCTTATATAAAACACTCAAAGGTGTATATTATGCAGCTATAGCATACCAACTTATGGAAAAAGCAGAAACCATAGATTGGCACAAAAAACTGCTCAAAACACCCGGATGGCAACAGCTCACACACTATATTATTATTGCAAATTACAAAGAAACCATTGAAAAAGTCTCTCTTTCACTAGAAAAACTAGCAGCTCAGCAATATGACACTAAAAAAGTAGTAATTGTACTTGCTATGGAAGATCGCGAAGGCGAGCCCGCCCGCATGAGAAGCGAACAGATAAATAAGAAATACGGGCATGTTTTTGGAGAAATTCTCACTACGTATCACCCACTTATTGAAGGAGAAGTTGTAGGTAAAGCGAGTAACGAATCGTACGCGGGTAAAGTGATTTATGAACACGCTCAAAAAAAAGGTATCAATCCCAAGCAAGCCATTATTACCATTGCCGACGCCGACAGCCTTTTTCCCCCAACATATCTTGCATATTTAAGTTTAGAATTTTTGAAAGACAAAGATCGTGATTTCCATTTTTACTGGGCTCCAATTTTGCTCTATAATAATTTCTGGAAACTCAGTCTACCCATTCGCATGCAGGCTATTCTACATTCTATTGTTCGAATTTCGATGCTACCCCAACGTGACGATTTAATTCAGGTGTCAACATATTCCACAAACCTTTGGCTTCTTCATAGTGTTAATTTCTGGGACGTAGATATTATTCCTGAAGACTGGCATATTTGGCTACAAGCATTTTTCAAACATGGAGAAAAAGTACGTACCGTTCCCATTTACCTACCCGTTATTGGTGATCCAATTTATACCGGAAGCATTATGAGCTCGTTAGTAAGTCGCTATGAACAAGAACGCCGCTGGGCATGGGGCGCCACCGACATTCCCTATGCAATCAAGC
>JAYPGZ010000045.1:0-2536 GCA_038127095.1 Candidatus Roizmanbacteria bacterium | reverse complement strand
TCTTGCTGTTGATCGTAAGAGTTCTGCGCCCATTCGTTGATGGTCTGTTCGTACTCATCTGGCGTGAGCGTAATTGTCTCGCCATCAACTATTTTATTAAGAGTTGGATACTGGTTTTGAAATTGAGTTTTCCATTCTTCAAGTGCTGGCATTACTATTCCTCGTTGTGTCCGTACATATGAATTTTACCTGCGTCGATATTGCCACTACTAAACTTAAAATTAATCTCGTCAATAGCAGAAGTTGTATTTATATATCCAGCAATACGGTTGTTGTACATTCCCTCGCCAGCATAATTACAAAGACCTACACTCAAAAAATGTTTAACGTAGGTTGTGGAAGATGGGGCGTATAACGTCAAAATACCCGCTGCAACTTGGTCAGCATCGCTCCCCACCCAGGTTGATACAGTTTGATATGAAGTCCCTTGCGCTTGGTCAAAACTATAGTCGTACACCGTTTGATAACCATTAGAGTCCAACTTGTAATTCTTAAAAGCACTAGATGTAATAGTTTCATTAAAGCCTGTCTGACCAACGGCGTTTACTTGAAACTGAAAATGAACCATATCGCTGGATGGATGAATATCTATAAAGTGAAACTCGTATACGTCATACGTGCTGTCGATACCGCTAGAAAAAGTCAGACTCGAACTACTTGACGCTTCTTGCGATGAAATAAGAGTCAATCCCATTACGACACTCCATACATCTTGATTGTGCCAGCATCAATGTTCCCGCTTGCAAACTTGAAATCAATTTCGTCTATGGCTGATGTGGTTTTTACGTAACCACCAACATAGGTATTTATAGTGTAATTAGATGAGTGATATTCATTAGCAACCGAACTGAAATGTTTAAGGTAAGTAGTGCTTGATGGAGCGTACAACGTCAAAATTCCACTGACACTTTGGTCGTTGCCAGAGCCTACATTGTTGGCTATTTTTTGATACGCCGTGCCTTTTGTTTGGTGATTAGCATAGTAGTATGCAAAAGTAGTAGCAGTGTCAGTTTCGTTGTGGTAAGCCTGAAAATAGCTTGAGTGTATTGTTTCGTTGAAGCCTGTCTGACCAACGGCGTTTACTTGAAACGTCAAAGAAACACCGCTGGAACTTGGATGCATGTTTATAAAGTGCCATTCATACACATCGTAAGTTGAGTCGATGCCAGAGGTGAACGACAAGGACGAAGAAGATGATGCGGTCACTTTTGAAATAAACGTCTTAGCCATTACGAAGTTGCTATCCCGTACAAGCGTATTTCTCCATCGGCAATATCGTCATACAGATAAAACACAATTGAGGTTATTGCAGACGTTGTGTTCCAAATACCCTGACTAAAAGTATGCGCAATTGCATTGTTATAGTGATAAGCCGTAGCGACAGATTCAAATAATTTTCCGTATGTTGTATTTGACGGTGAATATAACCTTAAGATTGCATTTCCAGACTCGTCGCTATTAGGAGTCAGCCCCATATAACCAGAGAACTTTACATAAGCAACGGAATTAGTGTTTCCGCTGTCAGTGTAAATTGAACCAGAAGAAGTATTTTCAGCGTGAAAGGCTTGAAATTCTGACTGTGTATTTGCCAGATTGGTTGAACCGTTTTTCGCAATAAAGCGAAAATATGTGTTAGGTGACGGAGCTTTTATGTTTATGAAATGCAGTTCATAAATATCGTAAGTTGAATCAAAGCCAGAAATTTCTACTGTAGAAGTCCCTGTTGTTATAGTGCCTGTTGTGCTAATAAACTCATGAGCGTCTGCTGCGCCCAGGGCAATGTTTTGCCCTTCTAACGTCTGACCGTCAGCTAACGCAACTCCATTGAAACTTGCAATAGTCGCTATATCGACACTGTTGATTGTCGAAATATCAGGCAAGAACTAACTCCGTCGTGTTGAAGTTGAAGTACACGGCGTCAGATGCCGTAGCAACTCCGATCTTTTGCACCGTGTCGCCAGCACCGCTCGGAGCCGTACTCGTAACGTCACCGGCAGTTGTGCTAACAAATATGTTGTCGCCAGCAGTAAACGACCAGCCTGTGAGTTTCATAATCCCTTGAATCATTACGTCAACGGGGTTGGTGTCTGTACTTGCGCTGGTGCAGATTCCTAACGCTGGCATCGTAGTGTCTGCGTCTGCGTCCGCGAGAAGCACTTTGCCACCTGTTCCTAGGTAAACCACGTCACCAATAGCCAACGTGGCTCCAGCAGTAAACGAGAAGATAATGCCGGTTGCATCACCGCTCGTACCTGGTGCGGTGTTTGAGAAATCAAGTTTGCCATCTTCTGCGATAGTGACGCTTGTAAACGTACCAGCAGCAGCCGTGGAGCCTCCGATTACCGTATTGTCTACCGTACCGCCAGAAACGGTTAGGGCGTCCGAAATGTTGCTATCACCCAAACTACCAGTAACGTCGGTCGATAGGTCAACGCTTGATTGAGTAGCTAGAGAACCTAGTCCAAGATTTGTGCGAGCATCGGCAGCGGTCGAAGCACCTGTACCACCTTCGGCAATAGGCAGGTCGCCAGTGACG
>JAYPGZ010000044.1:915-2675 GCA_038127095.1 Candidatus Roizmanbacteria bacterium | reverse complement strand
CTTCTTGTAATAAATTAACAGTTGCTTTCCCAATCTCTTCAGGAAAGCTAGGATTGTGACTCGAGCCGGGCATTATCATATTAGTCTTTAAAATAATTTTCTCCACGTCAATTTCCTCTTCCTGCAGTTTTGCAAATAGGGAAGTAAGTACTTTCCTTGTAGTTCGGTCGCAATCATCCATCGAATGCTCTCCCTCCATTAGTATTTCCGGCTCTATGATAGGCACTAACTGGTGTGCCAGAGAGATTCGCGCGTATTCTATTAATAAACGTATATTTTCTTGAATTGCTGCATCCGAAGGGGTGGAATCAGAGATTGTAAATGCTGCACGCCACTTTACAAAACTCGTCCCCATATTCTTGTGCTTGCCTAGCCTAGATTCTAAATTCTCAATTCCCTTTGTTGTAAACTCGCCATTCGAGCCCAAAGGATCCAATCCTTCATCTACTTTTACACCTATCTCAATACCTGCTGCAGAGAGTAGGGGTGCCAATCCAATTCCTTCTTCGTTAAGAATTACTCCACTAATGAACTCACTTATACCTGGTGTGGTATAAAAGATTCTTCTAAATTCGTTTCTATTCTCTGTACTAGCTGTAATTCCATACTTCTCAAACCGCTTCGTAAGCGTTGCAACACTCGCATCATTGGCAAAAATACCTTTTTTTGGTGTAAAGAGGCGTTGAATTGTGCTTGTACGTGGGTTCATGGGAACATTATAGCGTTCTATTAAGTAATTCTCAATATAGGTGGGCAATGAAACTTGTAATAGAATACTATAAGGTGTATAATAATCTATGCTAAAAGAAGGACAAGTTGTACCGGTAGTCTGTCAGGAAAGCTTAATGACTCCACAAAAGAGAGAGGCGTTACAATACTATGGACTTTATGCTCGTGGATATGAGTATCGTCAAAGACACCCTGATGCATTCCCCAATTCGCCTTATTTATTTGATATTACCCGTTTGAACAGATCAAACTTATTAAGCGAGCCCCCTTTGCAACCAGTAGGTGAATCACAAATTGATAATATTATTCATAGGGTATCTCAACCAGTTCCAAGAGATAAAGCAGGTAGGTCCCAGCATTACTCCGCTATCGCGGAAGCCATACGTGCTGTTAATGCTGACGAAGTTGGTATAGATGAAGCCTCTTGTGAGACCTTTTTTAATCATTTATCCTCACTTGATAGGCTTACAGGAGGATTAGCGTATATACGCGCTTATGCTTTGGGGATGTCTGAGGTTAATGTGCGTATTCAAGACAGACATCGAGGTATATTTGAAGAACCAAATCCTGCTGATATTGCTAATGGAGCGGCAGAGGTATTTAGAATGACTCCAGCTGATCAAGCTATAGTTAAATCATTTTTACGTTTAAGCACACAGATGGGCGTTGATCCATATCCGGCAAATGATGTGGGTGCTCTTTGGGAATATTTTAATACTGACCATATTCGTGCACTTATGCCAGTAATTGACCCTGTTATTCAGTATTTGGATTCTACACAATTACCATTAAATATGGTATTTCATGCTGTATATCAAAGTAAAATGCAGAAGTATTTTAATGTCGCAGATGTGTCAGGTCCCTCAGTAAGTGATTTTTTGTTTCGTACTGCAACTCCTGAGTCAAATTTTAAATCTATGTTAGCATTACGATTGCTAGGAACTAATATAGACAGTTCTACTTTTCAAAGTTTTGTCCCAATGGTTTTATGGCTACAGAAAAAGGCGCCTAACGGAGATATTTACTAATCC
>JAYPGZ010000044.1:0-905 GCA_038127095.1 Candidatus Roizmanbacteria bacterium | reverse complement strand
TTATTAAACTTGTTCGCGCAGAGCCGGATGCAAAACTCAAGGTAGTTTATGCTGGCCAACGCGGAGAAGTTAAAAGAAAAAAACCTGCCAAAAATCAAGTTTGGCACCCAACATTTAATTTCGATAAAAATAAAGAAACTGGCTATGCTGAAGCGGTTGTAGACCCAACTGAAGTAAGAATTCTTGGTCTGCCATTGGGTCTTTGTGAAGAGTCCCCTCAGGCTTGGACGCCCATAAACCCATGGACAGAAGCATATGCAACTGAACCAATTAGACTGCGTAGTGCATATAGAATATTGACTGAAAGCACCCCTCCGCATGCAACTCCGCTTCACTTTGCTCAATCGGCTGACTAGCTGGTATAATACTCCTACCATGCTCACACTTAAGAACCTGTCTGTTTCCATTGAATCCAAAAAGATTCTCAAAAATATAAACTACACTTTCCAACCCGGGAAAGTGTATGCAATTATGGGTCCCAATGGTTCGGGCAAATCTACATTAGCTTCTACGGTTATGGGGCATCCTATTTATACTGTTGGCAAGAGCTCAAAGATAGTTTTTGAAGGAGAAAATATTACGGAAATGGAACCGAATGAGCGATCAAATAAAGGAATATTTTTGTCATTCCAAACGCCTATGGCGCTTACGGGGGTTACGATTTACCAATTTATGCGCTATGCGCTTACGGGTAAAATGGATGCGCTTAAAATTCGACAGGGTGTGCAGAGGTTTGCAAAAAAATTACATATTTCAGAAGAACTCTTATCGCGCTCCTTAAACGATGGATTTTCTGGAGGAGAAAAAAAGAAAATGGAAGTATTGCAAGCTGCACTATTAGATCCTAAACTGGCTTTTTTTGATGAAATCGACACCGGTGTTGACGTAGATGCATTGCGTTCAAT
>JAYPGZ010000043.1:0-2733 GCA_038127095.1 Candidatus Roizmanbacteria bacterium | reverse complement strand
AAAGCTAAACCCCCCTTAACTGGCGGAGCCTATCGAGCCTATTCTTTCCTGTCCTTATTTTATCAAAAAACATGGGGGGTTGAACACTTATTCCTAAATGTATAAATTAAAGATAAAACCACCAACCTTATTGCGATATGGCTTCACAAATTACCTCTTCATTACGCTCACTTTCAGTCGAGATCAAGGTTGTAGACATTCAAGATGGGGATCTGTCAACAAGCTTTGTAATAGATACCTTCAGAATATTAGACGACGTTTACCTAAACTCACAATTGAGCACATACGCACTATCGAGCAACACAATGACAAGAATCCTCATGTACATATCCTTCTTCACATCAATCCACCAATTCGGACAGAAAACACCAAGTACATCGACACTACGCTTTTTAGATTACTCGAAGATTCGTGGACGCACGGTCATTGTAAAGTTGAAGTATTAAAATATGCAAACCACCCAGAATACGGATTCAGATATTGTCTCAAGTATATCACTAAAGAAATCTACAATAAGAATACTGTTAAAAATGAATACACGCAAACTGGCTCAGTATCGCAGATTTGGAAGCTACGCGGTCGAAGACTTAGATGTTATGGAGCAACTTATAACGTCCTTGCTTGGAGCCGACAAATGCAATATATTTATCTACAAGAGCAAATAAAGAGACTTGTCTTAACGAAAAATCTTACACGGGGTCTTAGGGATTATCACCCTAGAGTGTTAGAAAAACTCGAGTTAAACGAGAAGGATTTAAAATTATTACATAAATATACTAAAAGCAATTTAGAGTATGCCAGCAGAAAGCTCACCGACTTATAGCTCAACTGGAACAGGCGGCGTTCAAAGTATCTATTCAGGTTATTATAATAAAGTAGGTGAATACATTAAATCTACATCAGTTTTGGTTGGTGAATCAGTCCAAAAATTAGAAGTCTATGTTAAAGCTGTAGGTGTTCCAACAGGTAATGTCGAACTCGGTGTATTTTCAGGCGGTAATATGGTACACTCTTTCGGTACAGTTGCAGCTAATACAATTAGCACTACAACATTCGAATGGATATCTGCAGAAAGTTCATCACCTTATACTTTACAAGCCACTCAATATGTTGGTGTAAGATATGACCAAGGTAATAGCAATAATTATATTTCAACTGCTTATGATAATTCAGCTCCACCTTTTGACGGTACAAATTCAGTATGGCTTAGAAATAACGGTTCAAATTCTACTTATGATGATTTTGATTTAACTTTCAAATTATACAAAGAAGAAGGTAGTTCAGGTGGCGGGTCCGGCGGTTCCGGCGGTTCTGGTGGTAGTGGAGATCCACCAGCAGGTTCCGATGTTATACAAGGCGAAGGACAAATTATAGATCATATACTTTACATGCAGACGGTGATACCAAGATGATTGGTGCACTTTTACCAATGTTCACAGGACTAGCAGCAACAAATATTGCTTCACGTTCAATTGGAATGTTCAAAAATTTCAGTAATCATCCTCTAGGTTTCGGTATATTATACGCAGGCGGAACAACAATTGGTTATCATGCTAATCCACTTAATTGGAGACATGGTAGTAAGTATGTAGGTCGACCACAATATGTCAGTAGACTATAGCAACAGCGTTCATTAATCTTTTTTATTTCATTACTCATATACTATTTACACAGACCTACTACATGCCTTACATCGCATATAGATACATGACCAGAGCTCAAAAAGCTCGATCACGTAGAAGACGTTCTGCTAGGAGATATTAACTTGGCCTATCGTAGAAGTTCCCGAAGATTCGGAAGTAGATCTAAATCTATGATTAGTTCAGGTACAGTCTACCAAAAAGGTGGAACAAATTTCGAAGTAAGACGTCACTCAATCACAAGAGTAATAGAAGTCAATCCGGGCAAATCAGTTATCGTTCCTTTGCTTCACTATCATAATGGTGAGCCTTTAGGCGTAACGGTAAACAGTTCTTCAAAAATTACTGCACAAGGTACCAAGGTGTATGCAAATACGGCAGTACAGGAAGGAAGCACGGTAAAGAACTTGAAACTGGAAATACAAGTACAGCCAAAGACGTTATCCAGCTCAGCAATTCTTGATTTCTATACAGCCAGAATCATGACATCTTTCCATGATATAGCAGGTGGCCAAATTTATGGTTTAGAACAATCTGCTCAAAATGATGGAAAAGCTAAATTCACAGATGAAGCCGGTACTCCAACAACTCAAGAGGTCAGTGGTACAAATGGACAAGACAATCTAACACTAGAAAGTAACTTGAACAAAACATCATACGACTTAGGAGATGTAGTAAAGCATTGGTGGAAAGGAATTAGAAAGAATGTAATCTATGGCGGACAGCCAGTCTTATACAATAGATGGGAAAAAGTACCAGCTAAAGTCACAAGATCAAATCCTGGAATGTTCTATGGATTATGTTTCATGAATGATTCTACAAGCACTGCAACAGATGATACAGACGTTTTAAAAATTGAAATTAAAGAACAATTCACTGAGATACCTCTAGTTCAATAACTTATGTACTCAAACCCCCTACCTTTTTCATGTCAATCTTAATGGAAAAAATCTTCAACTCATGCTCATTTCCAAAGCTCTTGACATTAATTCTTGTATTCAATTTACTAGGAAAAGAACTAAACTTAATTTAGGCACAAAAGCTAAACCCCCCTTAACTGGCGGAGCCTATCGAGCCTATTCTTTCCTGTCCT
>JAYPGZ010000042.1:0-2773 GCA_038127095.1 Candidatus Roizmanbacteria bacterium | reverse complement strand
TCGTCTTTCTTCCATTCGCTCCGGTAACTTCAATACGTACGATATTCTCTTTCAAGACCAATGGAATAAAGGTTCGAAAAATATACTCTTCATTCGTATACACTTTTTCCCCGTTTACAGTAACCGATGCTTCTTTTTCTGTTTTACCGACGAGTTCAATTTTCTGCTCATTTTTATATGAGGTTTTTGTTGGGGAAATTATGCTTACTTGCGGAGGAGTTAAGTAAAGCTTCACTTGATACGCAAAGTACGCTCCGAAGCAAAGAATGACAATTGCAATAATAAATCCGAAAACACGCTTTCGATTTGAAGTAAGATCATGCTTATCTACGCGTTGTTTAAAATGAGACTCGTCGGTCCGTTCGTATTCACGGCGAAAAAACGCTGCCAATTTCTGAGCATCGAGCTCAAGAAAATCACCATACGAACGAATTATTCCTAGCACGTAGGTTTTAGACGCGAACTTTTTGAAATCACCATTTTCAATATCGATCAGGCTTCTTTTGCGAATTTTAGTCGCCTTTTCAACAGCCTCAATGGTTAATCCTAATCGTTCGCGTTCTTTTTTTAGAATTTGGCCAGTCGTGAGCATGTTAGTAGCCGCCCATACCACCCATACCTTCCATGCCACTTGGCATTGCAGGTGTACTTTCTTTCTTTTCTGGTAGGTCGGTTACTAATGCTTCAGTTGTTAGAATCATCGTTGCAACAGATGCTGCATTTTCAAGACCTGTTCTAACTACTTTTGCTGGGTCAACAATACCCTGTTTAAGCATTGATCCAAATTCAAGCGTAACTGAGTTGAATCCGTGATCAGGATCTTTTGATTCTTCCACAGTTCTAAGAACCCATCCGGCATCTACACCAGAATTCTGGGCAATCATCTTGATTGGTTCGGCAAGTGCGTTATATACAATATCAACTCCCGCCTTTTCTTCTACGCTTTCAAGTGACGACTTGAGTGCAAGCAATCCTTTTCGAGCTTTAAGAAGCGTGGTGCCTCCACCTGCAACGATACCTTCTTCAAGAGCTGCTTTAGTTGCGGCAACGGCGTCTGTTACGCGTTCTTTCTTTTCTTTAAGTTCTATTTCTGTAGCGGCTCCAACATTAATGACAGCAACTCCACCGGTTAGTTTTGCCAATCGCTCAGCAAATTTTTCTCGGTCGAATTCTGAAGTGGACGCTTCAATTTCTTTTCGGAGTTGTGAGACTCGTGCTTTAAGCATGGCTGCGTTTCCTTTTCCACCGATAATTCGTGTATTATCTTTGTCAGCCCATACTTTGTCGGCTTTACCAAGAACATCGACGTCGATATTTTCAAGTTTTAGTCCCAGATCTTCAGAAACTACTTGTCCACCGGTTAAAATGGCAATGTCTTCAAGCATGGCTTTTCGACGATCACCAAATCCAGGTGCTTTTACAATTAAAGTATTAAATGTGCCTCGGAGCTTGTTAACAACAAGTGTAGCAAGTGCTTCTCCTTCAACATCATCGGCAATAATTACTAGGTTCTTAGAAACTTTGACAAATTTTTCCAAGAAAGGTAAAAGGTCTGCGATTGCAGTGATCTTTTTATCAGTAATTAAGACGTGTGCGTCGTCAACTTCGGCGGTCATTTTTTCTGGATTTGTTACAAAATATGCAGATGCATATCCGCGATCAAATTCCATACCGTCTTTGTATTCGATTTCGACTTGTAAACCTTTACCTTCTTCAACGGTTACCACACCATCTTTACCTACTTTGGTAATGGCGTCGGCAATCATTGATCCAATGCCTTCATCGGCTGCTGATAGTGTAGCTACCTGAGCTACAGCCGCTTTGTCGTTGAGTGGAATTTTTTTTGCCATTTTAATAATGTCCAAAACGGTTGTTTCAACTGCTTTTTCAATTCCTCGTTTTACAATCATAGGATTTGAGCCAGCGGTAATAGTTTTCATTCCCTGGTTTACAATTGCCTGAGCAAGTAGGGTAGATGTAGTAGTTCCATCTCCTGCAATGTCGTTTGTTTTTGAAGCAGCTTCTTTAACAAGCTGGGCTCCCATGTTTTCAAATGGATCTTCAAGTTCAATTTCTTTTGCAACTGAAACGCCATCGTGAAGTACATTTGGAGCTCCCCATTTTTTATCGAGCGCAACATTGCGACCGCGAGGTCCAAGCGTTGTTACGACTGCGCGAGCCAAAATGTTAACACCTTTTGAAAGTGATGCGCGTGCATCTTCGCCGAATTTGAGTTGTTTTGCCATATGTTTTTAATTAAATTTTAATTTGTGTCATTCCAACTTTTATTGTCATCCTGAACGTAGTGAAGGATCTCAGATCTTTTTAACACCTAGATCCTTCGGTCGCTACGCTCCCTCAGGATGACTTTGCTACAATTGCCATAATATCTTTCTGTTCGACCAAAAGCCATTCTTCGTATTCCACTTTAATTTCATTTCCTCCCCATTTTTTGTACAAAACATGCTGACCGACCTTTACATCCATCGGAATTCTTTTTTCACCATCTTCATCAAATTTTCCAGGACCTACAGCCATAATTTCTCCCATTTGAGGTTTTTCTTTAACGCTATCGGGAAGAATAATTCCAGAAGGTGTTTTGGAATCAGCTTGTAACGGACGGATGAGGACGAAATCGAACAGGGGTTGAATCGTAGATGATTTTGCCATATAGTTATTAGTGGTACTTAAATTTGTAATGGTACGGGGTATTTATACACAAAAATCCAACTTTTGTCAAGTGGCTCAATCGAGTGCTAATTATGAATTATAC
>JAYPGZ010000041.1:0-2982 GCA_038127095.1 Candidatus Roizmanbacteria bacterium | reverse complement strand
CTGCATTCTTTAAGTATTGCACAATTGCATCATTTAAACCATTATCATATGTTCGTGATACAGCAGGCATGCTTTGCATAAAGGCAGCTTGCTGAATCACAGGGCCTAAATATGGATCTTGTTCGAGTAACGGCCGCATATCAACACGTGAATAGGGCTCACCAAATAAACGATTCTTTGACGCATTTTCAAAAAGCTTAGTAAGACTTTCTTTTTCAGATAAAAACTTTAGAAACTTCCAAGCTTCTGTTTGATTTGCAGCAGGTTTGTATTTACTAACTCCTTCAACCCAGTAGCTTGCTAGCGTAATCTGTTTAGCCCCTGGAACAACAGGAAAAGTTGTAACTTTGAAATTTAAATCAGGAGCTGCTTTTTTAATAGTAAGTATTTGCCACGAAGGTACAAAGATCATCGCCACCTTACCTTGTATAAACGCTGAAATTGAGTTGGGCATGTTTTCATCCCACCTACCATCGGGTTGCTGAGCAAATCGACGGTATGCGGCCAACATATCAACCGCCTCTTTTGACGTAAGATCACTCAATGACGCTCCATTTTGAAGCAGCATGAGCCCTAATATTTCTGAAAAATGCTCTACATTTGTGGCAGTTCCTAAAGCTATTCCAGCAGTTACTATGCCCGAAGGTCCCACAACAGTTAATTTAGAAGAATACGGAGCAATATCTTCCCAGCTTTTTGGCCCTAAAGCAATACCCGCCTGCTTAAAAAGATCAGTATTATACAGCAATACTAGACCATCTATTTCCAGAGGAATTCCATAGTACTGATCCCCTACCTTAAGATCGGTTTTTGTGATCGGGTAAAATGTTGATTCATATTCATTTGTGCTCATGATTGACGATGGTAGAGGAGATACAACGTCCTTTATTGTTGGAAGCCACGTATTGTGAAATCGAAAGATGTCTGGCCCGTTTCCATCTTTTGAACGAGCTAGTAATTTTTCACGATAATTTTGTGGATCTTTCTTTTCATATCTAATGGTGACTTTAGGATTCTTTTTTTTATACTCAGCAATGAGCGGTTCTATTACTTCCTTATCTTCCCATAATCCCCAATAGGTGAGCGTTACATCCTTAGAAGAAGACGAGTTACTGCCAAAAAATGAGGTAAAAACTTTAAAAATGACAAAAAATAGTACAATAAAAAAGATTACCGCTCCCACAATTAATAAAATTTTCGTTTTATTACTACCCTCATGCGGGTCATCAAAATCAAAGTTAGTGTCAATTGGATCTGGCTGAGACCCAACCGGAGCGGGTTGTGGATCAAGTGTAGGCTGCACTTGAGGCGTAGCTGGCGTTTGAGTATCTTCAACTGCTGATAGATCTATTTCTTCGCCAGTAGGCGCCTCATTTACCGTCGCCTGAGTAGGTTCGGGAATTGTCTCAAAAACGACGTCATCTGATTTCTTGGGATCCATAGTATAATATTAGTGGATTTGTAGGTATATTTCAAACATGTTACACCACGCAAAACGAGCACTCTACTTTACTGGGAAATCACTGATTTTTGCCATATTTTTTTTCATACTTTTCGTAATACTTTTTACAGTCTACATCCAAAAACGCTCATACGATGTAGGAAATCGTATGTACCCAACGGTAGTTATCGATGGTGTTGCTGTACAATATCAGACTAAAGAACAAGTGAGAAAACAGCTCAAAAGCAAGCAGGATGCCTTACGTAAAATCGTTATACAGATACATTACGATGAAAAAGAAGCTACATTTTCTGCAAAAACACTCAATATTGGCTTAGATATCGACACTACTATTCAAAAAGCATATGCGATTGGACGACATCCAAACAAGAAAAATCAAGGTTACGAAAAAGTCCGAGCTTTTTTAGGATTAGGCACATTTAATTTCAAAACTCCTCTGCGTGTAGATATGAGCCCCATTAAGCAACATATGGAAATTCTACACACATCATATGATCGAGAGCCAGAAAATGCCCTATTTACCATGGAAAATGGACGAGTAAGCGCTTTTCGAGTTGAACGAAATGGTATTCAGATTAACAGCGAACAGGCACTTAACACAATAAGTAAGGAGATTGAACGTGTGGCCCAAGATCCACAAGCAATTCAGAATATACACATAACTGTTAGTGAGACAATTACTAAGCCAGAAATAACACTGTCATCGGCCAATACATTTGGTATTGAAGAAAAAATAGGAGAAGCAACATCAAATTATGCAGGGTCAATTCCAGGAAGAATACACAACGTTATTCTTGGAACATCAAAATTTAACGGAATCATAATTCCTAAAGGAGAAGTTTTTTCTTTCGTTCGTACTGTGGGTGATATTTCTGCAGCAACGGGATATGCTCCCGCATATATTATCAAGGATGGAAAAACTATTCTAGGCGATGGAGGAGGTATATGCCAGGTATCAACTACGTTGTTTCGAGCCGCACTAGATACAGGATTACCTATTATCGAACGTCATGCTCACGCATATAGAGTGCATTACTATGAAAATGATAGAAAACCGGGATTTGACGCAACGGTCTTTTCTCCGTCAGTAGATTTGAAAATAAAAAACGATACAGATGCTGCCATTCTTATTCAAACATCGGTAGACAAAACAAATCAGGTTGTCACGTTCACAATGTATGGAAAGAAGGATAATCGCACAGTAGAACTCTCTGATGCAAAAATATGGGATGTTGTACCAGCTCCTGAACCCAAATTCCAGGAAGATCCTACAATGAAAAGAGGGACACAAAAGCAAGTTGACTGGGCCGCGCCCGGAACCAAATCAACATTTCATTACAAAGTAACAAAAGACGACGCTATTATTCAGGATGTTAATTTTTACTCCAATTATCGCCCTTGGCAGGCTGTATTTTTGGTAGGCACCGGGAATTAAAGCTATTATCGCTTTGGTGATTGCTTCTGGCGTCGTGCTCGTCCACCTGTTCCGACTTTTCGACGTTCACGTTCGCGTGCATCGC
>JAYPGZ010000040.1:0-3071 GCA_038127095.1 Candidatus Roizmanbacteria bacterium | reverse complement strand
CCTTATCTCCTCGCTTTAATGATGGAAGATAGGTAAAAATTGACGAATAATCTTTTACATTGTACAACTGAGGTAACGATGAATGGCCAAAGATAGAAATATTCCCAACTTCTCCTGGTACTGATCGAGGAATATAATGAACAAGTCCTTTTTTAAGATCTTCTCCTCCAACAATTACTTTTGCATCAGTTATATTTAATCGTGGAATTGACAGTGAATATTGCTTAATGTTTTTAGCGACAACCACTGGCTCATCGGGATTTTGTTTGAGAGTCGGGAACCATATACCTGCTTTTGTATAATCAGATAAATTTGTTGAAAATATATTATTATTACCACGGGTTGATTTTGCATTTGAAAGTGCCGTCGTATTACTATTCGTTACCGCTGAAAAAAACTTCTGATTTTCAAAAATGCGACTATACAGCTCAAACGATAGTACCGGATAAAATGACCAAAAAAGAAATAACGAACCGACAGTTAATGAAACATACGAAATTACACCTAAAATGGCTTTTTTCCGAGAATAATAGACTTTTTTATAGCTATACAAGGGCATAAAATAATTATACAAGATGTGCAACAAGCATGAATCATGATACTACATACTCCTGACTTCTGTTTGAATATTTTTATTAAAGAACGGTATGCGTGATTTTAGGAATGGGATCCACGTATCGATTTCAATCGTACTGTCAGTGGCCTGATAATTAGATTTTGCAATATCGCTCGCGACTTGCAAAGATTTTCCCCTTATATCTAATAAAAACTTTTCTCGATTGAGTACGTATTGTGGGGTAGCACTAACTTTAAGCGTTACATTCACTTTACCACCCTTATCACTTGCTTTTGTAACCACATATTGTATTGCGTCTTTTGTTAAAGCATAACCAGTTTCAATATCTGAGGCCAGTTTTCGAGCTATTTCACTTTTTATTGCTGTTTCATCGGATTGAGGTATGGTAACGGTAGCCTGAGCCTTTATTGAAACCTCGCTACCTTCTTGACCAATTTCATGAGAATAATCTTCATTTGACAGCGTTACTTGTGCAAGCTGTTCAATACTAGATTCTGTTTTAACTTGATTTTTTGCAGCAGACGTAACTTTTTTATCGAGCTTTTCAATATCGTCACGCGAAATAATTGTTATATCACGCTTTGTTCCTCCGGTAAAAGACGATTCGGCAGCGGCTTTCAAGCTTTCGCTCGAAATTCCACTAAAAGTGAGTTTTGTATCTTTGGCAATATTTCCCTCTGTTCCCAGAGCAGCTGCGGTAACCGCAACTTTTTGCTTACCTGTCGTGATCGTTACATCGCCGCCACTGGTCGTAGTTGAAGAAGCTGAAGCAACTTTCACATCTGTATCAAGCGTAAATACAAGACCTCCATCTGTTTTCACTTCTGTTCCTTTTTTAAGGCTTCGTTCAGCTTTTTCGACATTGAATATTTGAATAGTCCCCTTCGCTTTTTCACCTACAGTTTTTTTACCTGTTGCAGCTACGCTATCGGAAACCTGCACGGTTTTTGATTGATCTTTTGTTCTGATATCATTCATGGCGATTTCTTTCGTAATTTTGGGCGTTTTATACAGTAATGTTATTTGTGCTTTATGAAAATAGTATGTAGATGCAAAGGCACCTGCCACCAGAGCGATTAATACCACACCAACAACTCCAACTATTACTCCTTTTGATTTCATAAACGAAAAGTTTATACCATTTGAAAAAAATTGTGGCATGGAAAACGAAGGTAGTGTAAATGACTTTTTCGGAGTGGGAACAACGGAATCATCTTCAATTTCCGATTGTTTAACCGCGTACACCGCAGAGGCATCAGGAGCCGATTCTTGAGCTATATCTTTCCCAATAACAAATCCGGCGGCAGCTTGTTGACCACTCGATTCCGATCGACTTGAGCTGGAATCTGAACTCGAAACGCTTTGTGTGTAGTCGTCATCAAAAACAGGATCATCGTCTGTATGATTCTCTTGAATATCGAGATTTTCCTCGCTTGTAGATTCAACCGCTTCCGCAGGTGCTTCCTGCATGCTGTCCGATAAGGCGCTTTCATGAACCTCGGGGTTTTCACTAACCGGATTTTGTAATGACCCCGGATCTTCTTCATCATCTTCACCAATTCCCCTACTAGCTAGTGCTGCTCCCGCAGCGTTGGCAGTTGCCACTTCTTCAAAAACTTGCTTAGCAAAACAGCTATACAAAGCACTCTGTAGTTTTTCTGCAGCAACTACTTCAACCTTGGGAATTTGAATGAATAACTTTTCATCCCATGAGTGCGCCATAATTTGATTTGAAATTTCTTGTAAATCGGTCGAATCATACAAAATTATGCGTGCGGGCAAATATGAGGAATCTTTCACCACGGTAAAGACTTTTTCTAGATCTCCTATAAGGTCACTCGTACGTGCGATTGTTTGTGCATGCTCAACTTTTCCACCTTTATAGACAAAGATGCTTACTGCCGGACCATCAAGCTCAATTACGATCGCAGAAAGCGGTGTTTGTTCAACTGAATGAAAATAAATACCTAAAGCTTCGTGAAATTCCACAAAACCCATCAAGGAAAGTCCCAATTCATCAGCAAGTGCCTTAATTTTCCCTTTGTATGGATTCCGTATCGTTTTTTTCTGCTGATCTACAAAATGCGAATATACAAACAGCACTGTTTTTTCCACTTCAAGATTACTTCTTTTCTCAAGCTCAAATAGTGTTTGATCTACATCAGCATCAAGGTGTTCCCATGCATCGGTAAAGGTAAATTTTTTTTGATCGAGCGGATGGATAATCCGAGTTTCACTATTTGCCTCCAGCAAAATAACTTCACCCTCATTTTCCTTCAAAATAAGACCCATATACGTCTCACGATTTGGATCCTTTTTGTTTCTTTTTAAAAAATCAAACATATTATTTTATCTCGAAACGTTTTAAAACTTCCTGTATTCCTCTATTGGCCGTGAGGAAAGCTTCTTCATCAGTAACTCCTTTACCAGTATCATTAACTGCATTCTTTAAGTATTGCACAATTGCATCATTTAAACCATTATCATATGTTCG
>JAYPGZ010000039.1:0-3146 GCA_038127095.1 Candidatus Roizmanbacteria bacterium | reverse complement strand
TGACGTGGAGAAAATTATTTTAAAGACTAATATGATAATGCCCGGCTCGAGTCATACTCCTAGCTCTCCTGAAGAGATTGGTAAAGCAACAGTCGATGTATTACAAGAAGTAATTCCAAGAAATATTGGTGGCGTGGTATTTTTGTCGGGAGGACAAAGCGGACAACAAGCAATTGAACATTTAGCAGCAATTCGATTATTGGCAAGTAGTTTAGAATTCCCGACCACTTTCTCGTTTGAACGAGTATTTGAAGAACCAATGCTGCAAGCATGCGGGAGTGATATGAGTAATGTGGAAGGTGCCCAAAAAGCATTTTTGGATTTTGCAAGAAAAGTATGTGAGGTTTTATAAGATCACTGAGATCTCTCACTGGCGTTCGAGATGACAAGGGTGGCGCTTGAGATGACCCTCTTTCGCTACAGGATTTGGGGGGGGGCAAACAAGTTCACGAAGACATAGTAATTATGATAGACAAATTTAATATTAAGACAATTGAAGACGTTGTTATTGAAAATAGTCGTGTATTGGTGCGCGTTGACTATAACGTGAGTATGAATTCCCAACACACTATAGCAAACGACATGCGTATTAAACAAAGTATTCCTACGATAAAAAAATTGCTCAAGCAAAATAATCGCGTAATAGTAATTACCCATTTGGGTGACCCCATAGGCCACGACTCTTCACTCTCACTTGCCCCTCTTGTAAACGACCTACGTTCCCACCTACCTGGTGTCATTATTAACTTGTTAGAGGATTTCAATAGTGCAAAAAGTAAAATATTTCTAGAACAGCAGGCTCCGGGCGAAATTGTCATGCTCGAGAATTTACGCTTCAATAAGGGCGAAAAAGAAAATAACCTTGAATTTGCGCAAGCACTTTCGCACGTAGCGGATTATTTTGTTAATGATGCATTTGGAGTAAGTCACCGTTCTCATGCTTCTGTTGTACTGCTCCCCACACTCTTACCGTCTGTCGCAGGACTACTTATGGCACATGAAATTACAGCAATTGACCATGTGGTCAACCATCCAAAACAACCGTTTGTTGCATTGGTTGGAGGAAGTAAAATATCTACAAAAATTACTTTTTTACGATCGCTGCTTGATAAAGTACATACGTTACTTGTTGGTGGAGGACTCGCCAATACATTTTTAGCTGCACAGGGCAAGCAAATAGGGCTATCTCTGCATGAAGAAGCAACAGAGCATGCGATTGAAATACTCAAATATGCGAAAGAAAAAGGGAAAAAAGTAATAGTTCCACTAGATGCCATAGTAATAGATGAGACTGGCGCGGATCGACTTGTGCCAATTTCTGAAGTAGGCAAATACGACACGATAGTAGATATTGGTCCCCAGACCGAAGCAATATTTGGTGAACATTTCGCAACAGCCAAAACAATATTATGGAATGGTCCAGTAGGAAAGGCAGAAGACTCTCGATTTGCTCGCGGGACTGAGTTTGTATATTATGCCATTACACAAAATAAAGATGCTATTTCTTTAGTGGGTGGAGGTGACACTATTGCGGCGATTTCAAAATTAGAATACGCTGATCGAATTACTCATATTTCTACAGGTGGAGGAGCAATGATGGAATTTATTGAACAGGGAACACTTCCAGGAATTGAAGCGTTGGCTCATGCAAAGCCTTTTAAGGAGTCGGGGTCGGCGATGTAAGATCGGGATGAGCACAATCTAAACAGTATTTCGAGTACGCATCTTTTATAACCGTTTTTTCTCTCATTTCTCCGGCAGGATCTTCAGGAGTTGTTTCCATATCGGTATCTTTAGAAACTCGTACTTGATCTTTCCCAATTGAATACAGAGGCTTGAGCGTTTCTGTTCCCTTAATAAAGTATTCAAAATACGGTCGGCAATCAGGATTTGTTGTATCGGCAGAATCTACATGTGTTGAACAAACATTTCTCCCAATAACTCCATC
Organism: Candidatus Roizmanbacteria bacterium; assembly: GCA_038127095.1. GTDB lineage: Bacteria > Patescibacteriota > Microgenomatia > UBA1406 > HO2-37-13b > 2-01-FULL-39-24. Next base: position 1,198 of record JAYPGZ010000039.1, on the reverse strand, counting down.
TGGCTTTCGAGCTGGCAAACTCGGTTGCTTCGCTAAAATTGCACGCATGATTCGATTCCAAATAGGAGCCGCTCCTGTGACTCCGGAAGTAAGACCCGGTGAAAGGGGAGTATTATCATTATTCCCTACCCATACCGCAACTAAGAAATTTGGCGTATAACCAATTGTCCAGTTGTCACGAATATCGTTGGTAGTTCCCGTTTTCACCGACACGCTTTGCTTAGGAACAACTAATAAACTTGATGATCCAAAGGCAGTTGATCGTGCGCCATTATCGGCAAGGATATGTGAAATGAGAAACGCAGTTTCTTTACTGATTGCTCTATTTCCACTTATGGAAAGAAAATCGGGGTATTTGAGTGGTTTAGTAACGTCTGGAACAATATTGGGATCCTCGTTTTTATATAACGTTTTATTATTTTTATCTGTAATTTTAAGAATGGAGGTAAGTTTTTTTGGAACTCCTTCGTTTGCAAACGCAGAAAATGCACTTGCCATTTCAGTCATCCTTACTTCTCCTCCGCCCAATGTTAATGATAATCCGTAACGACTTGGATCTGTAAACGTCGAGATGGTAAATGCAGAAGCAGAGGCGATAAAATTTTCAGTCCCGTTGATTCCAAGCATCTTGACCGCAGGGATATTTAATGAATTTCCGAGAGAATTCCGTAGCGTTACTAACCCGTGATATTTTCCATCATAATTAACCGGACAATACTGTTTACCGGGTGAAGGGAAACACGTTTTTGCATCAAGAAAAAGTGTTGCAGGGCTTACCAATTTACGATCGATCCCGACTGCATAATTGAGTGGTTTTATTGATGATCCAGGTTGACGCAAAGCTGTTGTTACGTTATATGTTCCAGAAGCAGTTGCAAAGAAATCGGTTGAACCTACCATTGCAAGAATTTCTCCTGTTGAAGGACGTGTTACAAGCGCCGCACCATTTCCAGCACGTAAATATTGAATTTTTGCAACTTCTTCATTAACTGCAGTCTCTGCTATTTTTTGCACATCCAAATCGAGCGTTGTATATACTTGCAACCCTCCTTCTTCAACGGTGGTAACATCAAACTGTTTTTCTAAAATTTCCTTTACGTAAAAAACAAAATGCGGTGCATGAATTGTTTTTTTTGGTGGCAATATGACCAGATTTTCTGCAAGCGCATCTTGTCGTTGTTGCTGTGTAATATATCCC
>JAYPGZ010000038.1:0-3303 GCA_038127095.1 Candidatus Roizmanbacteria bacterium | reverse complement strand
GGGTACGTGAAAAGTACACCTGGGATAGGGTTCTAGGTTTCATGGTCAACGAAATTAACCTGCTATCGGCTTAATCAACCCTGTGTTCATCTCGACTCGAGCCCTTATCACCTTTGCACTGGTTGTCATCTTCTATACAGCGTTTAAGGGTGCCTATTACTTCATGGCCAATAGATTGCAGGAGGTCGGTTTATTACTCACCATGATTTTGTTTTGTTACTCTGCATTAGTAGCGGCACTTAATGTTAAAGAAAAAAACCTAGGATGGAGTAAATGGGTATTCACAACATTAATTTTTGTGGGGTATACATTTGTACTTCCAGCCTATCAATTTTCCGCAAATGCAAATGTATCGATGTTACCAAGTATGATGGCATCAAGAGAGTTTTTAATAGTATTCATTTGCCCCACTTTGTATTTTCTTACAAGAATCGGATATCAAATTGAGACTATAAATAAAATAATAATTTATACATTAGCAGCAGTAACTTACTCTTATGTTTTTCATTATTTTCGAATAGATTTAGCAACTGCATACAACTCTTCAGACCCAACAATCAAGGGAATGGTTACTAATGATCATCGAGGGTATAGATTAAAAGCACCGGGCACGGCTATTTTTTTAACTACAATAATTTCTGGATATCTATCAGTAACAGAAAAGAATATTAAAAATAAGGCCTTTTGGGTATTAACATTTTTGGTTTGTTTATGGTGCCATTCCGTTATTCAGTCAAGAGCAGGAATAGCTCTTCTTATAATTGGGGTGATTTTTTACAATGCTTGGTTTTCAAGAAAAAATAGAATTAATATATTTTTATTATCACTAACCCTATTAATACCAATATATGCATTTGCAATAATTAAATATTTTGAGTTTATGGAAGCTTCGGATGGCGGTGTACGTTATAAATCTTATATGATTGCTATTGAAACAATTATAAATCACCCCGCTTTCGGCTTTGGACAACAAAGTGCTGCAACCATAACCGAACAAGAATTGTTCTGGTATAAATTTTATAGCTCAGACCTTGGAATAATCGGAATTGCATTTCGTTACGGTATTGTTGGGGCTACATTCTACATAGTGATGCTAATAATTATTCTAAAAAAATCAGTAACAACTTGCTGGACATCAAGAGATGTTGACGGAGCCATAAATGCTTTGATGATGGCGTCAGTTGTTAGGTTGTCTGGTGACGTTTTCAATACTTTACTTGCTATAAAATATGCATCAATACAGGGATTGACGCACGCATCAATAATAATTGCATTTTGCGCGGTTTACAAAATCAAAAATAAGAGAAATCTATATGAAAAATGAAAGAAATATAAATCTAGATATCTTAAGATTTTTAGGCCTGTTCATAATAATGATTGCGCACACAGTGCCGCCGGGATGGTTATTTCAATTAAGAAATTTCGGAACCCCTTTGCTAGTGTTTAGCTCAGGTCTGACCTACGCATATATATATCAGCGCAGAGAAATACATGCTTTCAATTTTGTTAAGAAAAGAACTTTTAATCTTATATACTCTTCGTGGCTTTTTCTTTTACTATTTTTTATGTTTTTCATGCTAACAGACTATATGGGATTCAGCAACACACAATTTAATATGAAAATAATTACAGATTCATTTTTATATAAAGGTGGGATAGGATATTTATGGATATTCAAGATCTACTTAATATTAGCCATATTTACACCCCTCTGCATAAGAGTAAATAATTCAAAAATATCGAATTTTAAAATTGGCTTAATTATTGTCTTTATATATGCATTATATGAGCTTGCTCTTAGCTTTCAAAAGCTAAAAACAAGCATGGAAATATTTTTTAATTTCATACCTTATCTATTGATTTATATTTGCGCATTTAGATTCAACACCTTAAGAACAAAAGATATTTTAATTATTAGCAGTATTTCCCTATTTATTTTCATTTACTTTTTGATAACTTTGTATCTAAAAAACGGACATTTCATTCCTACTCAAGAGTACAAATACCCCCCAAGACTTTACTACTTAAGCTATGCAATGTTTTTTATAACACTATTGTACGTCACAACAAGGTATTTAGTGATAAAAAAAGATTCAATTATCGCTTTAGTAAAGTGGCTTTCAGGAAATTCTCTAAAATTTTATTTATGGCATATTTTTATACTTTATGCCTCAACAGAAATATTTAATTATGAATACAGTACGAGCAACTTCCTCAGATCTTTATTGATGGTTATTTCATGCACACTGATTGCAACATACTGTCATAACAAGACCAAGGAATTGATGTCAAAAACAAAGTTTAAATAGCTTTTATTAATAGAGGTATGAATTAATAATAAATATTTATATCAGTTATCAATCCAAATATCTTCACTCTGATTTAGATTTTTAGAGTTTCGATCTTTTTTGTACAGAGAGATCGCCGTCTTCATCTTTCCAAAGATCACATTACCGACAACAAGAAACAGACCAAAAAAGAACACACCAAAAAATGTTAAAACTGTCCATTTTTTTCTGGAAGGGTAAGATTTGAATAGCGGAGAGGTCGCCGGCTGTATTATTTCTAATGGATAGTCATTTCTAGCATGAATGATTGACTCCATACCCAATTGCGCTTCAAGCAACCTATAAATTGATCTTTGCACTTCAATATTAGAAACCTCCGACAACCTTTTTTCTAAGTACCCCCTTCTCACGTTCATTGAATCCACAGTTTTATTTTTTAAATAACTATTAAAACTAATTGGAATTACGTTTGAAATTTTTGCCGACAAGTCAGGACTTAGCGATGTAAATTTAACTTTTAACAAACCGCTCTTTTCATCATAATCAAGTATTAAGTATTCGTCTTTTAGAATTTTTGACGCTAATCTATAGTCTGGTTCAAAATCATCTATCCATTCATTATTTGCCACATCCCATTTATCTTTAAAGATAATTTGTAATAGATTTTCTTTTACAATAAACGTTTTAATAAATTCAAATCCATTTATTTTTGCTAAAAGTCTATCTATTTCATTACTTGGCGCTGCATCTATAAGGAACTCATGCTCTAGCAGTCCAATTGTGTCATTTCCTCTATAACTCTCAGGTGATACACCACCAGGGTTTTCATTTATATTAATTGCAACAATTGATGTAGCTGTATACTTATCATCCACAAACTTTGATAAACCAAAGACAGCAGCTGCTGCAAAAATGGCCGCGATCATCAGACGATATTTCGAACGAAGAATAGCGTCTAAGTACTCTAAAAGATCCACCTGTTGATCGATATGAATAGGTGGTTCATTTGTGTTCT
>JAYPGZ010000037.1:0-3324 GCA_038127095.1 Candidatus Roizmanbacteria bacterium | reverse complement strand
GAACAAGAACGCCGCTGGGCATGGGGCGCCACCGACATTCCCTATGCAATCAAGCAGACATTACAAACTCCTCACATTCCTTTGATCCCAAAATTACGCCGTATCATGCTTCTTGCTGAACCACATTTGTTGTGGCCAACATCATTTTTTATTCTTACCCTTTCTGCGTGGGTTCCAGGCCTTATTAATCCATCATTCGGGCGCACCGTCCTTGGCTATCTGCTTCCACAAATGTCTTCGGCAATCTTAACATTGGGAACACTTACCATGGTTGTAACCCTGTATTTTGATCACAAACTTCGTGAAAAAGTAAATATTAAAACAAGCATGCGCAACGTTCCACTTTTGTTTATTCAGTGGTATTTAATGCCAATTGTATCGTTCGTTTTCTCATCGCTCCCCGCCCTAGAAGCCCACACACGACTTATATTAGGAAAGAATTTGGAATATAAAGTTACTGAAAAAGCCTAATACAGGTTTGGAATACAATTACACAGAATAACCGCTCAAATTAAAGAAAAAACCTCATCTACGCTGGCCATAATTTCCGTTCATGCTTTCCCCTATGCTTCCCCCTAAATCTTTAGTCATACAGACCTGTCCATCTTGCTCTTCAACCGTATATCCATTTCGTTCAAGAACGCGTCGTGATTTACCATCCGACAAAGGCAACACTATTAACGATGTAAGACCAAGATTTCGTGCAAGTTCTTCTCGCTGTTTAATAAGCTCGGCATATATTCCATGACGTCGATATTCAGGCTGAATAAATGCGTCAGATAATTCTCCTATTTTAGGGTCTTCTGGAAGAGCACACAATGAGCCAATCCCTATAGGTTCTTCGGTTTCCGTATCGCGCGCCAATATAAATACAGTACCGCTTAGCATGTCTGCAATTACATCATATACATCTTTACGTATAGAGTCCATTGACTCTGTAGAATATGAAAAATTGTGTAACGAGATAGCTCTTGTTGTTTCACAATCTTGCATATCTGATTCAAGAAACCTATCAAATGCTCTTAAAAGCAAGGTTATTTCCAGTACAAATTCTTGCGTTTTATGTGGTTCCAAATCAACTGCAGAATACACTTCGTAGGCAATGGAATTAGGATCTATATTCATGCGGTATTATAGCATACAGAGCGTTGCAAAGGTATAAACAGCAATCTATTCTACCTTGTTTTGAGGAAACTCAAGCTCTTGCTGTGCACGCACAAGCGCTTCTTCAAAAACAGCCCCAGTTATTTTAATACCCATTTCAACTTCCATATACGTTAACAATTCTGCCAGTCGTGCTCGCAGTGCAGGGGAATACTGTCTAATAGCATCACTCGCTTGCCTGCGATAGTCGTAAATAGTGCCCGTATCAAACCCAGCTATTATTGTTACTTTATTCATGTCGCTACCATATCCTTGTGCTTCTCCAAAAACAGTATCTACTGAACCTGCAGCCGCAATAACTGCTAAGCTATCAAGCGATTTGGCACCCTCAAGCACGGTAAGACCTAAATACCCAACCCCCGGTAGTGCTGTAACAGAAGCAATCTTATTTCCTTCTTCACGAGCTGCCAAAACATGATGTAATTCATGCGCCATTACGTTTTCGTATCCTTCTAGGCCTCCATGGCGATTTTGTGGCATAGGAACAGAATTCAAAGCAAAGTTTTTGGGAATAAATTCTTGTGAAGTCGGCATATAGCGCTCTGCCATAACCTTATTATACCATTTCCATTTTTTAGTGACCCCGATGCCTCTCTATTCGAACCAAAAACAGATGCAGTTTGGAATCAAGTTGAGACTCTAATGGATATTTACTCAGAACTCCTTTCGCCTAATCTTGAGAAAATATCAAAAATAAGAAACACAAATCCGTTATATTAAATACAACCTCATTAAAAAGCTGACGAGGAGTGATTTAACTGTTTAGGTTAAATCGTGGATTGGTGCTATTGGTGCATACTGCTTGACCCAGTTAGCTGAATCAATAGCGCCTTGTTTGGTTGTGTAACCCTCACTCCAACAAACATATCTGTTATTTGAAGCTACAAGACGCCAGCGGTATTCACCATTCTGATCTTTATAGACCTCGAACCGTACCATATTCCATCACCTCCTTTCCATTGATAACAAAGGGAAGCCATCTGCTGCCTCCCCCCCATGAAAATATGACACTCATATCCTCATGGAGAGGGCTGAGATAGACTGATACCCACCATTATCGGGGCCGGAAGTTTCCTCGCCAGCTTACTAAAGAGCTTGACGTTAATTATCAGAATATCATACTGTCTGCCAATATTCAAATAATTACACTATTGGAGGAGCTTTATTGAATTGACTTGACTAGCTTGGTTGTAAGAAGAATTTTTTCGAGAATTGTTATGTTTTTCATGCCTTTGCTTTAACAAGAAAATGAAGAAGAGTAGACTATAATAGTCTCATGCGAAGAGTCAGCGATAAAAACAATGAAAACATAGAAACGGCTATAGAGGTTGGCAGCAGTGTTGTTGGCGCGGGAACCGGGTTAGTAATAGCGGGTCCACCTGGTGCAGTTCTTGGAGCTATTATTACACCGATCGCTAGCAATGTCCTTAAAAGATATCTGACAAGTCGAGAGAAGAGTCGGATTCAGAAAGTTGTTGATTTAGCTAATAAAAGATTTGAAGAAAATATAGACAAAGGCGCTGGTATGCGTAAAGACTTAGATAAGAAACAATTTCAAGAACTAACAGAGGGACTATTACTAAAAGCAAAAGACATGTATGAGGAAAAGAAAATTCCTCTAGTTGCAAATCTTCTTGCTGCAACTCCCTTTACTAACACTCCATTAGTTAATATGAATCAGACACTTATTTATGCAGAGCAGTTAAGTTATAGACAGCTTTGTTTAATAGCCATAATTGGAAATGGATGGGGAGAAAAAATAGGGCTTACGAATAAACCTCTCAGCAAGCAAGATAAGTCAAAACATTACGATGAAATAGTAGAAGGTGTCTATTCTGATTTAAATCATCTGGTAGTACTTGGTCTTGTCGGTCAAGTATTTACAAAAGGTGCCGGACCAGCTATTGCTTCTGGTATGTATCAAATAGCACCTGCCTATCTTGATTTACTCTATCCAGGAAGGCTTTTGTACAATGGAATGGTGCTTGGTATGCTTTCAGCTGAAGAACTAGATCCGTTGATAAAAGTTTTAAGCTAGTAATTCAATTGTTTTTTTGAAAATCCGTATCTAGACTGCTGTAACAGTCTGAACTAGTTTTATATATTGTGAGCCGGGAGGGGATCGAACCCACGACCAAAAGCTTAAAAGGCTTCTGCTCT
>JAYPGZ010000036.1:0-3460 GCA_038127095.1 Candidatus Roizmanbacteria bacterium | reverse complement strand
ACATCGGCTAAGTTGTTTATTTTAACCAATGGGCCTCGAATTTTTGTGCCTACAACGTGAATTTCTTGTGCGAAAACTGCGTTCATAATTTTAGAAAAATTGAGGCAATCGCATAGACTCCTAGATTTATGATGAGTGCGATTGATAGATGATAATTCATTTGTGAAATAAACTCAAGCACGAAATTGTTAGTAAGTGGATTAAATTGAAATATGTAGCAAACAAAACCAAAAATAACTATGAGTGGAATCATAAATATTCCGTCTCGAAGATCTTGTTTTGAAGGAATCATGGTAGATGCTACCACAAAAGCTCCATACCCAATAATTGCTCTACCAAACAAATTTGTTCCAATTTCAGCAAAAAGTGTTGGGAGAAAATAGAAAAAAAGAATACCAAAAAATATTGGGGCTATGCCAACAAGAAAGCCTCGTAGTGGATCTCTTTGTACGTAGGTTACCGATCCTAATTTGACTGCAAATCCTCCTGGTGTGTGCTGTACAACAGGAATAATAGTAAAACGGTTGACCTTTAAGAAAAGGACAATTCCGGTTAGCAAGTGTGCGAGTTCGTGCAAGAATGTTCCCGGAAGGTATAACAAGCAAATAATATATAACGCAATTTTCTGCGATCGAATAATGCGGTATATTATGGTAAATAATAGCGAGGTTGTTTTGTGTGAAAAAAATGCAAGTAGTCCTAAGAGTAAGAGCGTAATAAAGGGTGATACTTGATCAATTAGCATATAATGCTTTATTCTGCTAAATCTGCACAAGCGCATTGGCTGCAGATTGTAGTTGCACGAGTATGGGTGCTAGTTTGAAATGACGCGTGACAAGCTTTACAGCGGAATGAGCGGTTTGGATTAAGTGCTTCTACTATAGTAAATTGAAAGCCTTGACTCCCAGAATCTACAAACATGGCATTGCCTTCCAGAGCAACGTGTTTGATTGGGCTAATGAGCAAGCGTTTATGAGAAATATTAGATTTGGATGCATTTTTGGTAAGTTCCATCGACGGATGATCGGTTACATGCCATATTGTATCGGTTGGATATATTCGATAAAACAAAATTCCTTCCGAAATAATCACTTCGCTTCCTTTGATAGTAAAAAAATGTTCATCAAGGCTGGCAGTTGGAAACGATACGGCATCGTGTTTTTCTTCATCTGTTTTAAGTGTGTGTCCTTCAAAATATGATGTAATTTCTTCATGAGTCCACGTGCTACTTCCCTGTTTTTTTATAAAGAGGTTTGCTCCAATGGTTATGATTTCATCTCCTGCTGGCGAAATAGCATGAGTAAATGCAAATTGATTTTTTGTGGGTAATGAAAGAAATGCCATACATTGATAATAGCATATTGTTATTTACGAGTGTGTTCCATATAATAAACACATTACTAGTTTGCACCAATTCACATGAATGACTCGGTAAAAGTAGAGGATGCAAAGAAGGTTACAACATACGATCTGGAAGGAAAGGAAAACGGCTTTTTAGTTGAGTTGTTTCGTCAAGATCGATTTACTTTATCTTATTTAACCTGCGCGAAGCCAGGAGCATTTAAAGGGTATCACTTACACAGAGTGCGTGCGGCACGCTATATGTGTGTAAAAGGCACCATGAAAATTATCTTGTATGTTGATGGAAAGCGGGAAGAACATATTTTATCTGCTGAAAATTTAAAGCGTCTATATATTCCAAAAAATATTCCAACAGGATTGGAGAATATTGGAACTGAAGATGCATGGCTGGTAAATCTTCCCGACCCTGCATATGATCCTGATTTAAAAGATGAACAAGTAGATTTTACCCAAGAAGAGCTTGATAGCGGTAACTATTTATCGAAACTTTAATATGAAATTGTTAGTAACGGGTGGTGCAGGGTTTATTGGTGGTAACTTTATTCTGTATTGGATGAAAAATCATCCAGAGGATACGATTGTTAACTTTGATAAGTTGACGTATGCTGGAAATCTTGCTACTTTGGAGTCAGTATCGAGCAATCCTAATTATGAATTTGTACAAGGCGACATTTGTGATCGGGCAGCAGTAGACGCTGTAATGGGGAAAGTAGATACTGTAGTGCATTTTGCAGCAGAAACACATGTTGACCGTTCAATAGAAGACGCTGCTCCATTTATTCAAACGAATGTAGTGGGCACGTACACTTTGTTGGAATCTGCACTGAAGCATAAGATTTCTCGCTTTCATCATATTTCTACTGATGAAGTGTGTGGAGCATTACCACTTGATACAAAAGAAAAATTCAGCGAGTCTACTCCATATGACCCCCATAGTCCATATGCTGCATCTAAAGCTGCTTCTGATCATTTAGCCCGAGCGTATCACGACACATACGACCTTCCAATAACTATTTCCAACTGTTCTAATAATTATGGCCCGTACCACTTTCCTGAAAAACTAATTCCTCTGGCGATTACGAATTTAATGGAAAATAAAAAAGTGCCGGTGTATGGCGATGGACTCTATGTTCGTGATTGGCTACATGTGGAAGATCATGCGCGAGCAATTGAAGCAATTTTAGAAAAAGGGAAAATTGGAGAAACATATTTTATTGGAGGTCTTTTGGATGACATTCCTAATATTGATGTAGTAAAACATATTTTACGACTGATGGGTAAAGATGAGTCAATGTTGGAATATGTGAAAGACCGACCAGGGCACGACAGGCGTTATGCCATGGACTGGACGAAAATTAATAGGGAACTTGGTTGGAAACCACAGTTTGATTTTGACCAAGGACTTTCACAAACAATAGAGTGGTATAAAAATAACGAGGAGTGGTGGAGAAAGGCGAAAGAGAAGGCACATTTTAACTACTATTAAGACGATCTTCGCTCCCGCTTATGATGACAGACGCGCTCAGGATAGCTTCGGTGTCATTCTGAACCCCTTTAGGGGTGAAGAATCTAGGTGTTAAACTTTCTATTTAAGTCTTCCCAGTAAGGATTTTTTGATTCGATAAGTTGTATTTTCTTAATCCGAGTCCAACCTTTGATCTTTTTCTCAGCGGCAATTGCCTCTATGCTGTGTGAAAAGGTTTCAATGTAGACCAACTTGTTAATATTGTACTTGGCTGTAAATCAAGCGGAGATCTTATTGACATGTTCAAAGAGACGGCGATCGAGATTATTGGTGATTCCGGTATAGAGAACTGTATTGAGCTTATTAGTAAGTATATAGACAAAGTAAGACATATATAGAATATGTATATATGCTGAGATCCTTCGCTCTCGCTCAGGATGACAACTATCTGAGATCCTTCGCTATCGCTCAGGATGACAACTATCTGAGATCCTTCGCTATCGCTCAGGATGACAGACGCGCTTATGATGACAGACGCGCTCAGGATGACTAGCGCTTATAAAACGTCTTAGTAATCGTCGTCTTTCTTCCATTCGCTCCGGTAACTTCAATACGTACGATATTCTCTTTCAA
>JAYPGZ010000035.1:0-3623 GCA_038127095.1 Candidatus Roizmanbacteria bacterium | reverse complement strand
TTGTAGGCACAAAAATTCGAGGCCCATTGGTTAAAATAAACAACTTAGCCGATGTCATCACTGTTACTCTATCGTTTATTTTGCCCTTTGCAGGCATATTACTATTCTTCTATTTCGTATGGGGTGGATTTGATTTCATGCTTTCCAACGGAGAACCAGAAAAAATTCAAGCAGGAAAAGACAAAATTCGAGCTGCATTGATTGGCTTTTTTATTCTTATTATGTCACTACTGATTGTTCGGCTTGTAAGCTACATTTTCAAGCTTGGCGGAGGTCTCTTTTAGTATGAATACGGTTGTACTTTCGCTTGGTGGAAGCATTGTGTCAACGCCTTCCGGAATCGACGTAGAATATTTAAAAGCATTCAACTTATTTGTTCGAGAACATATCAAACGCGGAAATAGATTCTTTATTGTTGTGGGTGGAGGTACTTTGTGTCGACAATACCGCGATGCTGGACAAGAAACAATAGGAGAAGTGACTGATAGCGACCTAGATTGGTTAGGTGTTCATTCTACTCGACTTAATGCTCATTTGCTTCGCACTATTTTTAAAGATATTGCTCATCCGAGAATTATTGAAAATTACTCTCATAAACTTTCACAACATTCTGAACCTGTCGTTATTGGGGCCGGCTGGAAACCAGGATGGTCAACAGATTATGATGCTGTTATTTTAGCACGCGACTACGGAGGAGAGCTTATTATTAACCTTTCCAACATTGACTATGCATATGACAAAGACCCCAAAGAACACCCCGATGCAAAACGTATAGAACATATTACATGGTCGGATTTTCAGGAAATCGTTGGGACTACTTGGGCGCCTGGGGCCAACACTCCTTTTGATCCTGTCGCTTCACAACTTGCACATTCTCTCAATTTAAAGGTAGTAATCTGTAATGGAAAAAATCTTGAAAATGTTGCCAATATTATTAACGAAAAACCATTCACCGGAACCGTAATCTCCAACTCGTCATCCTGAGAGTCACCTTTGTCAACCTGAAAGTCACCTTTATCATCTCGAACGCAGTGAGAGATCTCAGCCCTGTATAATACCATCATGCTCTTAACTAAAATTTCACTTCTCAACTTCCGCAACCTTACTCAAAAGCAGAGTGAAGTTCACAAAAACGTAACAATTATTACCGGACCTAATTCTGTGGGAAAAACAAATATTTTAGAATCAATTTTTTTACTCATGACCGGAAGCGGTATTAAAGATGAAAAACAAGACGAACTTATTTCATTAGGCCAAACAATCGCAACCATTGAAGGGGTAATAACAGAAAATGAAAATAGTACCGTATTTCGAATATATTTGGAAAGAGGAATTGCAGTAAAAAAAGTCTTTAGTATTAATAAAACACAAAAAAGACTCTTTGAATATGCAAAACAAACAATCCCTGCAGTTTTTTTTACTCCAAAACTTGTTCATATAATTGATGGTGAACCAGCAAGCAGAAGAAAATTTATCGACCGTATCCTTTCGAGACTGGATATAGAGTATAAAAAGAGACTACACAATTATGAAACAGCGCTTCGTAAAAGAAACAAAATTCTTGAGAAAGTGTACGATATAAATAAACTCCGCGATGAGTTACCCTTTTGGGATGACTATTTAATTGAACAGGCAAACTATATTTGTTCAAAAAGAGAGTGGTTTGTAGAAAAAATTAACAATGGTGTACAGATTACCAATCATGAATTTCGACTCGAATATACAAAAAAAGAGATTTCAAAAAAAACTCTAGAAGAAACTTTTGATAAACAATATTTACTCAAGTCGACTCGTGTTGGACCTCAGCGAGATTCATATGAAATTATTCAAAAAAACCTTTTGCAAAAAAATCCAGAAGAAAAAAATGTTCATCAATTTGGAAGTCGATCCGAACAACGACTAGCGCTATTTTGGATCATTGTAAATGAACTCAAATTATATGAAGAGACTTTTACTATTCGTCCGCTCCTATTACTCGACGATATTTTTTCAGAGCTTGATGAAATTAATAGAGAATATGTAATTGATTTAATAGGGAAGTACCAAACCGTTATTACGAAAACGGATGAAGAAAAAATAAAGCTTGGGAAACTCGCCCACCTTGTAATTGATATGTCGGCCTAACCGTTATACAATATACCCACTGGTGGGGTGTCAGAGTGGTCGAATGAGCTGGTTTCGAAAACCAGTGTAGCAGCAATGTTACCGCGAGTTCGAATCTCGCCCCCACCGCAGAAAGTGCAAAAGTCCTGCAAGTCCCGTCCACCCTCTCTGTTTGGCCTATTGGGGTTTGCTAAAAAATCGAGAAAACAGTTCGATATCGTGAAAGAGGCCTGTAGAGTGCAAAATTGCCTAAAAAGCCCATAAAGTAATTGCGCTTGGTTCTAAGCTTTTGGTATTGCTTTTTCTAATTACATGCTATACAATAGCAGTATTTATGAATACGCCATACATTACTGCAGGTAAAGCCTGTGAGATCCTCCGAATCAGCAAACGTACGTTATTTCGTTGGGAAGAGGAAGGTAAAATTTACTCTCAAAGAGAGGGTGTGTTAAAAGTTCGTTTGTACAATATGAATCATATAAAACAAACTGCGGAGATTCTCGAGTTGAATCGTCTGGAAGAAGAACATTGTGCGAAACTACCCGCCATAAGGGCAAAGGTAAAAAAATACCTTTTGGCACACGAAGTTCAGCCTGGCGACAGTGTTAAAATCATGGATATTGATAAAGCGAATGAAGCTTTTAACGAAGAAGAGGCTTGGACTAAAGAACATAATTAGATTCTCGAAAAGATTTACTCGTATCCGAGAGATCGTCTTAGAAAACTAATTTTGTAAAAATTACATTAGAACGAGCTGTCGGTTAATCAACTTGAACTTTGATTTTACTCCGCCCAGTATTTTAATACGCTCTTCTGGCGTTCCATATTGAAGAACATGGAGTAAATAATCACTTAACATCTCACGCTTTGATTCGTCATGATTTTCCAATTTATCTTCGTTCTTGTTGTGCGGAGTCATTTCAAAACGAGGTGTATATTCATCAAGTACCGTAGCTTTTAAATGTTGTAATCTCTTAATCTCAACTTCAAATTCTTCCATAAGATATGATGTGCATATCTTTACATGGGGTAAAAGTTCAACCAATTGTTTAATCAATTCCCGCTCAGTAATGTACGGCTCAGGACAATCGTATTTTTTAATTCGATTACAATGATAATAAATGTGCGAGTTGACGATATTGGCCTTCGTTCTTCGATATTTAAGTTCTGCTGTTACACTTCCACCGCACGATCCGCAGATACAGATCTTTTTGAATGGAAAGAGTTGCTTGTTCCACTGTCTTGGTGCTACTTGTAGTTGGATTTGGACTTTTTCAAATATTTGCTTTGAGATGAGTGGCTCATAGATCCCTTTATACCAGCCTTTTCCATAATTAAACTCTCCGTAATAGAAAGGATTTTGTAATGTTTTGTACACCCGACTCAATGGCATCTTGCAATTATTGCGAGTTTTAAACTCAATGTCATCCAACCATTTTTTAACCATCCGTCCTGAAAATCCTTTAGTTGCTACTTTATAAAACATCTCCTTAACAACTGGTGCTCGTTCAGGGTCAAGC
>JAYPGZ010000034.1:0-3673 GCA_038127095.1 Candidatus Roizmanbacteria bacterium | reverse complement strand
GGTCTTACCTGTACCAGTAGCTCCGATAATGTACATATGCCGTCTGCGCTCTTCAAGCGTTAGACCTATGGATACGGTGGTTTCACCATACGTATTATGAGCAAATACCATATCTAGGTTGTTGGATGAGCTTTTTAAAGGGAGTGGTGAGGGTAGCATTGGACTTTTGACGGTTACTAAGTCTTCTGTTTTGGTCGTTGTGGTGAAAGGAAGGTGATAAAGTGATGACAGTTCTGAAACTGACAGTATTGGATTTTTGGTTAAGGATAATAATCGATGCTTTAGATTGAAAAATCTTAATATATTAATGAAATTATTGTTTAATCTGGAAAGGATACTGTGCTTTACTGTAAACGATTGATACGGACTCGAGAAGGTATCCAGAGATGATCGAATCCCTTTGATTCTTTCTAGCGCTTGGCTCTTGTTAGCAGCAATAATGCTTATGCGGATTGTTGTTTCAAATAGTGGCTCGTTTATCTTATTCTCAACTACTGTATATACGTCCTTCTTTGAGGTGCTTAATTCACTGACTCTTCTTTGTTTTCCTGCTCCAAAGAAAGGAGAGAGTATTTTGAATAGACGTTGCAAAGCTCCTGCATGCAGTTCTTCTGATATATCTTGATTAGCCATAAGCATTTGATTAATTTTTTGAATACGATTAACAATTATCTTGTGCGTACTCGACAGAACAGGTGCTGCAAGAATCTGTAGCGATATCAGTTCATTTTGCTCAAGCTTGGTCATATGAGCTGTGAGATATGCAATCGGATCGTATTGATTAAGGAGTTCTTGATCTTGTAGTGGAAATACAAATAGCTTTTTTAGTTTTAGCTCAAGAGCTGTGAAATAACTAGCCTTTGAAACTGAACTATATTTTTCTGGTAAATAGTCAGTTATATCTTTTACCTCTATACCAGGTAGATACGCCAGCAAACTTTTTTTAATAAGAGATGTGGTTTGTTGAGGAACATGGAGAACATATCGAATACCATCTTCTTTTGTCGAAATAAGTTCATAACTAATGATTTGCTTGACTCCAAGAAATCGATCAAAGAAAGAAACATGTTGCTCTATGGAATGAAGTACAGTAAAGAGTTGCTTAGTTGAAAATGCACTCTGAGTAGTTTTATATGTAGGCTTTACTTCAAGATAAGTATAGTTTTTACGAAATGTTATATACATTCTTAATAGCCAGAGGACAATCAGCACGGAAAATATAATAAAAACTGACGCTAATAATCCCTGAAGAAGTAGAAAATAGTTAAGTGTAAATAGCGGAGAAAGATATGAAGGAAAAAAGTGTGCGAGATCTGATACTACAAATTGAGATGACATAGATTTTTGGCTTACTGTAGTAAGCTATGTAAGGCTGAAGTATATCAAAAAAGATCAGAAAAAGGAAGCCTGGATCTGTCTAAGATGGAAAAATATCTGAAATGCGCACTTTAAGGGCTTTGGCAATAGCATATAACACATCAAACGTAGGATTTTCTTCTCCTCTTTCAATCCGAGCGTAATAATTCATATGAATATTAGCACTTTCCGCTACATCAGACTGAGTAAATTTTTTGTTTTCGCGAATTTTCCTTAATTTTTTCCCTAGTTCTTCGCGAGCCTTTTGGAATTCATGTTCTCCCATATCGTAAATTATATCATGGTTTCCCCGAGCAAGGGATTTTAACCCAAATTTGTGCTTGTTTGATCCAGTTATATAGTCTTGACACTATCCGTATACGGATATATACTATCACTATATGGATACTAAAAAGGAGGAAAAAGAGCTGAGTAATAAGATACAAAAGATAGATAAAGACGAAGAGTTAGCCTCTCAAAGACCTATCACTTCAACACTCTCGACTGAAGAACGCCTGCGAGTTCTGGCAAATATCATTATTGATCGAATACTGGAAAATCAGCAAAAAACTACATTAGAATTGAGTAAATAGATGTTGTATGAATAATAAACCGATTAAAGAGAATGCAGTTGCCGCAATACGAATCTCCTCTATCAAACAGGGCTTGCAAGGTGATTCACCCGATGCACAAAAAGAGCAGATTGAACACTTTGCCAAGCTTCATAATATTGAAATTAAGAAGTTTTTCGTATTTATTGAGTCAGCATCTAAAGATCAGCAACCTATTCAGGAGGCTATAGATTACTGTAAAGATCCAAAAAATGATGTACAGCTTTTTATTATTAAGTCCATTGATCGGTTTACACGCGGAGGTTCATATCTTTATGACCATCTGAAAATGCAACTTACCCGAGATGGGGTAAAACTGGTTGATATCCATGGCATTATCGGGACCCAAAATGTCAATACACTAGAACATCTTGATGTTTCATATGATTGGAGCGTGTATAGCCCCACAAAAAAAGCAGAAATACTTGAGGCAGAACGTGCAAAGGACGAAATGCGCGATATCATGACCCGAATGATCGGTGCGGAAATTCGTTACGTCAGAATGGGATACCGAGTACGGCCTGCCCCTTTTGGATATATTAATGAAAAAGTCGAAACAGAACATGGGAAACGCGTTATTCTCAAACCACATCCTGTTGAATCTCCGTGGATAATTAAGATGTTTGATTTACGGGTACGTGGATCGATGAGCGATATGCAAATAGTTGACGAAATCAATGCGCTTGGCTTTACTTCACGAGTTAAACTACGACGTAATCCACACAACAGAAGACAAGTTGTTGGCCAGACAGGTGGTAAAAAATTAACACTAAAACAATTATGGCGATTGCTTCAGAACCCAATATATGCAGGATATAACTTTGAAAGCTGGACTAACAAACAACCCATTAAAGGAAAATTTGAAGGACTTGTTTCTTTAGATATTTTTAATAAGGCGAATCGAGGGAAAATAACAGTTATAGAAGAGAATGGAGAAATTAAGCTGTATAGAAATATATCTCCTCGATATTTAGTCAAAAGACGAGTGAGAAATCCCGACTTTCCCTACAGAAGATATGTCATGTGCCCTCATTGTGAAAAACCCCTCTTTGGGAGCGCCTCACGGGGTAAAATGGGTACGTATTATCCTGCCTATCATTGTAATAAACGCGGTCATTATTTCAGAGTACCAAAGAAAGAATTTAACACAACCATTTATGACTTTGTAAAAAAACTTCATATAACCCAAGAGTATATTGATGATCTAATGAATGCAGTGATGGAAGAATGGAATAAACGCCAGATCACAGTAACTAATGATCAGGAAACGATTGATAGTAAAATTACGGAGTTGCAAACAAATGCCCGTATGACTGCTGATAAAATCAAAATATTAACCTCAGAAACCGCCATCAAATACATGGAAGAAGATTTAGTCACCATCGATAAACAGATAGAACAATTAAAACAGAAAGAGGTTCAAAATAATACAGAATGGATCGATATAGAAGCAGTAAAAGAAACAGTTCGGTATTTTCTGGAACACCTAGAGGATCTGCTATTAGGAGGCTCAAAACCACTTAACAGAGCTTCCTATTTTGGCCTTGTTTTCCAAAAGGCTCCTACCTATCAGGAATTAGTTTCTGGAACTCCAGATTTAGCGCCATTTGTGGCTCTAAAATATGATCACCAGTCTTCTAAGTCCCTTATGGTGACCCCAGCGGGAGTCGAACCCGCGATTTTCGGGATGAAAGCCCGACGTCCTA
>JAYPGZ010000033.1:3006-3818 GCA_038127095.1 Candidatus Roizmanbacteria bacterium | reverse complement strand
CTGAGTGAAATCATAAATAGTGTCGCCTTTTGAAAGTCCCGATGTAATTTCGATGGTTTCGTCGCCTTCTATGCCTGTTTGAACAAATCGTTTTTCGCGCTTTCCATTTTTGACAATGTCGACATATTTCTTCCCACTAATGTCTTCCTTAAGATAGTTTGAAGGTATCGTGAGTGCATTTTGCTTTTGTCGCATTGTAAATGTAACATCGCCAGTCATGCCTAATCGATATTGGTCGTTCCATTGCTCAACAAGAGGAAGCTTGATTGCATAAACAGTAGATGTTTCACCTGCCTTGGGAACGAATGAAATGGATTCGATTGTTGATGTAATCTGTTTATCAGAAAATGAATCAAGTGTGATAATTCCGGTTTTTCCGCTTTCGAGCTGGGTAACTTCTCCCTGATCTGCAGTTGAAGCAAAGTAAATTGATTTTGGGTTGATAATTTGAAATTGTGCTCCTGCTGGAATTATGTTGACTCCTGGAATAGGCGTGGAAACTGAGGTGACTATTCCTTCGATTGGGCTGTAAAGATTTGCATACTTGAGTGATATATCACTGAGCTCCACATCTAAAACTGAATTATTGAGTGTATTTTGTGATTGGTCAAGGGTTCGAGAAATTGCATCGGTCAATGCCACATCTTTATAATTTGCCTTGGTTTGATCAAATACACTACGTGCATTTGCATAGGTATTAAGTTGTTTTTGTAAACGATTTTTAAGTTCAGCTTGATCAAGTGACGCAATGAACTGACCTTTTTTTACGAAATCGCCTTTAGCATAATCATTTGAAGAATTATGGAGGGTAG
>JAYPGZ010000033.1:0-2996 GCA_038127095.1 Candidatus Roizmanbacteria bacterium | reverse complement strand
TTACTGCTACCGATGCAAGACGTCCTGCAGTTTGAAATGCAAGTGTTGCTTGTTCATCAGCATCGATCGTGCCAGATAGGATAAGTGTTTCCTTGATGGTTTCTTGTTTAACAGTAGTTTTTGCAACATTGTCAAGTTTTAAGCCTGATTGGGAACGGTAAATAGCAATACCTACAATTATTACAATGATAAAAGCAACTTTTTTGTGAGAAAATATCCAATTCTTTATAGTAGTAAATTTATGCATACAGCGCAATTATACCGTATAACTTGGTATAATGAAAGCATAAAATTGCATTGGAAAGGCACGTTGGCGAAGTGGAAACGCGGGAGTCTGCAAAACTTCTATGCGCCGGTCCGATTCCGGCACGTGCCTCTGAATTAGTACCCCCAAAACTTGACTTAGAGCCTCAGAAATGGTATAATACCAGCTTGTCTTTATGACACTCGTAACGAAAGTTACCTTCCACATACTTGTGGCGGCAATCGCCTCATTTATGCTGGGAACCATACCTATAGCACGGGCAAATCTTGACTCGAAACCCACGACAAAGGCATGTACGTCGTCTTCTTTGTGCCCAAAAAATCAAAAAATCTGTTATGCGCCTGTAGGTGTAACTAAGCCTTCTCAAGCCGTGTTTGCTGCTGCACAAGCAGAATATAAGCCTTCTCAAGCTGCAAAGCCGGAAGTTCTTGCGGCAACAGCTCCTTCTGTTTCAGAGACACCCCAAACACCTATTGTACCTGTTGCGCCTGGATTTGATGCGAATGGACAAAATAATCCCGATGTAATATTGCAAATTATCAATGTAATTCGGTCTCAAGTAGGACTGCCTGCCTTTGAGAAAAATGATGCTCTCTGTGCAGTGGCAGAATCGCGTGCCGCGGAAATTCCTATCGAGGTGGGAAATGGACGATTTCATAGTGGATTACATGCTAAAAACTTGCCATATTGGATAACTGAAAATATGAAATATGGAAGTGACGATAATGGAACCGTACAATGGTGGATGAGTTCACCAATTCATCATGCTGCAATTATGGGAAATTCAAAATATAGCTGTGGAAAGTGTGTGGGGAATGCGTGTATCCAGCTTTTTACCAGCTTTGAGCCTAAATAACTACAGAAATGCCTTCCAATCTGCAATAGGAGCTACGTTATGTCCAATGAAATTCCAGGCATACAGATAGATTGCCGGAATTATGATGAGTGAAGCAAGTAAAAATCGCTTAGAAGTAATAATCTTTTCTGCTGCAATCACAGCAAATGGCCATAAAGGTAAGCTGTATCGAGCTATGTCGCGATGCTGTACAAACGTAGTCGCTATAAAAAATACTACTGCAAAATAAAAGAAGCTCCTATGAATACTGTGTCGTAGCATAACAATTGTGGCCGCATATATTCCGAAGTAAAAGATGGCATCTTCAAGCCAAATTGTACCTACCCATTTTGCAGCCTCGTTAAAAACGGCGTAGGGTGAAACAAGTGGAACGACAGCGTTGGTGTGAAAATAGGCTAAAAAGTCGTTGTATTGGGCGGCGTATATTCCAAAAACACCTAAAAGACCAGCTGGAATTAGAAGGGTATATAGTGACTTCCATGAGAATTCTCTATTTGTGACGTATCGTTCTATATATACCATTCCGTATGCGACAAAGAGCAATATTCCTGGCAGTTTTGTGGCTACAGCAAGCGCTCCTAATAATCCAGAAAGCACTAGTCGATTCTTCTCAAATAAATAGAGTGAACCCAAAATAAGCAACATAAATAAACTTTCTGGTGAACCGATTGATCGAACCACTAGGAAACGTGGTAAAAAGAGAAATATACCGGTGAGTAACAGCGGTTTTTTAGATAAGTTAAAATCTTTTACTACGTAATGTAGTAAAAAAGCAAGTAAAACGGTAAATGCTACATTTACGAAAATCATCGCGCGCAAGTATCCTACAATAGGGCCGATCAGCGCAATAAAGAATGGATATAGTGGTAAATGTGCTGCAAAATATTCAGGATGTAAATTAAGTCCGACTTGCAAGCTTTGAATAGTTGATGGGTCGTAAAAAGTTTTTGCGACCACAATATATAGTGGACCATCGTAGTTGGCATAAACCGTAAGGAAATTACGCATGAAAGGTATCCAAGACAAAAGCGTACTTCCTAAAACTAAATAGAGTAGAGTAAAATAGGGGTATATGCGCCGTTTCATAGATACGATAAAGATCATTGTAACAAAAAATTTATTCTTCACAAGCTTACTTTTAGGAGGTGCGTTCTTAAGATTTTACAAACTGCAGGAATTTACCATATTTCTTTCTGATCAAGGTAGAGATGCATTAATTGTTAAAGATATAGTAACGCTCACCCATTTACCGTTAATTGGTGCTCCAACATCAATCGGACAAGTGTTTTTAGGTCCTGCGTACTATTACCTCATCGCACCATTTTTACCGCTCTTTAATTTTAATCCTGTTGGTCTTTCATATGGCATGGCTATTTATTCCCTTATGGGCATCATTGCTTGCTATTTCATATTAAAACGTGAAGTGACTTTATCGGTAGCTTTACTATTTAGCGTATTAACACTTTTTTCAAGCGTGCAACTTGAGCTATCTCGTTTTTCATGGAATCCTAATTTGCTGCCTATTTCAGCGTTTTTTGCGCTGTACTTCTTATACAAGCTATTTAATAATCACACACATGGTGTTGCTTCTAATTCTAGGACGATGCAAATGTACGGAGTCTTATTTGGATTTTTTATAGGGCTATCGTTGCAATTTCATTATCTTGCAATTCTCATGGGTCCGGCCATTGGGATACTGTACGTGCTATTTTTTTCAAAACATAGAGATTCTTTTAAAAAATTGTTTTCTGCAACTATTGTTGCACCCTTACTTGCATTTATAGCTACCATTAGCCCGCTCGTACTATTTGATCTTCGACATAATTTTATTAACAGTTCAAACTTTTTAAAGCTCTTTACAGAGCAAAAAAATGT
>JAYPGZ010000032.1:0-4070 GCA_038127095.1 Candidatus Roizmanbacteria bacterium | reverse complement strand
ACCAGAGAGGGTGATATTAAACAGTGAGTAGGGAGGTAGCAGTTTCTTACTATTAACTTGAGCACGATCTTCTCTTTGGCAAGATTTAACCAGTGCTTCGTAGCGCCCTACTTCGTTTGGAAATAGGCTGAGTTTGTATATTTTGCGAATCCGTTCAAATCGAGCTATGTACTGACACCGGTTTTCGGGCGGAAGCCATTCATCTAAACCTTTAGCCCCTTTTTGCCGGTTCAGCTTTGCTTCAACGGGCCATAAGTTTCTAGGATCGTTTGCAAAACGCTCCCTTTCAGAGTTTGTCCACTTGTTAGCTCCTCGCGACCAACTCCAGGCCAATGGGACGATATGATCGATATCTAACTGCTTTGCCTCAAAGTGAACTCGATTTGTAAAAGGTGAAATCCAGCGCCCACGTTCAACTTTACAACCCTGCTTATCTTTATATTGTACAGGTCGAGTACTGAGCAACTCTAAGATTTCATGACGCGTATTCTGACAATCATTATCCTCGTCCATCCAACCTCGTTTTCCAAACGCTTCTCTTGAGTAAGGTCGTTCATCGTAAACGTCTCGTTGATTAGCAATGTGCTCAGGTTCAAAGTGCTCATCTCTTAAAACTCCACCGACTGCATCAAGGCATTGCGATAATGTTTCATACGCTTGGTAGTGTTTAATTCTGCCGTAGTAAGGACTGTCAGCTTCATGACAAAGACCGTTCTTGGACAGTTTAACGATATCCGCTACAGCAACAGATGCTGTAAAAAGAGAGATGAGAAGAATCGATAGGCGTGTCATTAGAGACTCTGATGTTAATTTAATTAACCTTGATCATAAGACAATGTAACGAAGTTACCAGTTTTGTCTCAGCAACTGCGTTTGTACGAAGCGTACCGAGATATTTCCAACCACCAACAGGACTAAAGTTACGATGACTGTACTTGGTTAATAGGTTTAACGGTTAATTGGTTAAATGGTTTATTGGTTGTATTTATTATAAGTGCTTTAAAATCAATAAATTAGAGTTAGCTGTACGAAGCGTACCAATTGATATGCGATGTGTACCGTTATTTATACGAAGCATACCTTCGATTTTAATATGCGTACCATCATTAATAGCTTGCCTACCATCCTCTGTACGAAGCGTTCCCTAGGTTGTACGAAGCGTACCTAGCCCTTGTACGAAGCATACCGCTTACTTCCCTTTTTCTGAGCATATTTTTGTACGAAGCGTACCGTTGTGTTCGTTTATCATTTGGTAATGCATTATGTAATGTCACCACGCATTAAATATTTAATTTATATAAAACAATTACTTAATGGATTATATTTATTTTAAATCTTAATATTTACGTCATTCTCTTTCCTCAAATTGATAGTACATAGCCGGTAATCTATTGTAACTATTTTGTTAGTACAGGTGCGGTACGCTGTTAAATACTCAATAGAATCAATAGTTTATGTATTCTCATATACATGATTCATAACATATCCTTTTCCTTGGTTTGTTATTACAAATTGTATTTTGTAGTTTACCCAGTCTGTTAGTACAGACGTGGTACGCTTATTATCTATAGAAAACAATTAGTTACATTACATTGTTATCTGGACGTTAAATTGACCATCGACGATAGTGCGTCCCCTGCCCTAACTCTGGAGCTACTTCTTTCACTCCTTGATTTGAACGCTTAACAGACCTCTGCTGCATCCTCATTTTGAAATTACAATCAGGGTTACTGCTTCCTTGAAATGATAGTTACGATAGATACTCACATTCCCTGAAACGATAGTATGAATAGTGAATCACAGTCCCTAGCAAGTTATGTTAGATGAAAACATAACCTACTTAATACGTTATTAAGAATAAGATAGCTAACTCACTGTTTTGTTATTATAAAAAAGGTATGCATTCAGGTGTAGAATGTTCGCCCAGACGTGGTAGACTCTGATCATCAAAGTGTTAGTACATTACTGGTACGCTTAAATTACGAGGTAATCGATGTCAGATCTGTTAGGTGATGATTTTGCTGAGTTGGTGACTCAACGTGGCGACGTGGTCAACCTATCCAATAAAGCATCGATGTATCTGCCGATGGATCGAGGGACAATTTTTTTGTGGCCCTCTTCACTAGTTGAAGCTTCAACGGGACCTGACTTCAAACCCAGTGTTGATTACATTGCTAATGTCATTAACAAGTATCGAAGAACAGTCTCTAGACCAGGCGAGCCTCTCAGTGATTTTTTTAAGCAGTTATTTGTCGCTGAGCAAAACCAGTGTGAACTTCCCTCTTTTACATTCACTACTCGAGATACTCTTGTCGAAAGCGTTGGTAAGAAACCAATCCTAAGCCGACTACAAAAAGAGTTGGTGGAGTACGGTCTACTGAAGCAGATTGTTCCAAACCGAGGTCCTAAACCTGCCGTTTTTAAAATCCTGTTTCCTATTACACCGATTGAACCAGCTCCCTTACCTCAGAAGAATGTCGCTACGATTGATTTATCGGGATATCAAACCTTAAAACCAACGGATGAAACGGACCGTGAACAGCAAATAGTTGAGCTGAATCGGCAAGCGCTTCACAAAAGCCGTCCTCATGAGATAACCGATGCGGATGGTAAGTTAATCAAAACATTCAGTCGTACAGCCGTTGTTCGATCCCCTATGGGAGGGTTAACAACGGTTGAGATTACCGCAGAGACATTTGAAGGATCAGACGTTGCGGTAATGACTAAGACGGATGAGTACATCTTTGGTATTTTGAAAGCCTGGTGTTTGAGTGAGTTAAAAACGCGTAGAAAATTAGGCAAACCGAGCGACGATTGGTACGTCATCTCCCCTGCTGATCTAGCAGAACAATTAGGCTATGCCGACGGTAAAAACCAGATCGGTAACCTTCGTGAGATGATGGAACGCTGGAAAGACACTCGAGTTCGAGCTGAAGTGGTTGATCATGATGGTGTTGATGAGAACGGTGAGTTTGTTAGTTATCTAACGCAACACATCATTACTCAGTTCGCTGATCATAAGTCTCAGTATAAAACCCTTCCAAGTGGGAAGAAGGTACTCGAGGCTCTGGCATTCCAGCTTCCGACGCACATTCAGAAAGATCTCGAACGAAGAGCAGCACATAACGGTCAGGAAGAGTCTTTGGTTCAGGGGGTTGCCAAGCTATTGCAGCGCACCTCATCAAGAACGTTGATGACGGACTCATTCGCGATCGCTCTAACTAACTTCTTTTGGAATTGGGCGTCACGTTACTATCAAGGTTGGGAAGTAGAGTTATGGAAAGGGTTTTCGGAGATATTCGATTTCGAGTTTCCTAATCCTAGCCCTGATCTAGACCCTAAAGAGCGTAAAAAAATATTGGATGGAAGCCGCGTAAGGTTCAACCGTCTTTTAGAACGTTTCTTCCGTACTTTCAGTGATAACAGTGAGGAAGCCCTTAAAACCTGGAAAGGTACTACCGGTGGGGTGATTCGTTTCGATTTCCCTGAGTTTGTGCTTACTATCACTTTAGACCCCAGAAATGGTGTAAATCAACGCCAGAAAGGGGTTGTGAATCTTAAGAAAAAACCCAAGCGTCTGTCATCCGATAGTCAAGACGTTGAGACAGTTCATTTACCCTCTTCGGATACACAAGTTGAGTCAGCAGACTCCCCTACCCTTTCTTCGCTGTATTCAATTGGTATTGAGCCAAGCGCTGCGTCTTCTTTGATTGAGACACATGGTGAGGAAAAAATTACTCTTGCGATGACGCTGCTCACTTTAGAAGCTAATCAGCCAGTGAATGCAGCTGGTTGGATTATCACAATTCTTAAACGTTACGACGTTGATGGGTTGTCTTCTCAAATTGCTTCAAAGCAACAGTCTACCCATTCAAAGTCTGACTCTCGCCGTCGTGTCACTGATGCAGTGATGGATATTCATAACACTGATTGGTAACTACCGCCCCCTCCCCTACTCATAAATCTCTATCTATAAATGGTACTAGTAACTTTATAGTACTATTTAATAGTATTCTTTTACTCTACCTTCCCTTCAAGGATCTATTGAATCTTGTCACTTATCCTTGGTC
>JAYPGZ010000031.1:0-4301 GCA_038127095.1 Candidatus Roizmanbacteria bacterium | reverse complement strand
CAGAGCTTTGGAATGTCTTTCCAGAGAACTGTGTTTTAAATTGTATTTTACGTTTTGTCATAATTTAGCTCGTTTAAGTGTTAAAGTTTTCTCCCTTTTATCTACCATATCTATCCAAGTATCTCTTTTAGTTTTGCCATCTAATTCAAACAAATCGGGAGTTTTCATTGATTGAATATCTAACCATTCTTTAAAGAGGTCTTTTAATTCTAGTTTAGTAAATATCTTGTTTTTATAATATCTAGGCATTGAAAGTATGTGACCGTTTTCATGAACTATACAAAATAATTTTCTGTCTTTATAATAACGAATCATTTGAGGTGTGAGATAACATTCTCCTAATCCTTTAGACATAAGTTGAAATTCAGGAACTCTATCATCATATATTCCGAATTCTTTATCTATAATTTTCTTAGTACCGCCTTTAGTAATGTAGCCAACAACATAATTAATAGTAGCAAGATTACTAGGTGTAACAAGTACGTGTCCATGCTTCCAGGTATCTCTAATTTGCGTAGCACTGTTAATAATGTCTTGTGGTAAGTTAAATACGATTGCATGATAATGAGGTCTAGCGGTTTTGGTTCCATATTCGCCACATGCGAAATATTTTAAACGGTTTTTGCCCTTTTGTGCGGGTACTAGCTTTCTAAGACGTTTAAAGAAATTCTGATAATCTTTTTTAAGAAGCGTAGGTAAACCATTTGCTGATAGGGGGGCTTTTTCATAAGTAAGTGTAAGAAAACATGATGTTTTAGCTTTCTTAGATTCTTCATTAATTCTAAATGACCAATGCGATGATCTCCTCTTAAGGCAAGGAATACACTTTCCACAGGGTACGGGAGTCATAAGATTCTCGTTCCTTATATCTAAGTTTTTACTTTTTACCAAAAAAGGAGATTGACATTGCATAACATAAACTATAACCTAATACCTCCACGAGAAACTCGGAAACTATTATATTTTTTAGACTTGCGTTTTTGCATACCAAGTCTTTTTTTAAATCCTATAGATTTAAGTTTTAGTCTTTTAGACTTTTTATACTTTCGTTTTGTTCTATACATAATAATTAAATTGTAGGGGTTCCAAAATAAGGCATAGGTCTTCTAGCCTTTACATTGTTGTGTAAATACACATATAAATTCTCTGCTTCTGCTGTAACAGCGAACACTCTATCTACTTCGTCTTCTTGACACTCTACAAAATTTGCATTAAGTGCTGGTCTAGAACCAAAAATTCTACCCATGTGCCAATAATTAAGTGATGATCTAAATTCTCCGTGTACTGTGCTTGGAATATATTTATATTCTGCATATCTAGGAGTATAACCAAATACTTCTTCATCTAATGAATCTGTTGAATCGGCATATACTTCTTTATTCAAAATTGGCTGCTCGCCAATGTTTGCAAATGATGGCCAGAAATATTCGAACTTATCGAATTTACTGAAATGCTTAGGAATACCTTGTTGGTAAGCCGTTTTAGGCATAACAGTCATAAGACCCATAATATATCCGTGTTCTTCACATTTATAACTAACATAATTAGAAGAGCCAACTGAAACACCGTGACCGGCCATGTTACCTTGTGGGGTAGTCTCTGACGCGTTGTCTGATGTTTGTAATACTTCACTTATGGAGATCGGCGTAGCTGACCCTCCTAAAAATTCTGGTCTCTGTAGTCTAGCGTCTGAGCTTTGTACTCCAAAGTGAGCGAGAATAACTTCTATATATCTTGAACCGCCTCTAGCGTTTCTTTCTAACCACTCTTGTAATCTAAACGCCCTTCTTAAGTCGTTTATGCTTGAAGCTGTAGCGTCTGTCAAGTCTACTTCTGTGTGTTTTGTAACATCAATTTGTTTTGCACTTGTAGTAGATGTATTACTTTCTGAAACTGCACCAGGATGACCAGGTATGACACTTGACATAATATCATAACCACCTAAAGCGATACCATTAGTTTCTTTAAAATAAGATGCATAAGCAGTATCATTATAACCTGGTGATGATAAATTAACTAAGGGAGCTGTAGTTCCTAAAGGAATTGTAGCCTCTGGTCCTTTCTGTGTCCAAGGTAATGCACTTGTAAAGTAATCATGTTGCCATGCTCTATTCTTAAGATCACTCCAATTTTGAGGTAAAGCGTTGCTACCAGATGTTGCTTCATCTAAGAACTTATCTACTAAATTTTGATCTCTATAGTACTCATTAAATATTTTCCAATAAGCCATAAATGGTAAACAGCTAATTTTTGTACTTGCTCCTAAGTTACCATTTGGTAATCCTAAATAATCTCCTAATGATCCTTCTCCAACGTTAACGCTAGAAAAATAAGGAGCTACAGGTGGAACATATCCTGGATCGGCTGCGTCTTCTCCTCCTGTTATATACTCTTCCCATTGAGGCCAAAGTATCCTATTAGGTACAAAGAAGAAATGACAGTATACGCTACTTTCGTGCATAATTGGTGCAAGTAAAGGAGCAAATCTGACTAATTGCGTCGTTTTTATATTAAAGCTATCTCCTGGTACGCATTCCATAACTGAGATAGGCGTAATCTTTCCGATTGACATTGAGAACTTTCTCGAATGTGATAAATCGAAAGTGTTGTGTTGAGGTCGTGGCATTGCCACTTTGCTAAAAATACTCATAATCTTTATTGTTTTAATTTATTAAACATTTCCATAATTTGTTTTTTAATTTTTTCAGTCATTTCAACGCCTTTATTAAAGGCTACGCCAAAAAATCTAAACCAAAGCGGGTCTCCTGGTCTTATACCATTCTGTGCCAAAAATTTGTTCAATTTTTGTACTTCTGTTTGGGCTTCTTTTATTTGATTGTCTGCAATTAAATTTTTAGTTTCTATTGCATATTTTACAGCTATACCTGTATCTGCGTTAGACATTGCATTTGATATTAATTTAGCTTGTACTGCTTCTTCTTCAGCTTTTTTTATATTTTCTTCTTGAAGTTTTATATCTCCAGCTAATAAATCTAAAATTCTTTTTTCTTGTGTTTTGCTTAAATTAGCTCCAGCTACATTTTTCATAGCGGATGTATTCATATTATTAGCCTGTGCTTGTTGTACTTTTGCGTTCATAAATGGAACCATTGCATTATCTATTTTATATGCTGGTGCCTGTCCTGTAACTGCTTTTCCAGTGGGAGAAGATGATATATTTCCTACTGCTGATCCTGGGGATGATCCGTAAATAAGATTTGGATTAAGTCCTGCTTCTGCAAGTCTAGCCATTTGCTCGACTGGATGGTTATATGCCATAAGTCTTTCCCATTGCTTTGTATCGTATGCTCTACGATCTCTTTCCATTCTTTCGTTGAATTTTCTTGCATCTGTTTCTCGTCTTTTGGCTCCTATGTTGGATACTATATTAGAACCTAGTCCAAATAATCCTGATAGTAATTGTGGTAATGCTTTCATTTTATTTAAGTTACCTCTCCCCCCGAAAGGGGAGGGGTGTTGTAAACTACTTATCTTCTTTCTTTAAAATTTTCTCTAATCTTTCTAACTCTGTGTTAGAAGTTTTGATAGTTTCACTTACTCCTTTTATTAAATCGTCAAACGATATAAGTCTAAGTTGTAATAGTCTAAGTTGTTGTTCACAACTTACACATGTAGACAGCACGAGATTTTTTAATAAATCTTCGTTTTTAAGCTGTTTTTCGGTTTTTAGGGTGTTTTTATTATTATCCATAAGTATATATATTTGTATTTAACATAAAAATGTTATATAATTTATATTAAGTTAAGGGCTTTTGCAAGCTTTTGACACGTTTTTTACAAATCTTTTTTAGCACTTTCACTACGTTTTCGTTTTTTTTTTCAATTATGTAAAAGGAATTGGTGTCAATTAGCACTAATATATCAAGTATAGTATTAGTGCTATAACAAAAATCCCCTTATTGTTTAGGGGATTTTTTATCAGCGTCTAATTCTTCCGACGCTTTTTCTTCGGCCTCTGTGTCTTCGACCACAGGTTTCTGCGGTTTACTAGCTTCTATTTCAGCATTAATCTGCTTTGTAAGTTCTTTGCGTTTTTCCTCGAGCTCCTTCTTATATTCTAACATCTCTGTTAAATCATTAAATCGAGGAACTTCTGTATCAAAGTATTCTCCTTGTTTATCGACAGCTCCTAGAGGTACTCCTCTTGAATGTCTTTCTAATAATTCTTGAATTGTTAAATTCTGATCGGGTAAAGTCATGCTTTTACCCATCTTTTTCTTATAACCAGAGCTTTGGAATGTCTTTCCAGAGAACTGTGTTTTAAATTGTATTTTACGTTT
>JAYPGZ010000030.1:2573-4524 GCA_038127095.1 Candidatus Roizmanbacteria bacterium | reverse complement strand
CGTCTGGACCCATATTTATTAGTTAGATAGTTTAATTTCTAATAACTATCTATTGTGAGTTGGAAGTATACACTATCTAAGTGTAGAAGTCAATATTATATGGGTCTTTATAATTATGGTGGATTATAAGTAATAGGTTGTTGTAATAGTTCTATATTAGTTTACTACTTCAGTTATAAGGATGAGATAATACTTTTATGATATGTGACGATCACTGTAAAGTAACACTGATTGAACAGATCGTATGATTTTATACGTATTCCCATGACTTAATAAACCTGAGTAAGAGGCAATCGTCTCTCTTAATGGCGTCTCTTGTATTTTTCTAAGTACTCGTCTTTTTGTTGTTGTTCGCAGTATCCGATGATGAGGAAAATGAACCCATCCTAAAAAATCTACTCCTGAATGAAATGTTTTTATATAAACTTTGTTCGGATGCAGTAATAGTTTCAATCGTTCATTGAGAAATTTCGATATTTGCGGAATAAGTGCACTTAAAAAATTACGATCCTGATGAATAATAACAAAATCATCAGCATACCGGATATAGTATTTTAATTTCAACTCTCGTTTCATAAACTGATCCAATTCATTCATGTAAATATTGATTAAAAGTTGACTGGTTAAATTTCCCAGAGGAAGACCAACTCCTGATCTGCCCACGGTGTGAAAGCTATCAATAACCTGATCTAATAGCCATAGTACGTCCTCATCATGAATGTGCTTTTTTAAAATCTTCTTAAGAATCTCGTGATCTATGGTGGCAAAAAAGTTTTTAATGTCACCCTTTAATACCCATACAGTTCGAGTATGGTTACAAGATGCTTTGCCCGCAAAGCTCCTAAAACGATCTATCGCTCTATGAAGTCCTTTTTTAGTACGACAAGAATATGAATCGAAAATGAATGTTTTATTAAAATAAGGGTATAAAACACGATGGAGCGCATGATGCAAAAGCCGATCTCGTACGGGAGCTTTGTGAATGTTACGGGGTTTAGGATCACTTATCTTGAAAAAGTGATATAATCCATGTCGGTACGTCTTGTCAGAAAGGTCTTTATGAAGATTGTAAATATTATCAATGAAATCTATTGAAAAATCCTGTACATCTCGTCGTTTCTTTTTTCCTTTGAGAAATTCCTGCCAGGAGACAAGCAAGTTTTCTACCGAAGTTATTTTAAAATACATATGACTATTAGAAATTCTTTGTCCGTCACTTTGGAAGGCGCCACGATTCTGCATCGTGTCAAAGAGGCATATCTGATCTGGATTAGTATTGTTCCTCATATTTCAAAAACTGCTCGTTTTACCATTGGATCGCGTATTGAGCACAAACTAATTGATCTTCTTGAGCAATCATACACAACATATTTCAGTGAAAAAGATAATAAGCTCAAAAAAATTGATGAATGTATCCTCACAGTTGATACGCTTAAATTTTTAACAACTATAGCATGGGAAGGCAAGATTATTTCCAACAAACACTATGAAGAAATTGCAGCAAAACTCGAAGAAGTAGGAAAAATGCTTGGTGGATGGAGAAAAAGAATGGAAACTCCCGTAAAGAAAAACCCCGCTTAGGAAAAGCGGGGAAAAGAAAGTACTTTCGGAGACGGAAGACGAACTTGTTGTTCGGATTCCACTTATTGTCCGGATTGGCCCAATTGTTGTTCAGCCAACGCTTATCTTCATTGCGTTCCACGTTGAACACGTTCGGATTGCCATTGCGATCGGTTTTGTGCACTACGCCATCTATGCCACTACCCGTCTGGTAAGCTTAAGGGCTTAAAAGAATGGGCTGTATTTTATGTGTCCCGATTGAATCGGGATCGAGCGTATTACACCAAGTTTTTCTTTTTTTTATGACAGGGATATACCCTCCCTATACGGCATGTAGCCGTATATGATCTCAATATATAGCTGTCAGAATAGTTTTAGAAAGCCATAGCCG
>JAYPGZ010000030.1:0-2563 GCA_038127095.1 Candidatus Roizmanbacteria bacterium | reverse complement strand
TAACTATTCAGACAGTAGTATATAAAAAAATTTTCGAGCCAAAGTATCTAAGTATCCACGTGTCATAGTTTTAAAAGGTAAAGAATCAAACTTTCTAAGAATCAGAAGTCTCTAACTTGCGGAGACGGAAGACGAACTTGCTGCGCGGAGCCCACTCAGAGTCCGGATCGGCCCAAGTGCGGTGCAGCCAACGCCTACCTTCAGAGCGTTCCACGCGGAACACGTCCGGATCGCCACGGCGACCGGTAATAGGTTCCATACCCATATATACCCAGTCGCCAACAGGCTGATCCATATGGGCAAGACGATAGCGAGGGCCAACTTCTGGAGGAACCAGTTCAAGCCCGTATTCTTTAATTCGCTCAAAGAGTTGTTGGGTAGTAGCATAATTTGTAAAACCTAAATCTCCAACCTTAAGTCGGATGATATCGACCGCTTCCTGATCGGCAGGAGTCACAAATGCAGGATTTCGAAACATATCCTCAGCATAGGTGCTAATTTCAACCTGATTGTCTCGAAGCTCACGCTCAAGTTCTTCTTTTGTTTGTCCGCCGATCTCGAGTGTCTCCCTGGCTATTCTACCTTCAGGGAATGAGGTGTAAATGTGATCAATAGTTCTGAGTTTGTCAAAAACACCGGGGAAGAGTGGTCCAACATATGCTTTCGTATCTTCTCGTACATCTTCTACTCTCCAAGCAATCTGACTGGGCTGACAATCAAGCACAATTGGCGCATCCTCACGGGGATTTCTAGTTGAGCGAAGTTCTTCAATCCGCGGGTCTTTTCCATACCCAAATCCGTCAATCGCTCCGTCTATTTCATACAAAAAGATAAGGTCGTCTTTGGTAAGCGATTGACCAGCGGGTGCTCTAGGCTCGATATCGGTAAGCAGCTGCATGTCAGGTGCTCGTTTTTCATATGCGGTACCATCAGGAAATTCCTTTAATTTGGACTGTACAACAGGGGCTATATGTGCATCAAGATTTTGTTCGGGAGCAACTCCCCGCACCTCAGCAATATGATCTCCTTCCATGCGGATTGCAGCGCGGGGAACGGTAGGATTCCCTGTTGCGTCAAGTGAATAATAGACGTAAAAATCTCCACCTTGTAGCTGTGCTTGTGCCGTGGATTCTCCTGCGGTACACCAGCCAGTACCATGACCTTGGAGTGAGGTAAACAACGGCACATGATCTGCTCCTTGAGCATATCGTACCCATGAACCATTCGTTGCCGCAAGTTGTTCTTCTGAAGCGGGAGTGACCTTATCAATGGCCCATCCATATAGTTTTGAAAAGTTTTCTCCTTGTAGGAGCCTGTCCAGTTCTTGTTGTCCATGCTCATCAAGGGCTGCAAATGTAGCCCTTTGCCCCTGATACTTTTTATTCACCGCATCAAGCACATATGAAAGCGCTTCACGGTTTAAGTCAGGAAATGGCTTTGTCGTTCCGGTAGATCGTTTCGGAAATGTATGTTTTTCTTTATCATACGGGCCCATATTAACAATACTGCGCACCGACCAATATTTAAGCCATATAGGGTATGGTGCATCATCTGATGCAAGATAATCTACCCATGTATCAAGACTGCTTCGCTGATCTGCGATAACAACTTCGGTAAGCTGATCGCGCAGTTGTCTTGTTATTTCAACATCTCCATGTCCTTGTTCACGGGCTAATCGTCGCTGATTTTCAAAATATCCTTCCGGAACTTCATCGGGTTTAATGACACACCGAGAATATAAAACGCGTTTAAGCGCTTCCACACCATGTTCTTTTCTATCAGGATCTTCTCTTTCTGTAATTTCTGTGAAACGGCTTAAGTAGTTCTGAATGCGGGCAAGCGGGTCCTGAGGAATTTTTTCTCCGGTGTGGGCAAATGCCCGACGAGCTGCTTGATCTACTTCGGGCGCATTGTGAAAGTCGTATTTTTGTTTGAGAAATTGTG
This sequence comes from Candidatus Roizmanbacteria bacterium, assembly GCA_038127095.1. Taxonomy (GTDB): domain Bacteria; phylum Patescibacteriota; class Microgenomatia; order UBA1406; family HO2-37-13b; genus 2-01-FULL-39-24. The sequence continues at coordinate 619 of JAYPGZ010000030.1, read as the reverse complement.
CACCTTCAACAGCATCTTCCATAATATGATTTTATCATATAAATGGGCTTGTTTAATTTTTCCTTCAGAAAAATTCGAGAAAATAAATTTTCACAGGAAACAAATATAACTCACTACTTATTTCTGACTCTTTTTGAAATATATTGAGTCTGTTTTCTATACGAATATAGAAATATCACTAATAATGAAAGGATTAAGAGATAGGGATTAAGTAATATGAGTGCTGGGTATTTAGACTCAACCACCTCAACACACTTTATTATCAGGAGAAGAAATAGCATCGAAATAAATGTTCTATACATGTTGTTTGCTTCAGAAAGTAACTCAATTTTTTCATGCTGTTCTGAGGAGGATATAAAACTTTTGTAAGCGACTTTTTCTATGAATGCTGCCTTTATCAAAAAAGGCTCTATGACTAAAGATCCAACTCTACTAATGACCAAGCCAATAAAGTAATATGCGAATATTGTGATAATAAAGTTATTTTCTGGAAATTTGAATTTTGTAAATTCATTTGCAATGGTAACAAAAATTATCCCAGGCAATAGGTAGTTAAAAAAGTTGTATGTTGATATTTTATCCATTATTTCTTTCATATTTTAATCCTCCACTTTTAAAT
>JAYPGZ010000029.1:0-4687 GCA_038127095.1 Candidatus Roizmanbacteria bacterium | reverse complement strand
TGGTAAATTCCAAAGAAATGCAGCAACGATGTACAAAGTTTTATCGACGAGAATCCACGGTTGTGTATCCACCTGTTACAATTCCCAGCAAATCCCCGGTTTTTTTACGAGATGATTCAAGGGCACGCTACTACTTATCAATTTGTCGATTATCGGGTCCAAAACATGTTGATTTGCTTATTAGAGCTGCAAATAAAGCGCGTTTTATGCTCAAAATTGCAGGCACAGGAGGACATGAGATGTATTTGCGTTCAATTGCCGGGCCAACAGTAGAATTTGTAGGTTCTGTTTCCGACGAGCAATTTGAAGATCTTTTTTTAGGCGCAAAGGCATTTTTATTTGCAGGGGTTGACGAGGAATTTGGAATTGCGCCGGTTGAGGCAATGGGAAGGGGAATTCCGGTAATTGCATATAATTCAGGAGGATTGAAAGAAACAGTTCATCATGGTAAAAATGGATTTTTGTTTGATGAGCTGAATGAAAATTCACTCATTACAGCCATAAACAAGCTCGAGAAGCTTACATCGGGAGCATACGTAGCTATGAAAAAATCATCTCGAGAACAGGCGGAACTATATAGCCAGGATGTCTTTATACAAAATATTAGACACTTTATATTAAATGCGCTTGACATAGATAGAAAATCTTGATTAAATAAGGCAACGATATGAAAAAGCTACCAAAAATTTCAGCACTCATGCGCGAATCGTGGGAAGTCCTTAAACCTTCTGCAATGCAGCTGTTAAAACTGTATTTTGTGTGTGCGCTTATTGGGATAGTAATTTTTGCAATTTTTGGATCAATTGGTTTTTTTGGTGGAGTAAGTGGAATACTTGGGGTGCTTGGTACCAAGCCTACTGTAGAAGCAATACTTAAAAATATTAATATTCCTATTATCGTTTTTTCAGGATTAGGCTTATTTGTATCAATCTGGATTCTTACCTTGGCTAGTACTATTTCAATGGTTGACATAATTGCTAAAAAGGGTGCATTGTCGGCGATCGATGCGTTAAAAGGCGCTATGGATCGGGTTGGCCCTTTGTTTATTACGAGTTTTCTAAGTAGCATACTTATATTAGGCTCAACGGTGTTGTTTGTTTTGCCAGGAATATTTATGGGGGTAATGTTAGCGTTTGCACAGCTAGATTTGATTTTGGGAAGGCAAACTCCAACAAATGCGATAAAACGATCTGCAAGACTAGTAATGGATAACTTTGGCCAACTATTTTTGCATTGGGGCGCGTTAGTGCTTTTATATATAGTTGTTCAGGTAATAATTCCAAACTCTCTTAATAATGCCGTGGAACAATTACAGGGGATTGTTGGTTTATTATCAAGCATAACAAACGTGGTACTTAGTTGGTTTTTTATATCTTACAATATTCTGCTATACAAAAAGCTTTCTGGTAAGGAAACGAAAAAAGAGTCTATGGTATGGATGTGGGCTATGGCGGGATTAGGATGGGTTGTATTCTTTTTACTGATGTCAAGCATTGTGCGGTTTGTTACGTCACCCGTATTTATGAATGCAATCACTGATGGACTGAGAAAGAATCAAAACATGCGTAATGAGCAGTACTTGCAGCAGTATCAAAAACAATATCAAAAGGAAATCAACAGTCTTGATTCTTCTAAGGACTCTACTACATATAGCTATTAAATCTCAGTAACGACTACTATAGATCTATTTGTACTGGTTGGTTATACATAATCTCACTTGAAATGACTGTATAGATGTATGTACTCTTTAAAGATGGTACGAGTTCTTAGTGCATGGAATATAGCATTAAGTATAAGTACTTAGGAAAGAAAGGAGGTGAAAATTATGTCAATCAAAAGAACAATTCTCTCTGTTGCTTCAGGAGTTGTAATGCTTGCACCTCTTGCTGGTAGCGTACATGCATCAACGGTCAATTGTAGCAGCAATAATACAACAGTTGTTACAGTTGCAAGCAGTAATGTAAGTATGACTTATCAGACTGTTATGCAAAGCAATAATACTGGTGGAAATATGACCATGGGTAATATTGGCGGTGGAGGAATTAGAACGGGAAGAACACGATCGGTAGCAAATTTGAGCACGGGTGGAAACACTAATGGAACGATGCTAACGTTAACCGGTGGAGGATCTTCAAATACCTGTAATGTTGTAAATACAGGTAACTAACGATCTAAGAATGATCATAAGGGGGAAGCGTATGCTTCCCCTTTTTTATTGATTACTTGATATACATTCACAGTTGCCTGACTCACAGACCTTAACCGTTCCAGAAGGACATGAAATAATAGGACTTGGTGTATTAGGTTTCGGTGAAAGAGAATCTGAAGGAGATGTTTTTTGAGTACCTGTCCATGAACAGAAGCCGTTGACACATGAGCCTTGAGTACACCCGCCTAGTGGATAATCAGTAGTTACATCGGATCCTGGAGGGCATTGTACACAGAGTGCGTCGCTAGTGCATGAAATTAATGATTCTGAAGACTCTGCGATTGATGGAGTGGGTAATTGTTCCACAGTGGGTAATGGGCTTGGAATTACGGTTACGACTGGAGTAGTTTGAATATTGTTATTTTTTGGTGACGTATTCCTAAAGTATGCATAGGTTGCACCTATTCCTAGAAACATTGCAATTAGTATGGTGGCTAAGGCCTTTTTGTATGGTGAGTGATACGTAGATACGTGTTCACCCAAATTAGATGGAAGCGGAGTATAGTTCATTATTTCATTCTACAACAATTTCAAAGATTCCGGAACCCGTGGTTTTGGAAATTATTCGTATCGAATTGCTTCTATTGGCGATAAATTTGCTGCTTTGCGGGCAGGGAAAACGCCAAAAATAATACCGATAAGTGATGAAACACCAAAAGCAACCATGACTGAAGTAAGATCTACATAGGCAGGAAATACCCGTTGCACAAAGAAAACAATGATGTATGAAATTGCAACCCCACCCAATCCTCCGAGCAGTGATAATATAACTGATTCAGCTAAAAATTGCGATAGAATATCGCGACTGGTTGCACCAATTGCTCTACGAATTCCGATCTCTCTTGTTCGTTCAACAACTGACACTTACCTACTCTTCATACTGCCGATTCCCCCGACCAGTAATGAAAGTCCTCCCATCAATACGAGCTCTGTGTTAAGGACACTGAATATTGAGCTTACGGCGTTGAGGATTTCTGTTTGTTCAACAACGGTAAAATCATCTTTTTTATATCGAATGAGGAGTGAATCGGAAACGCGTGCCTTTACCATGTTAACTGCAGAATCATTAGCAACTTTTACATATATGCCGACAAAATTTTTATCGGGATTAAAGCTATATGCTGACTTGTAAGGAACGTATGTAAAACTGTCAAAGTCAGGACCGCCAAACCCTCCGCCACCTTTGGAATCAAGAACTCCTATTACGCGGAATGCCTGTCCTTCAATTTGAATAGTCCTTCCTAGGGCGCTTTGGGGTGATCCAAAAAGCTTCTCAGCAATTGCCGGTCCGACAACAACAACTTTTGATCGTTTTTCTACATCGGTTTTTTTGAACAATCTTCCATAATTAAGGGTGAGATTGCGAATTACAAACATGTCGGCAGTTGTGGCATATAGATCTGAAATTTCAGTTTTTTTACCTCCGGTCATGCTTACAGCCTTGGTGAAAATAGGTACTACATAGGTGACTGAGGGAATTTTTTTTAATTTTGCAACATCGCGTTCGTCAAATTTTACTCCTCCAAGCGCACCAGACCCACTTCTAAAGCTACCTCCCGAAAAAACTTTTCCTGGTAAAACTACAACAAGATTAGTTCCTAAGCTTTCAAATTGGTTTTTGATGTATTGCTTAAGTCCCAGCCCGAACGAAATAAGGAGTACGACTGAGGCGACACCAATGAGAATCCCAAGTGATGTTAAAAAAGTTCGTATTTTATTACGTTTAAAATCTTCTAGAGCGGTTTTTAAAATGAATAGAAAGTATTTCATATTACCTTATTTCCCCGTCAATTACTTTAATCTGGCGCCTTGCGCGTTTGGCGACATCGGCTTCATGGGTAACAATAATGACGGTTATCTTATCTTTTTTATTAAGATCTTGAAGTAGATCAAGGATAGTATTGCCTGTTTTTGTATCTAAATTTCCTGTAGGTTCATCGGCTAATATAAACGAAGGCTTCATAATTAGTGCTCGAGCAATTGCTACGCGCTGTTGTTGGCCTCCTGAAATTTTATTTGGAAAAGAAGATGCCTTATTTCCTATTCCAAAACGGGTTAATAACTCAAGAGCACGTGTTTTCGGATCGTAATCAAATTTCTTACGTGCGTAAATTGTAGGTAGTAATACATTCTCTAGTATGGTCAATTTATTAATAAGGTTAAATTGCTGAAAAACAAATCCTACAAATTCGCTTCGTATACGAGATACTTCGTCATCGTTGAGTGTTGATACGTCTACATTATTAATAACAACTTTTCCGGTTGTAGGCTTATCAAGAAGGCCGAGGATATGCATTAATGTAGATTTTCCCGAGCCAGAAGGACCTAATATCGCTACGAATTCTCCTTCTTTTATTGAAACAGAAACATTTTTTAGAACAGTGAAAGGTCCATCGTCAAGTTCGTATGTTTTAAAAATCTTACTGAGTGAAATCATAAATAGTGTCGCCTTTTGAAAGTCCCGATGTAATTTCGATG
>JAYPGZ010000028.1:0-4689 GCA_038127095.1 Candidatus Roizmanbacteria bacterium | reverse complement strand
GTAAGTCAACCCAAGGTAATCTATTGTCGAGCCAACTGGGAATTCCCTATTTGTCGACTGGTCATATCTTCCGCGAATTAGCAAAAGAAAAAAACGAATTGGGTCGTTACATTAAAGAAACAATCAATGCGGGTTCACTCATTCCCGACGATAAAACTCTTCAAATTGTGACCGACTACTTAAAAAAACCAGAATATAGAAAAGGTTTCATTATTGACGGATTTCCCCGAACTATTACTCAGGCGCAGCATGTCAAAAACGAAGTGGACAAAATTGTCTATCTTCAACTTGAAGACCAAGAGGCATTGTGGAGAATTGCTCATCGAAAAGATGAACGTGATGATGAAACACTTCCTGCAATAAAAAAGCGAATTGAACTTTTTCACAAGCATACCGCGCCAGTTGTAGAGTTTTTTGAAAAAGAAGGTAAAACACTTACGGTTGATGGGTCACAAAGTATTGAGCAAGTAAATGAGTCGATTCTTAACGGACTGGGTAAAGAACTTGTGCAAAATCACGTGCAAGAGTGGAAGCAAAAACAGGATATTATTATTGGACTTGTTAGCTTGCCAGGAGCAGGTAAAAGTGAAGCGGTGAGCTATTTTAAGAGTCGTGATATTCCAACTGTATACTTCGGGCAAGTTCCAGAAGAGGTTAAAAAGCGTGGATTGCCGTCAACTGAAGAAAGTGAAAAAGCAATTCGAAACGAATTGCGTGCGAAATATGGCATGGAAGCATTGGTAAAACTCAATGAAAAAGCCATTGAAGAAGCAATTAAAACAAAAAAAATAGTAGTGCTTGAAAATATGCGCTCATTTCAGGAATATACATATTTAAAAGAGCGATTTAAGGATACAAAAGTTGTTATTGTTGCTATTTTTGCTTCAAAAGCAACGCGTTATGCACGTGTCAAAAACCGCCCAGAACGTTCACATGTTTCTGGAGAGGGACGAGATATAAGTGAGTTGATAGAAGCAAATGTTGGCCCTACCTTCGGATTTGCTGATTACATGATTATTAATGAGGGGTCCAAACAGGAACTGTATTCGCAACTCGAATCTATTTACCGCGAAATTTACTTTTCATAATACTTACCCATGATACATCTTAAAACTCCAGAACAAATCGAAGATATGCGTATTGGCGGCGCCAAGCGAGCCGCAGACTCAGACAAGACAGCCGCATATGAGCAACCACCCATGACACCGGCAGAACTAGATATGTTTGCTACTAAGCTTATTAAAAAGCTTGGAGGAGACATTTCTTTTAATAAGGTTCCTGGCTACATTTGGGCCACGTGTTTATGTGTAAATGAACAAATTGTTCATACGCCACCATCAAAACAAGTCGTTGCTATTGGTGACGTTCTTACAATTGATGCCGGAGTCTACTATAAAGGTCTTCATACCGATGCAGCTACAACTATTATTGTAGGAGGTGTTCAAGATTCGGTTAAGGAAAAATTTCTACAATCTGGTAAAATGATTCTTGATGAAGCGTTAAAACAAGTCAAACCAGGAAATAGAATTGGTCATATAACCGCGGTCATTGATGACCTTGCGCAAAAAGAACATATCTATGTTATTCGCGATCTTACAGGGCATGGAGTAGGAGCAGATTTGCACGAAGATCCAATGGTTCCTGGTTATTTTGAACGCCCCATTGAAAAAACGCCACTGATTAAGCCGGGAATGGTACTGGCAATTGAAATCATCTATAGTCCAGTCAAAGCGCATTTTGTGCCTGAACCAGGCTCAGATTGGAGCTTAATTACCAATAATCATAGCCTTGCAGCCTGTTTTGAAGACACAATTGCAGTTTTAGAAAATACAGCTTCCATTTTGACCAGGAAGTATGGTAAAATATAGGGTTTATGAAGGAAGAGACGCTCGTAGTGACCGGAGAAGTAACGGAGAATTTGCCTAATACATTATTCCGAGTCAAGCTTGATAAAGACTTTAACGAGCGCATCATTTTGTGCTACCTATCAGGCAAAATGAGAAAGAATTACATTAAGATTCTTCCCGGAGATCGAGTTCGGATCGAAATGTCCAGCTACGATCTAGATAAAGGAAGGATTACATATAGATTATGAAAGTACGATCATCAGTTAAACCAATGTGCGATAGTTGTGTAGTCGTAAAACGACGGGGTAAATTATATATAACTTGTGCTAAAGACCCAAAGCACAAACAACGACAAGGATAATATGACACGTTTAATAGGAATCAATTTGCCCGATGATAAACGCATTGAATATGCGTTGACACTTATTTACGGTATTGGTCCAAATCGAGCAAAACTCATATTAAAAGAATGTGGAATTGATCTTTCAACACGCGTGAAAGATATGAATGAAGATGATGTAAAAAAATTACAAGATTTTATTGAAAAAACGTATAAAGTAGAAGGAGATCTTAAAGAAGAAATTAATGCTAATATTAAGCGATACCGAGAAATTGGTTCTTACCGAGGTATTCGACATTCTCGAGGTTTGCCAGTTAACGGACAACGAACCAAATCAAATGCTCGAACCAAACGGGGTAAACGTAAGACAGTAGGAGCGCTCAAAAAAGAAGATGCAGCAAAAGCAGTTGCTAAATAACATTTAACCACTATGGTAAAAAAAACAAAAGAAAAACAAGTTGTACGAGAAGGACGAATTTACGTTTCTTCAACCTTTAACAACACAGTTGTAACAATAACCGATCAAACCGGAAAGCCGCTTGCAGTAGGATCATGCGGTATGTTCGGTTTCTCAGGAACTCGAAAATCTACTCCTTATGCGGCAAGCACCACCGTTGCTGCAACACTTAAAAAAGTTGTCGATAATCATCAATTGGCTGGTGTAACCGTATTCATTAAAGGAATCGGTCCAGGTCGAGAGGCATCACTTAAAGCAATTCGCGCAAGCGGTGTTGATGTAGACAAAATTTTAGATATTACCCCAATTCCACATAATGGAGTTCGGCCACCTAAAGAACGACGAGGATAATAACTATGCGATACACAGGTTCAAAAAATAAACTAGCACGACGAGAAGGAATTGATTTAGGTCTTAAAACACCAGGATCTAAAGCTCAAGCATCATTGCTTCGACGTCTTAATATTACCCCTGGTCAACATGGAGCTTCACGTAAGAAGAAAGTAACCGATTACGGTTCACAACTTCGAGAAAAGCAAAAACTCAAAAGAATGTATGGTGTTTCTGAATCACAGATGCAAAATTACTACACAAAAGCAAATCGAATGGAAGGAAATACAGCTGAGTTACTTGTTCAATTTCTAGAACGCCGACTTGATAATGTTGTTTACAAGCTTAAGCTTGCTCCTACTCGTGCAAGTGCTCGTCAACTTGTAAATCACGGTCATGTAACGGTAAATGGAAAGAAAGTATCTGTTGCTTCCTATCAAACAAATATTGGCGATGTTGTTGCATTCCGAACAGAAAAAACAGCGCAAATACCTGCCATTGCAGAAATTATTGCAAAAAAAGATGATGCGCCTGTTATGTGGATTAAACGAAAAGGAACGAGCGGCAAAATTGAATCAATTCCTCCGCTCAGTGAATTCTCTGAAGATGTCGTATTGCAATCGGTTATTGAATTCTATTCACGATAATTTGTTTTATAAATTAAAAATGCCGTAAGGCAAAAAAAATATGATCACACCAACATTTGTGACAGAAAAAGCAGACATGTCTGCAGAGTACGGGAAATTTATTATCAGTCCACTTCCAGAAGGATACGGTCAAACCGTAGGAAACTCGCTTCGACGAGTACTTCTTTCTTCAATTGAAGGAGTCGGAATTACCTATGTAAAGATTGACGGAGTCAATCATCCATTTTCAACCTTAGAAGGAGTTAAGGAATCAGTTCTTGAAATTTTGTTAAATCTTAAATTGTTACGATTTACCGCTACGGGATCTGGTCCTTTCACAGTTTCTTATAGTGGAAAAGGTGTTGGCACAGTGACCGGAGCAGATTTTAAAGGTGGCGATGTAACAGTTGTTAACGACTCGCAATATATTGCAGAAGTCACATCGGCTAAGACCAAATTGAACATTGAACTTACTCTTGAAAAAGGAATGGGGTATTCAATTGCCGAAGATAAAGAAAAGCGCGAACTTGGCGTTATGGCTGTTGATTCAATTTTTTCACCAGTTTCAAAGGTAAACTACAAAGTAGATGGTGTACGTGTCGGACGAACCAGTAAATTTGAAAAAGTTACCCTTGAAGTTTGGACAGACGGAACTATAAAGCCAGTTGAAGCACTTGAAGAGGCTTCAAAAACATTGCAAGGCTTTTTCGGACATGTTTTGTCCGATGCACAAGATGCACAAACTCAACACGATAACAATGCAGCTCGAGTAGTTCCAGCCAAAGAAGTTGATAAAAAAGTCTATCAAACTATTATTGATGAACTCGATCTTCCAACTCGTGTAATTAATGCATTATTGCGAGAAAAGATCGAAACCGTTGAAGATTTGCTTGCCCGAGGAAAAGAAGATCTTGTTGGTCTTAAAGGAGTCGGACGTAAATCTGTCGACTTAATTGAAAAAGAGCTTGAAAAATTAGGAATTCCATTTGTATAAAACATGTTAAACGGAGTTAAAAAAATTAAATTTAAAGACGGAGCAAACGCTAATCGAAGCTTAATGCGCAAGTGGGTAAATGATTTTATCCGCTA
>JAYPGZ010000027.1:0-4768 GCA_038127095.1 Candidatus Roizmanbacteria bacterium | reverse complement strand
GCACAATATTCCTCGTGTGAGGTGCCTATAACCAGCGCAATTCGTAATTCTTTGGACAAGCGATCGAATATCATACGCCATTTTGTTGCATCAATTGATTTCTGTGATTTGAAATATGAACCAGCGTCCTCTTCGATTTCAAATGCATCAGGAAAAATAATGACATCATGCGTCGGTGGCATATTTAGTAGATTTTCATCAAGATTAACAATCGGCTTATCATATAAAGAAACGTCTATTTCCGTAACGGTCGATAATGCACTCATTAAAGCCAAGTCACGGAAAATTGACATTTGTCCAGTCACTTCAAATGGGTGACTAAGCTCATACAGATCTATGGGTATTACACTTTTTTCTGGTTCTTTTTTTTCGACAACCACGTTTGAAGGCAAATCAAAACGTCCATACAGGGGAATATGTTCGGGATGTAAAAAAAACTGTTTATCAGGAAAATGGCGAGCATATCCAACAACATGTCGCAGGTGAATTACTTTATCGCCAAGACCTAAAGGCGGTCTTAACACGATCATAGCACAATCAGGAGTTTCTGCAAACCTTTTTAATTCATCTAACGGTCTCCTTACTTGAGTTGATAGCCAATTACTATCTACGCGTTCTGTCAAGGCTTGTATTTGCTGTACGGTAGGTAATGCAATAGAAGTTGTTTGCCATCCATGAGTTTCTACCTTTGATTCTCTATCTATATTTCCCATTTACCCCATCTTAACCTCAATATTGACTCCGGCAGGAAGATCGAGGTGCATAAGAGAATCAATCGTTTGATTGGTAGGATTGACGATATCAATGAGACGCTTATGAATTTTTAGACCGAAGTGTTCGCGACTGTCTTTGTCGATGAATGTTGCTTTTTGAACAACGTATACTTCTTTTTTAGTAGGCAATGGAATTGGCCCAACAAAGGATGCCCCTGTTTTAGTAGCTGTATCGACCAGCTTTTGACAGGTTTCATCTATTAATCGGTGATCGTACGACTTAAGTCGTATTCTAATTTTGCCTTTTGGCATACGTGTTATTAATGTGCAACGTTACTATATGGGGTGGGGTTACCACCCCCTATATAGTGTTTAATTACTTATTTAGTGACTTTTGTTACTACTCCGGCTCCGACTGTGTGTCCGCCTTCACGAATAGCAAACTTCAAACCTTCTTCCAAAGCAACTGGGTAGATAAGCTTGGCGTTAATCTTAACGTTATCGCCAGGCATAACCATTTCAATTGATTTGTCGAGTGTTACTTCTCCGGTTACGTCGGTAGTTCGAATGTAGAACTGTGGACGATATCCAGTGAAGAATGGGCTGTGTCGACCACCTTCTTCTTTCTTCAAGACATAAATTTCAGCCTCGAATTCAGTATGTGGGGTGATTGATTTTGGCTTTGCAATAACTTGTCCACGTTCGACTTGTTCTTTTTCGATTCCTCGAATAAGAAGTCCAACGTTGTCACCGGCTCGTGCTTCGTCAAGTAATTTCTTGAACATTTCGATACCTGTAACGACTGTTTTTTGCGTTTCTTTCAATCCAACGATTTCTACTTCTTCGTTGAGTTTTAAGATTCCTCGTTCCACACGACCGGTTACGACGGTTCCTCGACCTTGAATGGTGAAGACGTCTTCAACAGGCATAAGGAATGGTTTATCAACATCACGAGTTGGTTCTGGAACAAAGCTATCAACAGTACTCATGAGTTCTTCGATTGCTTTTTCAGCTTCTGCATCGCCTTCGATTGCCTTAAGAGCTGAACCTCGAATGATAGGTGTGGTGTCTCCTGGGTAACCGTACTTACTAAGTAAGTCTCGGACTTCCATTTCAACCAATTCGAGAATTTCTGGATCTTTGACCATGTCGCATTTGTTTAAGAAAACGACAATTGCAGGAACGTTAACCTGTTGTGCCAAAAGCAAATGTTCTCGGGTTTGTGGCATTGGTCCGTCGGGAGCTGAAACAACTAAGATTGCACCGTCCATTTGAGCGGCACCGGTAATCATGTTTTTAATGTAATCAGCGTGTCCTGGAGCATCAATATGTGCATAATGACGCTTTGTGGTTTCGTATTCAGAGTGATGAATGTTAATGGTTACTCCTCGTGCTTTTTCTTCAGGAGCTTTATCGATTTCTTCATATTTCATGGCCTTTGCAAGACCTTTTTTAGAAAGAACGGTATGAATAGCCGAAGTTAATGTGGTCTTACCATGATCAACGTGACCAATGGTTCCAATATTCAAATGAGGTTTATTACGATCAAATTTGTCCTGTGCCATATTTGTTTTGATTAAATGAAATTAATAATTTGTAATGACTAAAACTGAATTATAACGAACAAGTGACAGATTTGCAATAGACTATTTCAGAACCGATGCAATGGCGTTTACTGATGTGAGATTTTTTGAAGAATAGACTTTGGAAAATCCGAAGCGACTTGCTTCTTTGATCAGCTTTTCTTCTCCAAGAACCGCGCGCACTTCCCCTAGTAGCCCAATTTCACCGGTAAATACCGACTTTGAAGAAACAGGCTTATTTTTAATTGAAGAAAAAATTGCAGTAACTACTCCCAAATCGGCAGCGGTAGACTTAATGGAAATTCCCCCTACGACATTAACATATACATCGAATTTGTCGAGTGGAAGTCGTGCGTTTTTTTGCAGAACGGCCAACAGGAGTTGTACTTTATTGTAATCGACTCCGGAAACAACTCTCCTCGGGAAAGAAAGTGTAGTAGGAACCACCAGACATTGAACCTCGAAAAAAAGCGACCGTGAACCTTCTGGCACTGCCACAATAACCCTGCCCGGTTCGGCAATTGCGGATTGGTTAATAAATACGGCGGGGTTTTTGACTTCCGCCAATCCTTTTTCGCCCATTTCAAAAACACCAACTTCATCGGTGGAACCGAAACGATTTTTTTGCGCTCTTAACAATCTATATTGTGAGTCTTTTGCACCCTCAAGGTAGAGAACGCAGTCGACTAAATGCTCCAGTGTTTTAGGACCGGCGATGTCGCCCTCTTTCGTAATGTGGCCAACAATAATCATGACAAGGTTATTTTTTTTAGCAACATCGACAAGTGCACTGGCCGATTCCTTAATCTGCGACGCACTCCCAAACGTGTTTTTCATAGATTCGGAATAAATAGTTTGGATAGAATCGATAACAACAACATCATATGCTTTCGCATCGCTCTCGAGCAGATTAAGAAGTGGCTCTACCGCAACGGTGTCGGTAAATGCAAAGGAATTGATGTTAACACCAAGTCTGTCTGCTCGGTGCCGGACTTGTTCACCAGATTCCTCACCTGAAACGTAGAGCGTTTTTTTGCCTGAAAGCGCAGAAAGAAGTAGTGTAGACTTCCCTACTCCTGGCTGGCCGGCAAGTAGAATAACTTCCCCACCCATAAAACCGCCGCCAAGAACTCGGTCGACTTCATGAATTCCTACGGGCATTCGCGAAGTAGAGAGACTTGAAATACTCGACATTGGAGTGATTTTTGCAGGAGCAGACACCTTAGAAGTGCCTTTATTCTTTTTGGTAACCGGTGCCTGAGCAACGAGCGTATTCCAATTGTTACATTCGGGGCATTTACCATACCAGGAAGCTGATGGCACACCGCAAGAAGTACACAGATAGGACATGGGGATATTATACATACAAAAAGAGCACGAGGTTTATAGAAATGGTGACAGAAGTCACAAGGTAGCGAAAGCTACCCATTTCAAACTCGTGCTCTAATTGCACTTGGTTGCTTGCAGACTCTGCGAAATCGTCTTTAAGACGATTGGGGTTGCCCGGGGTGGGCGGTGGGAGGGGCTATTTGGTTGCTTTTTCCGACTGGCGGACAATTCGCGCTGGGCGAAGTGCGGTGACTGGTATCAGCTTGCGCCGATGATGAGAACTGCTGGATTCAAGACTCCTCCTTCTTCATTTGCACGATCGCCTTCGTCGCCGATCTGGGTTGAGCGGTTGTGCCAACGTCGAAGCTGGTCACCATGAACCCAGACCCGTGACAGGATGGATACGGCCATGCCATACATGAAGCCAGTGATGCCTTCGCTATCACCAACATGACTCGCTTCGCTGGCACAGTCTTCCAAGGCACGACCGTTGTTGATCTGACCTTCCATGATACGAGCCCAGCGTGAGGCGTAGGAAAGAATAGCACGACCATAGAGGTCGGTATTCTTCTTGTAGAGATCACGCCACAACCGCACATCAAGACAGGTCATCTTCTTGGGTGCAACAGCAAGGAATTCCCTAAGCAGTGCATTGCGTGCACGCTGGGCTTCCTTGGCCTTCCGTAGAGCAAGCTTGTACTCCGGAGAGTTCAAGTACTCCTGGTGGCGACGCTCGCATTCGTTGCGATAGGCACGCGCAAGATCATCAGGGATGTCACCCGGCCACACGGTGATGTTAACACCGTTGAAAACCGAGCACATCGGCATACGAATGAGGGTAGCGACCTTGACCATCCATGCGATGTAATGATCAACGTAACTGCCTACGGGGGGGGTCGAATAGAACAGATCCGACAATGCAGCACGATACGCGTGCTGTGGATTGCGGATGTTGCCATAGGGTTCCGATGGCTTCCTGCCTTGGCTCTTCTGCCACATGGCATGACCCACAACCCATTCAGCGGTTCCGCGCTTGACTTGATCCAAGACCGACTTCTTCACGGCAATTCTCCTTTTGGTAGTACGACCGGAAGTTGTTTTTTCCGACTGGCGGACAATTCGCGGGTGCGAACTGTTACTAGC
>JAYPGZ010000026.1:2792-4788 GCA_038127095.1 Candidatus Roizmanbacteria bacterium | reverse complement strand
GCTTAAGCGAGTATGTATAGATTGGTTCACCGAAGTATTCGATATTATCTGCACCATCTTGTTGTTTTGGAGTTGCTGTCATACCAATTTGTGTCGCTGCATTAAAATATTCAAGTATTTCGCGCCATGCAGAGTCATCTCCAGCACTTCCTCGATGTGCTTCATCAATAATGATGAGATCAAAAAAATCTTTGGGAAATTGCTTAAAGATTTTCTGATCTTCGCTTGGTCCTGTTATGCTTTGATAAAGTCCTATGAATACTTCGTATGCAGAATATTTCTGAATATCAAATTTACCTCTATTAATTTTTGTCATCTTCTCTCCAAACGGAGAGAAATCACGCCTCATTGGATCATCAACTAAGATATTTCTATCAGCTACAAAAAGTATTCGTTTCTTTTTTCTTGCTTGCCAAAGCCTCCACATTATCTGAAACGCTGTATATGTTTTTCCCGTGCCTGTTGCCATAACTAAAAGCAATCGATCCTGTTCTTTAACGATTGCCTCTGTCGCTCTATTGATTGCGATTTCTTGATAATAACGGGGAGTTTTACTCGTTGGAGAATAATAGTAATCCTGTCTGATAATAGATTCCTGTTCAGAAGTTAGACCCTTCCATACAGCATATCTTCTATATAATTCTTCAGGGGAGGGTAGCTGATCCATATTCAACTCTTTTTCAATTGCGCCAATAGTTTTTGTTTTATCATGCTCAAGGAATCCATCTCCATTACTTGAATACACAAAAGGAATGTCGAGTATCTCAGCATATTCCAATCCTTGTTGCATCCCATCTCCTATTGAATGGTTATTGTCTTTTGCTTCAATAATTGCAATTGGAAGATTTGATTTATAGTAAAGAAGATAGTCAGCCTTTTTGCCTTTTGATCTTTTTATTGTTTCGCCTTTAACGATAATTCGACCATCGGTAAAATGCACTTCTTCTCGAACTTGTTTTTGAATATTCCAGCCAGCATTTTGAATGGCTGGAGTAATAAATTTTGTTCGAATATCTGTCTCTGTTAACTCTTTTTTATTCATAAGCTGTTATATCTTATTATAGTACATTTAGCAGGCTCATAATAAGCTAATAGTTACAATCTATTACAAAATAAAACCCCCTTTGAAAAGGGAGGTTTTATTTTGTTTGTAACGTTACTTGATCAACTTCTGTATCTTTGCCTTAACAGCATTTGGATCATCAATGCCGCTAAAGACCTGCCCTGCGATATCATTGCCTGTGAGAACAACAATATCTCCATAGTTCAGCATTCTTCCTATAATTTGCTGTCTTACCTGTATCGAATTAATCTTGCTATAAGGGATATCTATTGTATGTTTTGAGATAATTCCTTTTTCTAAGATAACGCCATTCTTTTCGATAATAAACTTGCTTGACATGTACTCTACTATCGCCATAATAAGCCAAGGAATTCCCACAAACATCAAAGAAAGAAATCCAAATAGAGCCAATCGTACGACTATATAGTTTTTAGACTGTCTATATACTTCCATTATTTATATTCACCTCCTCTCATTGCCATATGGGAAAAATAAATTGAGCAACTATATTTGGGCTGAGGGAGAGTGTTATATACGAACAAAGCTCCCCGCCAGCCGGCTTGCGCCCATATAGGTTTCCCCATACGACCCCTTGAGGTTGCTGAACGAGGAGCTCTCGTTCTCTCAAGGGGTTTTATTGCCATGCCCAATTTTGTGAAAAATTGAGTTTAGGCAATCCGAATTGTTAAGGTAATTATATCACCGATCCTACTACCTAGCTACCTCTAAGGTACCGAATATGTTTTCAAAGTCAAATGTAGATTTTTATACCACTCCCATATGATGTTTTGAACTGCCTTTACCTCATGTGTTGATAAATGCAGATATAACTCAGTATTCTGTGTATTTATCTGTTTTACCGAATCAGAACTCATATATTGCAAGGTTGCCAACACGCCACTTGGTATATTAAAGTGACCATTTGTCTTGATG
>JAYPGZ010000026.1:2374-2782 GCA_038127095.1 Candidatus Roizmanbacteria bacterium | reverse complement strand
TTTGTCAAAAGTCTTATGGATTCAATTTGCTGGGGAATATGTTCGGGCTCCATTGGAAGTCCAAGTAGTACTATGTGTTTTACAATCTCAAAGGTATAGTAGAGATAAAGAAGAAGACAGGTATTTGCCTCTTTTTGAATTGTATGGGAATGTCTCCTATACAAGCTTCTAAACTCAAAATACTGTCGAGCGGCAAGAAGATCATAATAAGTAATGCTTTTGGCTATATATTCCCATCCACGAATGGAATACTCATCATCTGGAGACGTAGGAGCATCTATTATTTCTCTAATCTTTTTATCTTCAAAATACGGGCGAAGTGTGCTTCTGTCAGAGGATAAAATGCCAAGTCCTTCTACTACCTCTTCTGAATGCATGAGGTCAAAATACTTCAGCCGTATTTTATGT
>JAYPGZ010000026.1:0-2364 GCA_038127095.1 Candidatus Roizmanbacteria bacterium | reverse complement strand
TCTCGTGTCGCTATTTCTCCTTCAAGAACAACTAAAATGATTTTCTGAAACAAATCCTCTTTCTACACAAGAAGTTCCTGAAGCTGTTTTTGTAAAACTGGATCGAGTCGTAACATAGTCTCTCGATATTTTTCATGATTATGCTTTAACCAGTAGATGATAGCTGTATTGTCTCCTTTTTGAATGTTACTGATAAGACGAGACTCCGCAAGATCATTTACGGTTTGCAATCCTTCCGCTTTTGCTATGTCTACTTGTTTGGAAAATGCATTATCTTCCTTTAGCCAGCGATAAAACGTTGCTCGACCAATACCCACTTTTTGACACACAGCAAGAACAATAGGGACTCGTTTTAGCTCTTCAACTATCTTTTCTTTTTCTTGTGCAATTCGGTCATCGGCTGACATAATGGTTTATTCATATCAACATTTAACCGATTACTTTTATTGCTTTTTGACCTGTCAGTTTTTCCCATCGGTTACGAATGACCTCTGCGTATACGGGGGACTTTTCCATAAGGAAACAGCGACGTTTCAGTTTTTCTGCCGCAATCAACGTGCTTCCACTGCCTCCAAATGGTTCGGCAATGATATCGTCCCTTTTGGTAAGTACTTTCATGTAGGGAATTAATATCTCAACAGGTTTTGTGCCAAAAATAATTCCCTGTCCCGAACTTTTTTCATCAGATGCGGCATGTTCTATAAAATCGGTTGGCTGAGTTTTCTTGCCTTTCTCATATCCTTCCCATTGGGGTTTTCCTGATATTGCGTAAAGCGCTGTATCGTATTCGTTTTGTAGTCCATCTTCTTCTTGTTCATGATTGAATTCAACAGAAGTATCTTTACTTGCCCCCACCATCGCAATGTCATATTTGGAGAAGAATTTATACTTTGCTGAAAAGCCCTGCACTCGGTTGCTTAAATGCCAGACAATCATATTCTTAACTTTCCAATGCTTTTCCATTTCGTCCCATATAGTTCTTATGTTCTTCCAGTTCTCGTAGACGATGATGGAAAAATGTTCTTTTTGAATTTTTGCAATATTCCCCATCCATTTTTCAGTAAAGTCAGGAGGAAGCACATCAGTTTCCAAATAGCGTCTATTTTGCTTTGCTCCAAAACCCGTTACTGCTTTTCCATGTTTTTGTTTCCCGTTTAAGTAATCTAAAATATAGGGTGGATCTGTGAAGCACATGTCTGCTTTGTCTTGACCAAACAGCGTAAGTACATTTTCCTCAATAGTAGAGTCGCCACACATCATGCGATGCTCTCCCAACTGCCAAACGTCTCCCTTTTTTATTTCAATTGATTCTATCTTTAGTTTTTCTAGTTCTTTTTTAAGATCAAACTGTTCAGGAGTTTCATCAATAGCAAATATATCGTCTAGTTCTTCACTTGAAAACCCTACGTCGGTTAGAAGGGAGGCGTCAAACTTGGCAAGTAAGTTGTAATCCCATTCTCCCAAGTTTTTATTTAGCCGAATATTTAATTCTTTTTCTTTTGCCTCATCTGTAATGTGAAGCCATACGACTGGTACTTGCTTGATACCCAAATCTTTGCATACTTTATATCTAAAGTGACCACCGATAAGAACCCCACAGCGGTCTTTATAGCTGTTAACGATAAAGGGATCAACGATCCCAAATCGTTGTATACTCTCTGTCAAATTTATAATTGCCGCTTCATCCCAACGGCGGGGATTATACGTTGATGGCTTAAGTATATCTATGTCTACATACTCCACCTTCAACTTGTTTTGTTTTTCCATATCACAAATTGGAAATTTATAATGTTTTTCCCCATGCAAAGGACTCCCTTTTAGGGTGCATATTTATCCTCATATTTATCTTTCAGCCTTGAAGCAAACAACCTTGGCCTTGGTAAGGTGTGTACGCTGGGACAGGAGTCGCTCCTATATATATTTGATAGGTGCGTCTATGTGCATTGTACACAATCAATATAAAATATATATTACATCTTGTCAAGTGATTAGATTGCTGTGACTTTCTAAACTATAGTAAACCATATGAAACATTATTAAACCTTATTGACAATTACGCACAATGTGTTATTATTTACGCAAACATGAAAAACCATCTAACAATAAAACAAAAAAAGATACTTTCTACGATCCTAGATCTTCAGCAAAAACTAGGAAAATCTCCCACCTTAAAAGAAATATATTTGGCAATGCAGAGTGACTATTCTGGTATTAGTTCAATACAACGTCACGTAAACACATTAAAAGAGAAGGGATATATTTCCAATGAAAAACATCAAGCAAGGTCACTTGAACTCTCACTTCCTGAACAAATTGTAAATATCCCTTTAGTTGGGAGCGCTCCTTGTGGAGCACCTTTTTTGG
>JAYPGZ010000025.1:0-5331 GCA_038127095.1 Candidatus Roizmanbacteria bacterium | reverse complement strand
TCAATTACTAATGTGTGACCTGCGACAAAATCCGACTCATCACTTGCTAAATATACCGCTCCATGTGCAATATCGTCTGGGGTCCCAACTCGTCCTACGGGTGTTTTTGCTAGAAATGCCTGTTTTGCTTGCTCATTACTTAGAAAGCCTTTCGTCATGTCGGTGTCGATTACTCCAGGAGCAATTGCATTAACGCAAATACCTTTTGGAGCGTAATCAAGTGCCATTTCTCGTGTTAAATTAACTACTGCTCCTTTGGCTGCGCAATATGCTGCGGATTTTTCAAATCCAAATAAACCTGCAATGGAAGCAATGTTGATAATTTTTCCCTTACCTTTTTGAATCATGTCGGGAAGAACAGACTTAGAAACTAAAAATACACCTTTTGCATCTACGTTCATGACAGTATCCCATTCATCTTCGCTTGTTGCGGTAATATCGTCGGGCATATAAATCCCTGCATTATTGACTAATATATCGATTGTTCCAAACTTAAGTTTGATCGTTTCATGCATTGCTTGAATTTGTTGCGCAGAAGACACATCGGCAACACAATAGAGGGCTTCTCCCCCCGAGCTATCAATTTCTTGCGTAACTTGCTTGAGTTGTTCTTCACGTCGTCCGCATATTACCACCTGAGCGCCTTCTCGAGCAAAAGCTTTCGCGATTGCCGCTCCAATTCCAGACCCACCTCCGGTGATTAGTGCG
Organism: Candidatus Roizmanbacteria bacterium; assembly: GCA_038127095.1. Lineage (GTDB taxonomy): Bacteria > Patescibacteriota > Microgenomatia > UBA1406 > HO2-37-13b > 2-01-FULL-39-24. The sequence goes on along the minus strand of JAYPGZ010000025.1, from coordinate 4,623 downwards.
ACCTTATTTTTTAATCTCATTGTGTAGCTTCGCGTTCAACTGATATGGTACATTCTCCTACAAGTGCGGCTATTGCGCCGATTGCAGCAAGTATTGGTGCAAGAACTGCCCCAACTACACCAATAGTGAGTGGAAATGACATAATTTCCTTATCCCCCTTATCTTTAATAGTAATTTTTCGGACATTTCCCTCATTAATAAGTTCCTTGACTTTTTTTAACAAGTTTTCTCCGTCTACTTTAAATGATTCTTTTTTTGTTTTTTTCATATTTTATTCGTGTGCTTCAGCTTTTTGTGCATCGGCTTTTGTAAGGTGTACTGTACCATCGGCATGTTCGGGAGGAGAGTATACGGTAAAGAGTTTTAAACTACTAGTACCAGTATTCATGAAATTGTGTTCGGCGCCGGCAGGCACAAAAACCACATCGTGTTCCTGTACATCGCGTGTTTCACCATTAATTGTTGCACGACATGTTCCGGTAACAAAATATAAAATTTGATCAACTGTTGCATGTGTTTCGGTACCAATGTCTTCTCCAGGGAGTAGACTCATGGCAACAATTTGTGCATGTTTCCCCGTATGCAGGACTGTTCTGAAGTTGGTGTTTTGTTTAACGAGTTCTTTTATATCATGTGCAAACATATGTGTATTTTTATCTATGACCGCCTAATTATGAACTAAAAAAATTCAAAATACAATGATACAGATCAACGTTATTGTGTAAGTTCTTCTTCTAGTTTTTTTACATCTTTAATTAAAATACTATGGTTATGGTTTTCGATTAAGCCTTTAGTCTGTAATTTGGTAGATTCTCTACTGATTGTTTCTTTTGTTAATCCTGAAAATCCCGCAATTTCTTTATGAGTTGTACGAAGCAACACCCCCGAAGTATTAGTTGTTTTTTTTCCGAATCGTGATGCTGTTTGTAATATGGTAAAAATCACTTTTTTATACGCTGAAGCTCCTTGTAAATACTCTATTCGTGTAAGCATGCCCGACATACCAGTGGAAAAACGTTTAAGTAAATCGTACAAAACATCGTGTTCTGTTTGCAGGAATGAAATCACAGCTTCTTTAGGAGCAATCCACACAACTACGTCTTCCATGGCTTCAAAATAATGAGTATTTTTAGTATTGTTAATGGCCCAAATAATGGGAAAGAATGAGCTAGGTTTATATATAGTCAATATGTGTTCGTTACCGTTGGAGGACACGGCGTACTGCTTTACCATTCCTTTTACAAGATATAGGATTCCAGTTGGCTGATTATCGGCGTGGATAAGGAGTTCTCCCTTTTTATATGCGTGTTTGTTGTAGTGTGAGAAAAAAACATCGAGCTTTTTCTTAATAGGCGGCTCCATGGTGCATATTATACTTGAAGAGGTTGTCTGTGTATAATTATTTTATGCATCAGAATAATTCTCCCTGGATAAAAGAACTTGCACGTACCAGAAATTCTATTCCTGTGAACAAGAATCTGCATGCCGACGTGGCAATTGTAGGTGGGGGGATTGCAGGTGTAGTGACAGCATATTACACATTAACACAAACAGATAAATCGGTCATTTTGTTGGAAGCAGACAAGATTGCTCATGGTGCTACCGGACATAATGCTGGGCAGATTACTAGTTACTTTGAACGACCTCTGCCAGATATTGCTAAGGAATTTGGGGTGGACTTGGCTGTAGATGGCCAACGAAAAGTAGAAGATGCGTGGGAATTGCTTACAAAAATTATTAGCGACACAGCCATTGATGTTCGTCACTATTCATTTACAGGTTACGCCGGCGTTTCAACACTAGAGCAATTGATTCCACATTTGGAAAGTAGTCGTTTGCGAGTAGATCATAAGCTGTTTCAAGAAACAATTCTTGTTGCACGAGAATGGGTAGGTAAGAACAAAATTCCTGAAAAGTTTAAGGACTTATATTCTATTGTTGATCAAGCAAGAATACTTTCGCAGCTTGAATCGAATAATAAAGAGTATATTGCATCGCTTTCGTATAAAAAAGGTTGCATGAATAGTGCTGTTTTTACAGAAAAATTAGTGCAATATTTGGTGAAAAAATTTCCCCGACGATTTTCTTTTTACGAGCAGAGCCCAATGAAAGTTTTAAATCTCTATAAAATAGATGCTGTTTTGGAAGTGAATAAATTTAGAATTCGTGTAAAACGAGTGGTGCTCTGTACAAATGGATTTGAGCATTTCAAAATTAATAACGAAGCAGGTGCTCAAGTAAATACACAATTTCACCATTCAATTGAAGGTCTGGTGGGCTATATGTCGGCGTATGTTCAGACCTCGAAACATGATCCGATTGCCATAAGCTATTTTCCAAAAGAATCAATTAATAAGGACACGGTGTTAAATGATAGTTATTTTTATATAACGCGACGTCCATTTGAGCACGAAGTGAACAAAGTTCACAATTTAATTAGTATTGGAGGTCCTGACAAAGCGTTGCCCGAATCCGAGAAGTTTATATTCGATCATGAGCAAGTAGATACGGTAAACGACACAATCGATACATTTCTGCGATCGAGTTATAACAAATATCCCGTGGAAGATGTTGAATTTGTGTATTCATGGCAGGGGCTTATGGGGTATACGCCTAACGGAATTCGGCGAATAGGGCCAGAACCGTGCAACGAAGTATTACTTTACAACCTGGGATGTAACGGAGTGGGTATTTTACCGTCTATATTTGGTGGTAAACGTATTGCTCAGTATTTAAATAATGAAAAAGTTGAACCGTCTATTTTTGACCCTCAAGATCAACGTATGTAGAAAATTGATTTTCCTGGCGGAGAGGGTGGGATTCGAACCCACGGTCCAATTGCTCGGACAGCAGTTTTCAAGACTGCCGCACTAGACCACTATGCGACCTCTCCTAGCGTTTGATACCGCTCTATTATATCAAAATTCCGTGTATACTGATTCAATGATGGTTGTGAAAGATAAACATAAAATTGTTCAAAATATTTTTGTCAGATTTGCGACTGCAAAAGTTATGATTGCACTCTTGGCACTTGGAACAGGAATAGCCATTGGAGTAGGAACTAGTAGTGTGTATTTTGAATTTGAACGCGCAAGTTTGGCTTTAACACCTGCGCCAGTTTCTCCGACTGCGGTTCCAACAGCAACCCCAACCCCTGAACCGCTTGTTATTTCTCCGACAGAATCGGTCAAATTGTAGTGTATTACTTTTCTGACGTTTCTTTAATATAATTTTTAATTGCTTTATGAACAACTTCCCATCGATCTATTCCTTCGTTGGGAATGAGTATAAACTGTCCAATAGCTGAGCGAGATACTTTTATATAGTTTTTGTCATCCAAAACAAAATGTCTCTGTATGTATTCTTTACCAACCTGTGAATCTAGTAAACGCTTGTTAGCAAATAAAGGATCAACATCGGTTTGAATATGGTCAGCCAATTTGTCCATAAGCGGAATTATTTTTGGAATAAATCCTAACGAGATAACCTCTTTTTTTAATGCTTCCAAAAAGTTTTGTTGACGGCGCGCTCGGGCAAAATCACCACCATCTTGTTCACTATGTCTTGATCGTACGTATTTAAGAGCGGTTGCTCCATCCATGTGTTGTATTCCTGCGTCAAAATGAAGATGTTCGTAGCGGCAGGGAAAAGCAATTTCCGGGGAATCAGTTGCGATTTTTTCAAGTTCAGGCAAATCGCTTTCTGATTTTCCGCACAAGTCATCTTCGTGGCCGGTAATAGGATATTCCAAATCATCAAATGTAATTGCTACAGGAATATCTATGCCGCCCAACGTGTCTACTGTTTTTTCAAAACCCGCAAAATCAATAGCTACATAATTATCTATGGTAAGTCCGGTAACCTGATTAATTACCAGACCCACTAGTTCACCTGCACCCTGTTCTCCGTGAAATTTTTCGGGAAGATCTGGATAATTCTTTGGGTATAGTCCCATCTGATATACCGCATTGATCTTTGAGTGGAACGAGTCCCCAGATTGTGTTGGTATTTTTACCCAAATATCGCGGGGAATAGAAATAAGTGTCGCTTTTCTGGTTTTTGTATCAAGGTGAGCAACCATAATTGTGTCGGTTAAATATGCACCTTCATGATTCGCTCCTCCGTAACCCATAAGAAGGAAGTTGAAGGAAGTTTTTTCCACCGGCTTTTTTACTACTGTGCTGGGAGCTTTTTTTGTATGAATGTTTTTGTAAAAACTCCACATTTTAAAGGTAAAGATGCCGAGTATAAAAAATACAGCGATTCCAGCAAAGAGTGCAATGTTGATTTTGGTGTTGGTCCGTCGGCGCATTGTTTTATTGTATAGTACGTAATACAAAACGAGGTAGGATTTTAGTAGAAGCTTTATTAAATAGTATTCCTTCATGTTTTAGAAGCTCGATCTGCGCTGCTTTTCCTCCAAAAGCGTATCCGCTTGCAATAGATCGATCGGATCGGATGACGCGATGGCAGGGGTATTTGCTCGTGTTTGTGTTTCTATGAATTATAGAACCGATGAGGCGAGGGTTTTTAATACCAGTTTTTAGGGCGAGCGCTTTATAGGTGGTGACTTTCCCCTTGGGAATGAGGGTGAGGAGGTTGAAAACCTCATTATTGTTATTG
>JAYPGZ010000024.1:1038-5367 GCA_038127095.1 Candidatus Roizmanbacteria bacterium | reverse complement strand
CTGCTTCTTTTTTAGGAAGAATTTTGAATGAAACAGGTAGTTTTTGAGCAATTTTCTCGTTTACGATTTGTTCAACTTTTTTGAACATCTCGTCCGTAGGTTTAGTTTCAACGAAAAAATCGAAACGCAAACGTTCCCCTGTTATATTAGAACCTTCTTGACGAACAGATGGTCCGAGTACATCCCTTAATGCTTGGTGCAAGAGGTGGGTGGCAGTGTGATATTTTAAAACTTGGTCAGAATTATCGGCAAGTCCCCCTTTGAATGTTCCTGCCGACGCTGTTCGAGACTGGTTTTGATGAGCCGCGAATAATTCTCCATATACTCCCGCATCGAGAGAATATCCTTGCTGCGCAACAAGCTCTTGTGTAATTTCAAACGGAAATCCATAATTTTGAAATAAGTCGAATGCAATTTTTTCGTCGACCTTCGAAACTTTCTTAAAGTATTTAAGGCCGTTGTCGAGGCTTTTTGCAAATTTCGTAATTTCATCGATGATTACTTTTTCAACTAGCTCCACATGCTCACGCTTACCAACTCCAGCGTAAGAGTCATAGGTATCCAAAATACTTACTGCCATAGAAGAAACATCATTCGCTCTCAATTCCCCAGCCAACTGTCGCAGCTTAACCCCCGCCCGACGAAGAAGACGGCGGAGCATGTACCCTTGCTCTTTATTTGATGGAACAACTCCTGAAATAATGATCATAACTGCGGAGCGAATATGATCTGCTACAACGCGCATTTCAGTAGCATTAGCTTCATATTTTTTCCCACTGATTCGCTCTATTTGTGCAATGATTTCGTTAAAGACATCGGTCTTAAATATATCTGGCTCATTATCAACAGCTGCCAGAATGCGTTCAAATCCTCCACCGTAATCTACATTACGCTGGGAAAGTTCCTGGAGCTCTCCACTCTCACTCTTTTTATATTGAATAAACACTGAGTTCCCAATTTCCATAAATCGTCCACAGTCACAGTTGGGATGACATTCAACATCTTTAAAAGAAGAATTTTCATGCAGCTTTAGATGCTCTCCAAAGTCATAAAAAATTTCACTATCAGGACCTCCGATTTCCCCAACCGGCATATTGTTAGGAGGACCCGAACGTGACCACCAATTTTTTTTAGCGTCATATTCGTGAATATGGTCATCAGCAAGTCCTAAACTTTTCCAAATCTCACGCGCTTCATTATCTTTCGCAACTCCCGACCCTCCTTCATAGACAGTTACATATAATTTGTCCTTAGGAATTTTCAAAACATCCGTAAAGAATTCCCAAATCCAGGGAATTTGCTCTTTTTTAAAGTAATCCCCGAGCGACCAATTTCCCATCATTTCAAAAAAGGTGGTATGACGATTATCGCCTACTTCATCGATATCTTGCGCACGAAAACTGGGTTGGATATTATATAAACGATTTCCGAGTGCATGTGTCTCTCCAAGTAGATACGGAACCAGCGGTTGCATGCCAGAGCTGGTAAAGAGAGTAGTTGGATCGTTTTGTAGTACTAAAGGAGCAGGTGGTACAAGTTTATGCCCACGAGATTCCCAAAACTGCGTCCATAATTTGCGTAGTTCTTGATGAGTCATGCATATATTATATCACTTGCTACGAGATCCTTCAGGCGCTTCACACCTTCAGGATGACCCTCCTTCGCTCTAAGTGCTTCGCTCGGAATGACAAAGGACATTCTGTATGACAGAATACAGGAATTGGCGCGATTTGACAATAAGCCACGATTGGAGTAATATAGTTGAGCTTTATGAAAAAGGAATCCCTCATTGCGATGACACTCGGAATCGGTGCCGGAGTAACTATCGCAATACTACTCATTTCCAACTCGAAATCATCAGGAAGCTCTGAAAAGCAAGTCATATCTCCTGCTGTTAGTCCTACGGTTGCCATTGTACAGCAAGAAGCATTTTCGCTAAAGATCAATGCACCCACAAACAACAGCACTAGTTCCTCAGACGAAATCACCATTAAAGGGTCTGCACCAAAAGATTCGCTCATTGTATTAACTTCTTCTGCAGGCGATCAAACATTTAAAAATAAAGACGAGTCTTTTGAGGCAACATTCCCTTTAGCATTAGGCGAAAACGTAATTCGTATTACTGCATATAATGGAAAAGATTCTGCCAGTAAAACGTTAAAAATATACCAGTTAGGCAATGAATAAAAAAAGAATTATCATTACGAGTGTATTATTTATAATTGCTGGAGCAGTACTTTCACTACAGGCATTTGCACAATCACCAGCGAAACTATCTCCTACCGATAGCAACAAAACAACACCAACGAAGGCAGCGGATTTAGATAAAGAAGTAGAAAGCTTAAAAGAAAAAATCGCAAATCAAGTTTCAGAACTAAAAAAAGGCGGCACAATCATTGCGGGTACCATTAATAGTATTGGGAAAGACACAATAGAAATTGCAGGAGAAGCAAATAAAGTATTTAAAATTGCCATAGACGATACCGTTACAAATTTTCACCAAATAAAAGGAAAGTCTAAAACTGATATTGATTTATCAGACTTAGAAGAGGGAGATTATATTTTCGTTTCAGGCCCGCTGGTTGAAAACACGGTAACAGCAAACGATGTGTACAAGGATACTCCTTATATTGTTGGGTCCGGACAAATCACCGCAGTTGACACCGAAGCAGTAACCATCGATATCGTTTCTACTGATAAAGCTGAACTTACTATTGATATTAGCAGTAAAATTCGCCCTAAAATTATGGACAGCAAAACACTTGAAATAGAACGAACCACACTCAGCAAAGTAAAGTCGGGAGATACAATACATTATGTCGTTAGTTCAACAGACGACGAAAAGAAAGTTTCTGCAGTTTCTCTACTGGTGATTCCTCAAGAATACTTTAATCATTGATTAGTAGCACGTGGAGTAGGTGTTACACTTAAACCCGGACGCATACAATTCACTTTAGATTCAGTTCCCGAAACAAATACTTCTCCTTTTTTATAGTAACAATCACGACGGACAATATTTTTTGGTTGCACAAAATTTTCTGACTGAGCTGGAAGTTTCAACGGGTTTTCTGAAAGAATCATACTCATAACACGATTGAAAATTGGTGCGGCTCCAGTAATTCCCGATGTTAAAAGCGGGTTCATAGGTGCATTATTGTTGTTGCCTACCCAAACAGCAGTGACATACTGTGGATTGTACCCAATTGTCCAGTTGTCGCGTTTATCATTTGTGGTCCCTGTTTTTACTGCAACTTTTTTACCGGGGATCTCAAGGCTTGAACGTGGTCCAAATGCCTGCTGACGAGCAATATTATCAGAAAGAATATCTGAAATAATATATGCAACGGCATCCGACATTACCGACACACCATTCTTTGCGGATTTTTCAGTCGATCTTTTCTCATACATAGTTTTACCTGTATAATCATGAATTGATAGGATTGGATCAAGATCTACTCGCCTTCCCTCGTTAGCAAACACACCAAACGCAGTAGCCATATCAGTCATTGTTACCTCGCCTCCTCCCAAAGTAAGCGACAAACCAAAACGTGATCGATCGGTCCACGTTGAAATTCCCATATCTTGTGCTAGATCGATAAAGTTATTTATTCCGATTGTGTTGAGTGTTTTTACAGCGGTTAAATTATATGAATTTGCCAAAGCAAGACGAAGCGGAACTTTGCCATGAAAGCGTCCATCGTAATTTACAGGAACGTATGGCGCACCTCCGACTTGGGCAAACGAGGCAGGAGAATCATCCAGCAATGTGGCAGCTGTAAAGTTTTTTTCAAGTGCAAGCGCATACATGAGTGGTTTAATCGATGAACCTGGCTGTCGAAGTGCTGTCGTTACATTGAACGCGCCAAATGGTTCCTTGTAATAGTCAATCGAGCCAACCATGGCAAGAACATCACCTGAACGAGGCGCTGTCACCAGCGCAGCTCCGTTTGAAACATTTAAGTAGCCAATTTTTGCAACTTCGTCTGCAAGTATTTTTTCTGTCTTTTCCTGCACCGATAAGTCAAGTGTTGTTTTAACAGTTAAACCACCTTCTTCAACCATGCGAATACCATATTCTCGCTCCAAGAGCGATTTTACATAGAATACAAAATGAGGCGCGCGAATAAAGTGTGTATTTGGCTGAACATCTATGGGCGATTTTCGAGCTTGGTCATACGAGCTTTTATTTATAAATTTTTGTTCGTACATACGCTTAAGCACTTCATTGCGTCGGCTCAGAGCAAGATTTGGATTTACATAGGGCGAATACACCGAGGGAGCTTGTGGAAGTCCTGCTAAAAATGCCGCTTGCGCAATTGAAAGATTCTT
>JAYPGZ010000024.1:0-1028 GCA_038127095.1 Candidatus Roizmanbacteria bacterium | reverse complement strand
TTTCCCGAAATATGTTCGACTTGCTTCTTGAATCCCATATGAAGATCCACCATATGCTACTTGGTTCAAGTACATTTCAAGAATTTTTTCTTTAGAGTATGTTTGTTCTGTCCATAAAGCAAGAATCGCTTCTTTAATCTTACGTTCAATCGTCCTTTCAGGTGTTAAAAGCGATGTCTTCACCAGTTGCTGTGTAATTGTTGATCCTCCCTGCAATTTTTTTTCAGTAATTGTTTCTTTTATAGCTCGCAGCACTCCACCAATAGGAGAAATTCCTTGGTGTGAATAGAAATCTTTATCTTCAACCGCTATTGTTGCTTGTGAAACGAATTTCGGAAGGTCTTTGATTGCAACAGGCGTTCTATTTTGATCGTGATATATTTCAAAAAGCAGGTTGTCATTGCGGTCAGTTATTTTTGTTGAAACAGGATAATTAATGGTTCCAATTTGTGAAGGACGAGGCAGTGATGCAACAAACCGATAACTTTGCACTACGAATACGATAAGCAAAGTAGCAAGAATGCCATAAAAAAAATACACAAACTTTGAAGGAATGAACGTATGTGGTACTATTAATAGCTTTAGTCCACGATACAACGTTTTTCCTATCCATAAACATGAGTCAATAACGAAGTCTCCTATAAAAATAAGGAACAACATGATATAAAAAAGTCCTTGAATGAAAGGCTTTACAGGGTTGGAAAAAAGACGATAAATTTTTTGCTTGGTACCCATGATTCAGGCGTGAATTGTACCATATTTTATAGGATAAAACAAGCTTCCCACGGTTATATTTTTGCAAGTTTTGCACGAACCACATATCGACTCCACGCTGTACCAGGCGGAACACATGTGACCAGTGTTAGGTATGCATCGTCGTACTTTTGATCAAGAATAGAAACCTCTTCTGGAGTTACAATAAATGTTTCTGTCACGTCGTATTCATAGGTCGCATCATCGTACGCCACATATACCTTATCTCCTCGCTTTAATGATGGAAGATAGGTAAAAATTGACGAATAATCTTT
>JAYPGZ010000023.1:5356-5628 GCA_038127095.1 Candidatus Roizmanbacteria bacterium | reverse complement strand
CCTTATAGCTTTCGACAATGAATTAAACTTATATTAAATAAACCTTATGGGCTTAGGCATTATAATTATCCTATTCAACATTATGAAAATGGAGTAAATAAAAATGATTCTACTCTGAAAAGGTTTAAAAGCGTTACTCGCATTTTAAAGAATGTAAATCATTATTTAGTAGAAATGAATGGTTCAAAAACTTTTCCTTCATACATGATTGAGAATCTGGCGTATAACATCAATACCTCTACTTACACGTCAAATCATACTTGGCGTGAAAT
>JAYPGZ010000023.1:3999-5346 GCA_038127095.1 Candidatus Roizmanbacteria bacterium | reverse complement strand
ATTTATTTTGGACCATTTTCTGCTCTAGAAAACTTTGAAATTAATAATTACAAATACCTATTTCATGACTATCAAAATTGGACAAAAGATGATGCGAAGCAATTTTTACTCACATCATATAATTTACTAGCAAATTAATATGGATACAAAACAAATAATCCAAGCTTCAATTACGTTATACTCGGTTTTGATTTTTGCTCTCTCCTTTCTTACCGGAAAATCTATTGATGAGAATTTGTTTAGATGGATATCTGGTTTAACTAGTTTTGTTGTTATCACGTGGATTTTATATGATAAATGGATTTGGAGAATGTGGATTTTTAAGTACGTATCTTGGGTACTACACATTCCCATTCTCCACGGAACATGGAAGGGTAAATTGAAATATGAAGCTGATGAAAATGGTAATAGTGGTGAGGTAGACATATATATGGCCATAAATCAAACATTATCCTCTATATCTATAAGTTCTTTTTTCAGTAAACCATCCACATCTAAATCTATTACGGCTAAAATTGAAAATGACTATCCCGACGGGAAAAAGCTTATCTTTATATATAAAAGCGAAGCGCCTTATGGAAAACGAGATAAGAATAGGCCACATGATGGAGCGAGTGTGTTTAATATTGTTGGAAATCCAGCCAAAAAACTAATTGGCAGCTACTTTACTGAAAGAAATGGTGCCGGATCGGTTGTACTAGAAAAGTACTCATCTGAACTAGTTGAGAACCTTGAGGATGCTGAAATGCTTAAATACAGGAAATTATAACTTAGAAAGTTTATGAGACTCACTAATATTGTTTTTTAAATCAAAAAAGGTAATGAAAAAATATTTATCTATGTTTTGTTGGGAAAATAAAATAAACTTACAGAACTTATTAGATTATAGAGATACATTTCACAAATATGTTCAAGCATATGAAAATAATGAGCTGGAAAAATTAAAAGAACTAAGAACTGTTCTAATAATCAATTCTCCAAAAGTTGAATCTGCACTACTTAACGTGAATATCCCATATTGGATGGATTATGGTTCTCAAGCATCAGGGTTTAGAGGAATGAGTATAACTCATGAAATTCCGGAATTTGTTAAATCTCAGTATAGCCCTTTAGGCCAAGAAGATGAAACGCTTCAGAAGATTGATGATGTGTATTTACGTGCTATTGGGATATATAAAGATAATCAAACCCGATCATTATTAAACACCATCAATCCATTCTTATATATTAATGTCTTTGTAAAGATTCTTTTATTACCAATTTTTACTATTTTCGATATAAAACCAGCTAATCAGGAAAGTGGAATATGGATGTTACTACAACTTATGATTAGAGTTCCAGCTTATT
>JAYPGZ010000023.1:2302-3989 GCA_038127095.1 Candidatus Roizmanbacteria bacterium | reverse complement strand
CTGTTATTCACCCATTATTAGTCATGCTTGGTTATTCAAGTTTTGAACAGGACAGTTTAAGAAAGTTACTAGAGATTATTCGGTAATTTTAATTTATTAAAAATTACCCCTCTTTTTATAGTGTCTCATTTGTCTCATTTAGCCTTGAGTTATAAGGACTAAATGTCTCACTTTTGATACAATATACCTAAGTTTTGAAGGGTTGCTATAAGGACTGATATGTCCCAGACCTAGCTGTTCCGCACTCGCAACTATGTCCGACGAAACACTACCTCCTCAAAATTCTGAATCAATAGACCCAATAACCCGACGTACGTTTTTAAAACGTGCAGGAGCTTTTGGAGCTGGCCTTTTTGTAGGCGGTACAACAAATATATTGAATGAGGCAAACGATCGTCTTCTACAACCCGCACTACAACTCAAAGCTGATTGGGAAACTGCTAGCGCAGAAAATGCACAATTTATAGATGAACATAAAGACGAACTTAAGAATATCCGATTGGGATGTTCACTTTCACCCGAACAACTTAATTGGTTGGGAATTCACGATTCTCCTGGGCAAGTTTTTGACTACCTGCATGGGCTCGGTATTAAAGATATTCGTTTAGGAATCCGATGGGATCACAGTGTTGACGAAGACGGAAAAGTAGATCTATCGTATTATGCTCCATGGATTCATGAAAGTATGAAGCGCGGAATGGATTTGTGTTTGAATGTTGGTCCAATTAAGGTTTTCCGCTGGCCAGAAGATCATGTACCGAAAAGTGTTTTAAAAAGACTTGAACAGCAGGGAAGACTTCCTAAAAAAGGTGGACTTATTGGACCCGACGATCCTATGGCCGATGAAGCTCTGGGTTATTTAAATACTCTCCTCCCCGAACTTAAAAAACTCACCGGTGATCACGCCGTAACAATGCAACCAGAAAATGAAGCCCATGTTCCATTTGGAGAACATGAATGGGTAGCAAGTCACGAATATTTTTTAAGAGTTTGCGAAACTATTAAAGACCACTTTCCTGATAGCCCGTTACTTTTCAATAGCCCAGCAGTTCACCAAGAAAAAAGTCCACTTGAGCACACGTCAACTCTTGAACAAACCGCCATTGCAGCACAGGCAATTATCACCACACATCCTGATTGGGAAATTATTACCGGTGCGGATGTGTATCCAGATACTCCACACAGTGCCAAGATTCCTCTACCCGGCAATCTACGAGTCGATACATAACTTGCTCTTATATCTTCGCGCGGAAAAGACGTGTTAAAAACATACACGACCGCAATGAAATCAAGTGGGATTGGCATGGAGATTACTGAACTCCAAGTAGAACCGTGGGGGGAAAGAAATAAACCAGGTAACGATGTACAATCGCTTCGTTTTGCCGTTCTGAGATCGCTTCCGTTTGTTGATCCATCTAAACCAACCACGATGCGACTGTGGGGAATTGAACATTTATATGCCAAGCTGGTAAAAGGAGAAGAAATTGAGGAGCATAAAAAGATCAGAGAGCTAATAAGATTAGTTAACGTGAAAAGATAAATAACGTGAAGTTATTAAGAGTTGCAAATTTTCTGGAGTCTTAAGAATTTATAACATTGTACAACAAGCTTATCAACACACCGCAAACCCCCCACATAGGAACTGAAAGGAAACTCGTGTAAGTCGTAATCTTATATTGATGATACG
>JAYPGZ010000023.1:0-2292 GCA_038127095.1 Candidatus Roizmanbacteria bacterium | reverse complement strand
TTGCCCAATATCGCATGAGACCACCACCCTGCAAATAATTCCAAAAGAGTTCCTAAAATAGCTACTAAAATGAAGATACTTAAATATGAGAAATCTACGTGAAAAGCCAAAAGCAGAATTACTATTAAAGGCAAAATAAATGCCATTACATAACGACTAAGCGGTATATGGTGTTTTTTATACTTCTTCTTTGAATACCTCAAAAACACTTTTTCCACAAGAACATCCAAAGACAAGCTAATCACTATCATGCATAAATATAAAAAAAGCAACATTGGTTTACTCATACTATGATTCGCAAAAAATCGATGAAAGTATTCTTAGTAGCAATAAATTTAAACAACAGCAAAGGGTGTTTTCTCGATACTTTCTGTAATTTATATACGAAACTATCTATAAGATTATCATTAATATGCAATAAAATGTACTGCAAATAATACGATAACCTAAACGTGCGCCCAAAGCGTTTTTCCCACTGGCTATAGAATTGTTCTAGTGAACTCTTATTCCCAGATTCTAAATACGAAGCAACTAGTTTGGAAGCAATGTCAGCAGAATGGAATGCAAAACGGATTCCTTCACCAACAAATGGTGATATATATCCCGCAGCGTCTCCAATTATTAATAAATTATTTTTTGAATTGTTTTTATTTACACCTCCCGTGAAAACTTCTATCTTTACCTCATTATCAATGTTGGTAGGGGTGGCATTCAAGTATCGTATAAAGTCTGCGAAAAGATCTTCAATACCAACCTTATTACCCGTCAGACTGTAAATAGAGTTTGTACCAATCCGAACGCGCTTCTTACTTATGGGGAAAATGTATGCATAGCCTTTTTCACAAAAAGGGTGCCCCATAAATGTTTGTACATGTGAATCATCAAAATCAATATCTATATCTGCATCAACCTGATAACATTGCGATTTAAATCGAGGTATCCTCATTTGTGTTTTAGTCGCCAAAGCATCACTAGAACCTGAAGCATCCACGATCATTTTCCCCTTTACTTGAACTTCTTCTTTAGTATCGATATTTTTAACCGTAACCCCTTCATAAGAGTCTTTATGCTTAATGATATCTATTACTTCACTCCCTTTCATAATGTAGGCAGACTTATGAATATTATTCACGAGATACTTTTTTAAAGCAGGGATATCTAGCAATACCCATGGAAACATATTTTTTTCAGTAGTAACCTTATTAATCTTGGACTGGATACTTATCGAGCTATACTTTGTCAATATAAGCTCTTCTGGAAAGTTAAAGAGAGTAAAAATATCATCATTCTGATTAAAAAGAGTAGAACCCGTTGTATTAAGCTCTCCTACCAAGTCCTTCTTTTTCTCTACTAGACATACAGAATATTGTTGCGAAAGTAGCTGAGCTAAGTACAAACCAGCATATCCAGCACCTACAATTACTACATCATATATCTTCTGCTCGTTGTTCATGTATATAAATCTTATCAATTACTCTTTCTATGCTCAAGCACAAACATGTGCTATACTCTTTCTCACCATGGATGGCGCAATTGCAGAAATCAAATCGAAGCTCGATATTGTTGAATTCTTAGGTACATTTATTACGCTCAAGAAGGCAGGGCGAAACTATAAAGCTAACTGCCCTTTCCATAACGAAAAAACTCCCTCTTTTGTAATTTCCCCCGACCGACAAATTTGGCACTGTTTTGGAGCCTGCCAAGATGGGGGAGACGTCATAGCCTTTTTCATGAAGTGGGAAAATATTACGTTTTACGAAGCGCTCAAGGAACTTGCCTTAAAGACAAATACAAAACTCGTAACAACGGCAATTGAAGACAATGCATGGAAACAAAAAGAGAGACTATTTACCATTAATGCCCTTGCAGCAAAGTACTACAACTATTTACTAGAAAATCATGCGGTTGCCGCAGGAGCGCGGGAATATTTAACAGAGCGTAAAGTTTCAGATAAATTAATCAAAACATTCTCGCTCGGGTATGCTCCAAATTCGTGGGACTCTCTGTTGACCTTTATGGCAAAGAAAAAATACTCTGCACAAGATTTGGAAGCAGTTGGACTTGCGCTTAAAGGGAGTAAAGGATCTTATTACGATCGATTTCGAGGACGTATTGTATTTCCCCTTAAAGATGCACGTGGAAATATATTAGGTTTTTCAGGTCGAGCAATGGGCAATGTAGAAGGAGCCAAGTATGTAAATACTCCTGAAACACATATTTATCATAAACGAGAAACACTCTTTGGAATCGACATTAGTCGCGATGCAATTCGAAAAACTGAATCAGTCGTAT
>JAYPGZ010000022.1:0-6256 GCA_038127095.1 Candidatus Roizmanbacteria bacterium | reverse complement strand
GCGTGGGGACTCCCCTGAAGACTGATCTCAGTTAGTCTTGTGTAGACATCTTCCCGATGTGCCTTGAGTTGCTCCACAGCTTCGATCTCGGTTCGGACTTGCTTCTGGAAATTCCTGAATGCAAACCCACCGAGAATGATGACCACTACTCCAGCGATCAGGAGTAGAACCAGCACGCTTAGACCAAACATTGTTTTACTCGCTTTCTCTTCCTATGGAAGAAGTGGTACGATCGTGTCGATCGTAGCGGGTCAGATGAGTTCTAGACCTCAGGATCATGCTGGTTCATACGAACAAACCAGTCTACGAGAACTTTGGGTTCAAGCGAAAGAAGTTCCGGTCCAGACGTTAACCACCAGGTTGCTCGTTTGGGAAGGAACTTAAGCTTTGCCAGAACTCGTGGATACCAGAAAAAGGCGTTGAACCGATACTGTACAAGCCCGGTAGCAAGCCTTTTGATGACCTTTGAACGAAGTTCGTTGGCCGCATCTTTCTCCTGATCACTTCCTTCAAGTGCGTACAAGGAGACGAGACTGGATATGTCAGACTCGAAGTACCTCTTAGTCTGCCATGTCTCGACCTTGACTTGAAAGTAATGCGCTATGAACAGGAGCAAGAGGACGTTTGTAAGGAATTGGGCTAGAGGTTCCAAAGCACTGCTCGCTTTCTCATCTGCGGATGATGGTTAGTGACAATCGCGAAGATTGTCGGGGGGTGTGTTTAATACGAACGGCTTGCTGAATACCATAATTTGGTACCCAAAAAGCCGTCCGCATTGTGTTTTGTCTGCAAGTTGTTAAAGTGCAAAAAACATTTTGGGGTTTATACCAAAAACTGTTTACATCGTACACAACGCAGCTAACGCGTTGGGACAATTAAAAGTGAATATAGTATAGCATAACTATAGGCTGGTATCAAATTGGGCAATCGCTTGATCCGAGATTTCTCGCTACCTGCCTGCCGGCAGGCAGGCGCTCGAAAAGAGACAGATGGCGCTCGAAATGACAATGGGTTGTTTAAAGTATTGAGGGATGTTTAATTGTGGTAAAATAGCCTACCATGAAGAAGAAATTACTCTTTTTAGTAATCCTTTTTGTAGGCTTTATTATATTTACAGTGACTTCTGTATTCCTACTTCGAAAAGAGCATGATCCGGAACTTAAAATACTTTCATCTCCGAATGCAACGGTATCGGTCGATGGAAAAGTGATAGGAAAAACACCAATTGAAGGATTTGTGGTAAGTGCGGGAGAACATATGGTGACTCTTAAAGTAGAAGGCACTTCATCGATGTGGCAAGGCAAAGTACCCGCTTTTAGTAATAGCAAAACCTATGTTGATCGAGAATTAGGCGCAAGTGACATCACATCTTCAGGCGTCGTGTTTTGGGTGCGCAAACAAGACGATTCACCACTAGGCAAAGTTTTACCCGGTGCAAAGGAGCGCAATAAAAACTCGGGAACCGTTGAAATTACCACCGATCCAATAGGGACAATTATCTATTTAGATAACGATGAAAAAGGGATTGCCCCACTGGTTATGGAAAATGTTCCAGCAGGAGAACATGAGATTTCGGCATATAGCCCAGGATTTATTCGACGATCCCAAAAAATTAAAGTCGAAGAAGGCTATATAGTTTCTGGAGAAATTAAATTGGCAATCGATAAAAGCTATCAGAAAGTTGAAGAGCCGAAAGTTTCTACGGAATCTGCATCACTCACGGGAACACCGGGAATAAGCGAAGAGCCAACTCCGGTACCAAGTGGAAAAGTAGTTCCTACAGTAAAACCCGGTATGAAATCGGTGAAAATAAAAGACACGCCTACAGGGTTTTTGCGCGTACGGGCTTCGGCATCAACAGGAGGCGCAGAAGTAGGTCGGGTAAATCCAGGTGACACATTTGTAATAATTACAGAAGAAAATGGGTGGATTCAGATTGAATTTGAAAAAGGGAAAGAAGGTTGGGTGAGCGGGCAATATGTAGAAAGACTATAATGACGGAGATTCTTCACTACGCTCAGAATGACAAATTTTACATCTTTTCCCCGCCAAATATAAGGTTGACCGCAGTACTGTTTACACCAACTCCAACATAATTCCACGATGAATCAAGCTGATTTGAGTTGTGCTCAGGACTTGCCCCAAAAACCCATTCGATTAAATGAACTCCAAAAAGTGGACCACCATAATATGAATTTTCACCAAGCTTAGTAAACCCAAGCTTTGTAAAACCATCTTCGTTGTCGAGGTAATTACTAAAACCTGCGTGTGCATCGGTTGTTTTTTGCGTCTTAAAAAAATCGGCTCGTGATTGGGCGTACTCGGTGAGTTTTGAATCGACTGTTAACTCTCCAACTCCTTGTGCACGTCGATATACATTAAGCGCATCGACAATTTCTTGAGCAGTTCCCATACGTGCATCTTCTCCTACTTTAATTGTGTAGGTATGTTCCCCAATTTTTTTCGCAACTCCCCATTGATCTTGATCAGTCGTTTTGTGATATGTTACTTGCTCCTTTGGAATTACTAATGCCGAAGACTTGCTGGTGGGCGACGTGGAAGGAGCAGAAACAGATGTACGTATAGAAGGGAGGGATATGCGATCGCGATACTGCGGATAACTAAGATATCCAATTATCAGAAGTAAGACAGCATACAAAATCCAATTTGACATAATGATTTATTTTAAATAGTATTAATATATATTAAGAAGCAGTTTGATGCTTTTTGATACCCTTAGAAATACTAATGGCTATTTTACCTCCCAGTTCATTTTTCAAATAGCTCGCTTACGTAATTCCAATTAACCACATTCCACCACTGTGCAAGATACTCTGCACGTGCGTTTTTATATTTCAAATAATATGCGTGTTCCCACACATCGATACCCAAAATAGGAGTATTTCCTTCCATAAGCGGATTGTCTTGATTTGGAGTGCTTTCCACAACCAGTACGCCATCTTTTTTAGTAAGCCATACCCAACCGCTACCAAAACGAGCAAGCCCCGCATCGTTCATTTGCTTTTGTAGGTCCTCAACGCTACCAAACGTACCAATAATAGCTTCACGTAGAGCGCCTGATGGTTCTGATTTGGTAGGACTCATGAGATTCCAAAAGAGCGTATGGTTATAATGCCCTCCTCCATTATTACGTACCTTCGTACGAACTTCTTCAGGAACTTTATCGAGATTATGCAGTAATTCTTCTATGGGCATGTTTTCAAATGCCACAAGCCCCGCAAGCGCATCATTCACATTGGTAACATAAGCTGCATGGTGTTTGTCATGATGTAAATGCATGGTGTCAGCATCAATAACAGGTTCAAGCGCTGAATAGTCGTAGGGCAATTCTGGTAATGTATACATAGTATTCACCTTCCTAAATTGTAATTGTATAGACTGTGAAGGTTATGAGTCCTGTTGCAATTCTCGCATACGTGATACAATAAATCAATATGAATGCGTTTATCGAATGGCTATTTACAAAAACTCCCTTGTATTTTATGACTCAAAGTTTTTGGCGTGACGAGGCGTTTTCGTATTTGATGGCAAAAATGCCGATATTAGACATGCTGCAGACAACTGCACGAGATTTCAACCCTCCTTTCTACTACATCTTACTCCATGGATGGATGAATATATTTGGATCAAGTGAAGTGGCGATACGAAGCCTATCGCTCATATTTTTTGCTATTTCAGTATTTGTATTTCTTATGCTTCTGATTGACGTGCTAAAAATTCCAGAAAAAAAAGCGTGGATTTATGTGCTGCTTTTCGGCATAAACCCATTTATGCTGTACTATGGCATTGAAGGTCGAATGTATTCTCTATTTGCATTGTTGTCACTAAGCTCGTTTTACTTGTTAATGACAAAAAGACTAAAGTGGTATGCTCTTTGTGTTGGGATAGGATTATTCACGCACTACTTCTTTATATTTGTGCTGGGAACCCAGCTACTGTATGTGGCACTATATGAACGAACCTCGCTGAAAAAGCTTGTGCGTACTGTAACGTTACCAGTAGTGGCATTCTTACCGTGGCTTTACTACATTTCCCCAACAATAACTACCAAAACTGACAACTTTTGGACTCAACCGCTTTCATTTTCCGAATCAATTAATACGCTCGGCATTCTTTTTACTGGCTATGAAATGGTGTGGCAATTTTACACAAAATACATTCCGTATGTTTCTGTGGCAATTGTGGCTATATTAGCATACTTTTTTTCACGAAAAATTAGAAAAGATCCCATTCTCTCATTACTACTCTTATGGGCATTTGGAGCATACTTTTCAGTTGCGATCATTTCATTTATTAAGCCAATATTTGTCCCCCGATACTTGATTTTTGCAGTACCAGGTTTTTTAGCGCTTCTTGCTTACATTATGGAACACGTTAGTCCAAAGACAAAGGTGCTTATAGCCGCAGTATTATTGCTGATTACTGCACATTATTCATATAAATCTTCTCTGTATAAACGAAAAGGCGATATTCGAAAAACTATGCATGAAATTCACAATATTGCAGATTCAAACGACGTTATATACGTACAAGATGCATCACTATACTTTACCGCGGCATATTATGCAAAAGGCAAACAAGTATACATTTACCAACCACCCGAACAAGTCCCTTACTACATTGGACTTGCAATCGTACCCAAAAATGCTTATACCAATTTGCTCCCTACGTATCCTAAGAAAGCTTTTATGCTTAAAAATGATTACGAGTACGATATAATTTCTAGCCAATGAGAAAACAAGAGATGCTATTGGTACAAATATTCATAGTCGCACTTGCGATAATGGCTGGCGCATACATATTCAAATTACCAACTATGCCCCCAGAAATTCCCCTATTTTATTCATTAATAGAAGGAGAAAACACGATTGCACCAAGCTACTACATTTTTATTTTACCCCTCATTTCACTCCTCATTATGGTGGTAAATATCCTTGTTTATCGACGTATTTTTACCCATGACCTGTTCATACGCAAGGTACTTTATTACGCAAGTGTTTGTGCGATTCTCATTAGTACCAGCGTTTTCTTAAAAATTCTATTTTTAATAGCATGATGCCTGTATTTGCATGGGTAATGGCATTTGTGGGAACATACGTTGCCACTCCAATAACTATTCGATTAGCTAAATGGCTTGGGCTTGTTGATAATCCACGTCTTCGTAAACATCCTGCGAATACTCATGAAGGCATTATTCCTCGTGCCGGTGGCTTACCTATTTTTCTGTCGATCGTGCTGGGAATATTCTTATTTATACCCATGAGTAAATTGGTAATTGGGATTATTTTAGGCGCATTAATTACCACGCTAGTAGGACTATTTGACGACGCATATGACTTGTCGCCATATCTACGCTTTTTTTTGAATATTGTGGCTGTTTCAACTGTCATAGGATTTGGACTAGGCACACCGTACATTAACAACCCTTTTGGAGACCTGGTGCGTCTTGACACAATAGTTTGGACTTTTAATTTTTGGGGCACACATAGTTTTTTACCAGTGGCCAACTTATTTTCACTTATTTGGATTGTTGCACTAATGAACTTTGTAAATTGGAGCAAAGGAGTAGATGGACAACTTCCTGGATTCGTTTCAGTTTCAGCGTTTTTTTTGGGTCTTTTAGCATATCGATTTTCCGGATATAGCATAGCAGCTGCAGATGTGGCACTTATTTCGTTTATAGTTGCGGGCGCCTATACGGGTTTTTTGCCGTGGAATTTCTTTCCCCAAAAGATTATGCCAGGCTATAGCGGAGGATCATTGGCCGGATACTTTTTAGGAGTATTGTCAATACTAGCATTTGGAAAACTGGGAACATTAGCACTGGTATTGTCGGTGCCATTAGTAGACGCCATGTATGTTTTTGTACGACGATTAGGCACAGGAAAATCTCCTTTTCGCGGAGACGGTGGACATTTTCATCATCGATTGTTACAAATTGGGTGGGGAAAGCGTAGAATTGCGATATTTTATTGGGGAGTATCGTTTTTGTTTGGTGCATCATCGCTTTATCTTCACGGGTTTGAAAAAATACTTGCCGGAAGCATAGTCTTTATATCTCTCGCATTTTTTATTCTCATCATTGAGCGTATCCGCAAAATGGATCGATAAATATTACAAAGCTATTTTTTCCCATGGGAATTGTTCACGACCAAAGTGGCCGTAGGCTGACGTTTGCAAATAGAGTGGTCGGCGAAGTTTTAAGGCATCGATAATACCTTTCACCGATGTATCA
>JAYPGZ010000021.1:0-6351 GCA_038127095.1 Candidatus Roizmanbacteria bacterium | reverse complement strand
GTGACCCCAGCGGGAGTCGAACCCGCGATTTTCGGGATGAAAGCCCGACGTCCTAGGCCACTAGACGATGGGGCCAGGTCACGTATATATTTTACCACAAAATTACAATACCTTGTGCCTGAAACACAAAGATCCATTTTGCTTTACTTTTTTTCTCTTACTGCACCTAGGCAGTAATATTCTCGAAATGCTGAAGCTTCTTAACGTTTAAATCTGTTGTATATTCTATCGATACCACATCAATTCGAAGAGAAGCATTTTTTATGTTATTTGCTCGTAAGTAAGCGTAGCCAGTACGTTTAATGTGCTCAATTTTTCGCTTATTTACCGCTTCATACGGTTTTCCACGAAAATCACCTATACGAGATTTTACTTCAATGAGTACTAGTGTTTCATTCTTTTGTGCAACAATATCAAGCTCACCAATTTTTGTTCTGAAGTTTGTGTGTAGAATCTGAAAGTTGCGTTCTTGAAGATATCGTGCTGCCTCTTGTTCGCCAATAGCGCCAAGTGACTGCATATGTTTAGCTTAAACGTTCGCGGATCAATCGATCCGACATGCCACGAATAAAGTAGATTTTTGCTCGACGTACAACACCTTTTTTAGCTACATCGACTTTTTCGATAAATGGAGAATTGACTGGAAAAATACGTTCGACTCCAACTTTACTTTTAGTCATTTTTCGAACAGTAAACATCTTGTTTTCATCCATCCCTTTAATAGCCATTAAAGTTCCTTCAAAAACTTGACGTTTTTCTTTACCGGCTTCTGTAAATAAGTAATGTACTTTTACTGTGTCGCCGATGCCTAATGTGGTGTCTTTTACGGTTACTGCATTTGCCATGGTGTTATTTTACCATTTTTTGGTTATCAATACAAGCTTTTATGAAACCTAAGAAAAGTGGGTGTGGAGCCAGGGGGCGGCTTTTATATTCAGGATGTCCTTGAATTCCAATGTAGAACGGATGTGTTTTAGGATCAAGCTCAATAATTTCTGCTAAACTTTCAACTGTTGACCGTGCGCTAATATGCATTCCTGCTTTTTCAAATTTTTCCGCATATTCATCGTTGAATTCATAACGATGACGATGTCGTTCCCAAACAAGTCCTTTGGCTTTATCCGCAAGTCCGTTATATTTGTTGTAGATTTTGTAAGCAAACGAGTTTTTATCGATTTGTGCTTCCCATGAACCGAGCCGCATGGTTCCTCCGTAGGCTCTGCGTTTAATAATGTCTGCTTGCGACGGGATTAAGTGAATAACGGAATGCTTGCCTTTTGGATCATTTTCAAACGTGTTTGCCTGGGGTAATTTGAGCACATCGCGTGCAAATGCCACAGCAGCCAATTGCATTCCGTAGCATAATCCCAAATAAGGAATGTTATGAACACGAGCATACGATGCAGCGTCAATCATACCTTCTGCACCTCGTTTACCCCATCCGATAGGCACAATTATGCCATCTACATTTTGTAAATATTTTGCTGGACCATCTTTTTCAACTTTTTCTGCACTTACCCATTTGATTTCTATTGCAACATCGTTTGGAACTGCAGCATGATCAATTGCATCAAAAAGAGCTGCGTAAGAATCTTTCAGTTGATAATCACCTGTAGAGAAATACTTACCCACAATTGCAATTGTAATATTCTTCTTCTTTTTCGCCAAAATATGTGTCACCATTGCGCTCCATTTGGTCATATTCGGCTTTTTATACGGTATGCCGAGCTTTTTACATATTCGTTGCGTAATGTGTTGCTTTTCCATAATCATGGGAATTTGATACACATTGGGAACATCGTAGCTTGAAATTACATCTTCTTCATGGATATTGCAAAAAAGCGCTAAACGTTCCTTACGACGATCGTCGATAGGTTTATCAGATCGGGCTATGAGCATGTCAGGTTGAATTCCCATAGAGTTTACCGTTCGAACAGACAGTTGGGCAGGTTTCGTTTTTGGCTCGCCCAAATGTCCCGGTGTAGGCAAATAGCTGACGTGAACATGAATAACATCTCCTGGGTTACGGAAAGTAAGCATGCGCGATGCTTCATAATACAATATATTCTGATATTCCCCTGCCGTTCCTCCAAGCTCAATAACGGCAATGTCAGATTTTGTTGCACTCAGGGCGGTTTCAATACGTTTAATGATTTCTCCTGTTATATGTACCACTTCCTGAACATCTTCCCCCATATATTCAAATCGGCGTTCTTTTTCAATAACTTCTCGGTAAATTTGACCCATGGTTACAAAATTCACCCGACTCATATTCATATCGAGGTACTTTTCATATGTACCCATGTCCATATCTGCCTCAGTACCATCATCGCATAAAAATGGATCACCGTGCTCAATAGGGTTAATCGTTCCTGCGTCGATATTCAAATAGTTTTCAAACTTAATAGGGGTTACTTTATAACCAGAATTCTTAAGAAGAAGTGCAATTGAGGCCGTTGATATTCCTTTTCCAAGGCCAGATATAACACCACCAGAAACGAAGATATATTTCTTTTTCACTACGGAAGAGAAGTTTACTGTATTTTTTTTATAAAAGCAAGAATATTAAATTCTGCAAAACACAAGTTTTTAAATATATAATCTACTTGAACAAACCTATAGTATGTTATATAATTAATACATGAGCCCAATAGAAAAAGGTAATATTACTCCCGAACCAGGTTTCAAAACGCCTCAAAGAGAGCATTTTGAAAGAGCTGGTTTTGTTACTATGCCCATGTCTGAGATTCTTCCAATCCATTTTTCTTTACAGTCACAAAGAGAAGATATTAGCCGCTCTCAAGTAGGGAAACAAGCAGAAGATTTTTTAGAAGAATATTTAAATAAAGTAGCATATGTTGCTGCTCCACAGGTTAATGACGATGGAACAATACGATTTACAATTGTTGCACCACCTCTTTTAGGTCACGATATTAGTGCATTACTATATGCAGCAGCTCCTTCAAAAGTATTTGGTACTGATTTTGACTACAACGATACCATTAGCGACTGGCAAGCCCTGTATGAGCCTGGTAATGAAAAACGATTAAATGCTCACCGTAAAATTCCTGGTTTTGATGAATTTGAAGCAAGTAAAGACAAAATTTTACGATGTTTACTTGATCGCAGAAATCCAAACGGTACTCCATTGTTTCCTGTAGTGTCTTGGAGAGTGAATAGCGATAAATCAGTGGTTTTTGATGCTGAGTATGCCGCAAGAGTTATCCGAGATTTAGAACTGGCTGGTATTGAAAGCGATCAATTCGCAACGACACTTGGAGTGCTAGTAACAGCCGCGTTTTCGCCGGAAATAACGTCACGGTGGCCTAAAAAATTGGGATATGGTAGTGAAGGCGGAACTCAAGATATGGGACCAACCCAGGCTTTACCGCTTGTATTGGCGGAGCAACATGCATTGGCAGATTCGTTTTTTGTAAGTCGCATGGAATCTGCAGCGTTAGCTAAATATGGATTGCCAGACATACGACCTGTGCGTATTCAGCCACAATACTATGTACCACAACGGTTGTTTACAGCAAGACCTGACTCTCAATTATTACCCTATAAAAAATATCTTCCACTTATCAGTCAGCCTGTAGAACTAATCGCTCCATTCATAAGTAATGCATCAAAATACGGTGGGTACGAATTACCCACATATGATTTAAATTCTAAAATTCATATTCAAAATGTCCCAACAAATATTCAGCCATATCCACTATTAAGTCATGGGCATATTGAAGATAATAATCCCGACCCTAAAAGTTAATCTTTACTTTTTATAGTAACCACTTCTTTCTTAAACTCGTTGAGTTTCCATGCGGCAAAGTCGCATTTGGGGTAATTTGAGCATCCGTAAAACTTCTTTTTGCGCTTTGTGTAGCGAATTACAATTGCCCCTGAACACTTTGGGCAGACTTCTTTCACTGTTTCATAAAAGGCTTTTGTAAATTTACAGTCAGGAAACCCTGAACATGCGTAAAATTTTCCGAATTTCGAAAAGCGTACAACCAAATTTTTACCACAGTTGGGGCATGTTTCATCGGTTTTTTCTTGTACATCAATAAATGATTTATCGGCCGCTGCTTCATCGAGTGATATTTCAAATGGCTTATTAAATGCTGAAAGCACTTGAATCATGTCTGCTTTTTTATGAGCAATTTCATCAAGCTTGTCTTCTAAATTAGCAGTAAAATCAATTTCAAAAATACTGGCAAATGCCTTGGAAAGATAATCGCAGACCGTTGTTCCCAGAATCGTAGGATAAAATCTGCCTTCTCTTTTTTCCACGTACAGTCTGTCTTGAATCGTAGAGATAGTAGGGGCGTATGTTGAAGGACGCCCAATTCCACGCGCCTCAAGTGTTTTAATGAGCGATGCTTCATTATAGCGTGGAGGAGGAGTAGTTTGGGTTTCTAAAAAGTCGAGTTTTTCAAGATCAATAGAATCGCCTTTTTTTGGCAAAAAGTTGTCTTTAGCATCTTTTCTATCATAAAGTGCCAAAAATCCATCAAACATAATCGTGTCAAAATTAGATTGAAAAAGATATTTTTTATCACTTATAATCTCAATTTTAGTGTTTCGAATTTGAGCTTCTTTCATTTGGCTTGCAACTGCACGTTTGAAAATGAGATCATACAGTTTTCGGTGCCCAGAAGTTATAGCGCCCTCTTCAGCCAATACAGGATTGAGTTTGGTAGGTCGGATTGCTTCGTGTGCTTCCTGGGCAAGCTTAGACTTAGCAGTAAAAAAACGTGGGCTTGGTAATGCATAATCTGCCCCGTATGTTTTTTGAATAAATGACGATGCCTCTGCAAGAAACTTTCCTGATAGTGTAACCGAATCAGTTCGATGATAGGTTATAAGACCATGCTCATACAGTTGTTGGGCAACTCTCATGGTGTTTTTTGAAGAGAATCCTAATTTCTGCGCAGCTTCTTGTTGTAATGTAGAGGTAATAAAAGGTGCTAAGGGAGAGCGTTTCGAGACTTTTTCAACTACGTCATTAATCGTAAATGTTCCTCCTTCAAGATCTTGTTTGATAACTGGTACATCTTTTTCGTAAATATCAGTTTTTGTGTAGGTATAGTCACCATCAAATAAATGAATTGTATACTTTTTCTCGTATGCAATGCCGTTTTTGGAAACAAGTCGAGCTTCAACTTCTTTTTTTGCGGTTTTGTCGGAGAATAATCCCGTTATTTTAAAGAATGGCTCTGAAGTAAATTTTTCGATTTCTTTCTCACGCTCCACAATAAAGCGAAGTGCAACGGTTTGCACTCGTCCGGCAGAAAGCCATCGTTTACCAATCTTTTTCCATAGAATTGGAGAAACTTTGTAACCTACCAAGCGATCGAGAATGCGTCG
This sequence comes from Candidatus Roizmanbacteria bacterium, assembly GCA_038127095.1. GTDB lineage: Bacteria > Patescibacteriota > Microgenomatia > UBA1406 > HO2-37-13b > 2-01-FULL-39-24. The sequence goes on along the minus strand of JAYPGZ010000021.1, from coordinate 984 downwards.
AGCTTGTTGTGAATCGATTAGCGACATATTCAATTCACCAGGTGTTTTAAGTGCTTCTTCGAGCGCTTCTTTGGTAATTTCATGGAAAACTATGCGTTTTACGTTTACATTTTTTTTAAAAGAGATTTTAGGCCATTTTTCATCAATGAGCCCTAAAACATATGCAATGTGGTAAGAAATTGCTTCCCCTTCACGATCTGCGTCCGTTGCAAGAATAATAGTTTCTGCTTTTTTGGCAAGTGCCTTAATGTCGGACACTACCTTCTTTTTCTTGGTAGAAACAACATAATCTGGTTTAAAATTGTTTTTTGGATCAACACCTAATTTACTTTCAGGTAGATCGCGGATGTGCCCCATAGTAGCTTCAACGCGGAACTTTTTGCTGTCCAAAAATTTTCCGAATGTTTTCGCTTTAGTGGGCGATTCGACGATGATTAGTTGCATTGTGTAATTATAGCAGTTATATGACGGAGATTTTTCGCTACGCTCAAAATGACAATAGGCGCTTTGGACAACGCGTGAGTCGCACAGTAATAATTAGCAGTATAAGCTTTGAAAAGTTTCTGATTTGTGAGCCATTGGCACTCAAATATTCGAGATTGTGTATATCCATTAGTACGACTTGACTAAATGCCTTACAGCACTTACATCTATCGCCTATTACCCAGTCATCTCCTGGGGGATTTAAAGATTCTTTATCTTGGGGTATGCTTCGTACTTGAGATGCTTTCAGTACTTATCACGTAGGAATATAGCTACCCAGCGCTGCCGTTTTACGACAACTGGTACACCAGGGATTCCCCCACTTTCGGTCCTCTCGTACTAGAAAGGGGTCCCCTCAAGAATCAAATCGCCTGCACCGGATAGAGTCCGAACTGTCTCACGACGTTCTGAACCCAGCTCGCGTACCGCTTTAATGGGCGAACAGACCAACCCTTGGAACGTACTACCGCTCCAGGATGCGATGAGCCGACATCGAGGTGC
>JAYPGZ010000020.1:5894-6484 GCA_038127095.1 Candidatus Roizmanbacteria bacterium | reverse complement strand
TCTCCCCAAGCCGAGCCGGGTCTTATTATAAAGGCACTCGCCCACTGCAAAAGTAAAAATCCAGTTATTCTTCTTGATGAGCTCGATAGAGTAACTCCAGAATCCCGCGCGGGTATTATGGGAGTACTTATTGAACTTTTAGACCCCGAACAAAATTCCCATTTTACCGATCATTACATTGATTATCCATTTGATTTAAGCGAGGTTATTTTTATTGCAACTGCAAACAATTCCACCACAATCTCAACCGCCGTACTTGACCGGCTCGAGGTCATCCAAATGCCATCGTATAACGATGAAGAGAAAATTACCATTGGAAAGAAGTTCTTACTGCCTAATTTATTACAGAATTCAGGTTTAGATTCAAACACAGTCTCAATATCGGATGATGTGTGGACAGCTATTGCCCGTGCCAGTGGTTACGACCCAGGTATACGTAGTGTAGAACGAAAGGTGGAAGCAATTGTACGTAAAGCTGCATATAAAATAGTGAGCGGACAGGGAAAATCATTTGCAATTAACGAGGGGAATATGAAGGAGTGGGTTGTTTGAAAGTATATCAATACTTCCTGCATTGGGTCTTTATCAAT
>JAYPGZ010000020.1:0-5884 GCA_038127095.1 Candidatus Roizmanbacteria bacterium | reverse complement strand
GGGTTGGGTAGGTATGTATGTTTAAAGTCGATTTATGTATCTTCGGGAAATTATTTTACCAAGTTGTGCTTGAGCTCGATGCTGCAGAGATTTGATTGCACCTTCATTTTTTTGAAGAATAGCGCCGACAGTTCGATTTGAATATCCGCAAAAGTACTTCAATATTAACACCTGTCTTTGTTCTTCAGAATCTAATTTGAGAATCGCACTCCGAATAGTTCGTGCTCGTTCACGGTCCGATCCCATAAGATCAGTAAGAACAACGGGTAGATCTTCATCTCCGATAAGCATTTCCTCTAAGCTTAATTCTTCAAACGGTGGTTTTTTGCGGCTGATATTCACGGCCTCATTTAGTGCTACTCTTCTGCACCATCCCTGTAGCATATAGCTATTTGGAAAATCAAGTCTTTGGAAATGTTGAGCGACTCTCATAAGAACTATTTGAGCAATATCTTCTTCGGTTGTTGATTGAATTCCGGCGTCAGGTGAAAACCCAAAATTCGTTTCCAATGCAAAATACATATTTGGTCTGATGAATTTATCAAAATAATCAAGAAACGGTCGCCAATCACCCTCTTTAGCTTGAGTAATAGCTTGATTGAACCAATTATCCCTATCTACCTCGCCATTCGAAAATCTTTCGGGAAAATCAAGTAGTGGTCGTTTAAGTTTTATGGCAGGCTGTGGACTTCTGGCACTTGTTGCAGTAAAACTATGGATGGTAGACATTAAATCTAATTGTCGAACTACGTGGTGTGGATCGGCCGGAATTCTCCCTTCTAATATTGCATTATCAATTAGACCAATAGTTCTATAAACTTCTTGTTCCCAAGGGTCAGACTTTTGTGCCTCATAAGCTAAAAAATCTTCTATAGCTAAACGCATAGATGTAACTGGCTCTTTTGTAGTAGTTGGAGGGGGTGTATATTCTACATGTCCATTTGCGAATATAGATGGATCTAATTCATTACTGCTCATGGCATAGTATATCACATTATGGACTGTTGTAATAGGTTTTATCGAAACAACGTCTATGTATTCTAGACAGAATCCACTCATTGATCGCCAGGCGTTGTTTAAGCATTGCTGTCAAGATACTTATATCAGTTCGTATACGACTTTTTACAATTACAGCAGGCCTCGTTGAAGGAGCGTCGTCATTTCTTGAATATATAGAAGGCTTGGCTACACGATGCTTGACTAAAGAGTAATTCAAAAAAACTATATCAATACTTCCTGCATTGCGTCTTTGTCAAATGGAGAATTGTTTTTGTAGTCAATATATCGAATCCAATCAGGTTTTACTTCGTAAATAACAATGTCTCCATTTTCCATACTCGCAACCGGAGGAGCCCAGTTAAATAACTTGCCTTCTTCAATAATATCTTGTTTGGAATACACATCGGTAAACATTTTGAAAATCGTTTTAAATTTGTCTATTCCTGTAAGTTGTACAGCGTGTCCCTGAGCTTCTACCGTTACAAATGAACGTCGGTCGCTTACAACAATAGACACTTTTGAACCACGGTTTATATTATGAATCTTTGCAGTTTCTGAACGGGAAATAAAGTAGAAGTTAAGGTCTTTGTCGACGATGTAAAATACCGTTGTTAAATGAGGAGTGTTGTTGTCTGAAACGGTTCCAAAAACTGCTAGCGGAATTTTGCTTAGGAATTCGTATGCTTCTTGCTTGGAAATCGTATGAGCGGACATTGTATGAATTTTATTTTATTTATTATTATTTTGCAACAACAGCGCTATATCCAGTTTTACTTATTTGATCACAAATTTGTTCTACTGTAACTTTTTGATCATCGAATGTGACTTCTGCCTTTTGTTGAGCATAGTGGGTTTTTGACTCAAGAATTCCAGGAATGTCTTCAAGATCAAAATCTATATTCATTGCACAACTTGCACAGTGCATGCCGTTAATTGAAAGGGTGACTTTTTTTGTTGGGCTCATAAAACAGTGATTGCTCCGCTATACATTCCCATGGAACAGGTAAATGGAATGACGCCTTCATGCTGCGGTGTAAATGTAATTGTTTGCTTGTCGGAGGGTTTTAAATTTATACTCACGCCTAAAGAAGGAATTCGAAATGCCGAAGCACAGCTATATGTATCTTTGCTGATCAGGGTGATTTGTACCGGAACACCTTTTTTAATGGTAAAGTTGCGAGGAGAATATCCATGCGGAGTTATAAATATTTGAATATTCTGACTAGCTTGTTTTTGACTTTGAGTAGTTGTTGAGAAAATCGATTGCAATGTAATAGGCGATCCAAAAACAGTAAGCGCTCCATTTATCGACATGATGCCTAAATACAATACTGCCACTGCTGCAATTTTAATGAATTTATGTCTGAATGAGTCGCCTAATACGCTTGTAAGCCACCCAACTCCAAAAAACAGAGGAGTGGTTCCTAGTACAAAGACTGCCATTATAGCCGCACCTGAAAACATATTGGCTGAACTAATTGCAAGCGCTTCCATTGCAAGGGTGGTTCCACACGGTATAAAGATGGTAAATGCTCCCAAAAGTGCTGGAGCAAAGAGTGTTTTGCTTTTCGACTGATTCTTTACTTTTCTTAACAAAAATCGAGGCGGTTGGATGACTGCGTATTTGAATATAGGATGTACTTGAAGTAGATCAAGTGCAATTAATACCATGTATATTCCTGCGGCAAATTGCATGGTTGTTTGAACTGTCTCATTAATAGAAATTGCACTACCAAAAGCACCGAGTAATGCTCCAAGAATCGTATATGCTATTAGTTTTGAAATGACAAATGCGAGAGTTGGTAAAAAGGGATTTTTTGTATTGACCCCTTTTTCAATTTCTTCTTCTTCGCGTGCGGTAATAACCGAAGCGAGCAATCCTCCTTGAACAGCAAGACAGGTGAGACCTCCAACTGTTAGGCCAGTAATAAATATTACCCAAAGATTCATAATTATATTTTAGCTCGTTTTAGCAAGAGTGAATTAGTAACAACTGATATTGAGCTTGATGCCATTGCAAAAGATGCGAGTATTGGATTGAGTAGTATGTTGAAAAATGGATACAAAACTCCCATAGCAACAGGGATAAGTAAGACATTGTACCCAAAGGCCCAAAATAGATTTAGTTTAATTGTTTTCATTGTTTTGCGTGATAGAATAATGGCGCTTGCCACCGTACGCAAGTCTTTATTGATGAGTGTTATGTCTGCGGCTTCTATTGCTACGTCTGTGCCTGTTCCCATTGCAATTCCAACATCAGCAGCAGCAAGTGCAGGGGCATCGTTAATTCCATCGCCAACCATTGCGACTTTCTTGCCGGTTGCCTGAAGGGCGCGTACTTCAGCTTCTTTTTGGTGTGGTAGTACTTCCGACAAAATATGAGCGATTCCTACTTTGTTTGCAATCGCCCGGGCTGTTTGCTGATTATCGCCGGTAATCATAATCACATCTATTCCTAATTTTTGTAACGCTTCTACTCCTTCTCGAGCAGTTTCTTTAATAGTATCGGCAACCGCAATAAGACCAACAATTTTTTTATCGACGGCAACAATCATAACAGTTTTTCCTTCGCTTTCAAGTTTGGACATTGTTGAATTAATTTGAGAAAGCGCTATTTTCATTGTTGTCATTAATCGTTTATTGCCAAGAATAATGTGTTTCTTTTCGATATATCCTTCAACTCCGTGGCCCGAAATTGCTTTGAACTTTGAAACTTGTTGTAAAGTAACATTCTCATTTTCGGCCTTTTTTAGAATGGCGTATGCTAGTGAATGTTCTGAATTCTTTTCAATTGATGCAGCATAGCCCAATAACTGGTTTGAAGAAAGCGTCGATAACGACTGGATGTCTGTTACTTCTGGTTGCCCATTGGTTAAAGTGCCGGTTTTGTCAAAAATAACGGTATTTATTTTATGAGCAATTTCAAGGCTTTGTGCGTCGCGTATGAGGATTCCATGTGCGGCGCCTTTACCAGTTCCAACCATAATTGCGGTAGGAGTAGCAAGTCCCATGGCACAAGGGCATGCAATAATAAGTACCGCAACAGTATTTAGCATTGCATGTAAAAAAATCGGATCAGGACCAACTACGTACCAAACTCCAAATGTGATAAACGCTAGCATGATTACAATAGGAACAAAATATGCAGAAATACTGTCGGCAACGCGCTGGATTGGCGCTTTGCTGCCTTGAGCTTCTTGGACTAAAGTGATAATTTGAGCGAGCATGGTATCGTGACCAATCTTCATTGCTTTATACGTAAATGTCCCAGTTTTATTGACTGTTGCGCCAATAACCATATCACTTTTTGTTTTGTCGACCGGAATGCTTTCTCCTGTTATCATTGATTCGTCAACCGATGATTCTCCTTGAAGGATTATTCCATCAACGGGCACTTTTTCGCCTGGTCTAACACGAATTACATCGCCTATGACAACTTCTTCAATGGGAATGTCAAACTCTTGACCGTTTCGTACTACTCGAGCTGTTTTTGCTTGAAGACCAATAAGTTTTTTAATTGCGTCAGAAGTTTGATCTTTTGCACGTGCTTCAAAATATCTCCCTAATAATATTAAACCTATAACAATGGTTGATACGTCAAAATATGGCATTACTTCCATGTTTATATCCATCACCATTGATGGAAACATGGTTACAAAGACGGAGTAAAAATATGCAACGGTAGTGCCAATTGCCACAAGCGTATCCATGTTGGCGGTTCGATGTCGTAACGCTGGAATAGCAGCTCGGTAAAATTCCAAACCTGCCCAAAATTGGACTGGAGTCGCAAGAAGAAACTGAACCCAATAATTTTTTAGGAAAAGGGGAGCTGTTTCCATAAGTCCCGGGAAACTTCCCCATAAAATGAGTCCCCCAAGCACTAAGCTGATTGAAACTTTACGTTTTAATGCCGAAAGTATTTGTGCTTTTTCAATCTTCTCTTCGTCGGGAAGCTGTGTAGTTAATTTTGTGTTAATAGAATAACCAACTCGTGAAACAGCTGATTCAATGTGCTCCTCGCGACACTCGTTTGGATCATATGTTATCGTTGCTTTTTCAGTTGCTAAATTTACAACCGCATTGCTGATGCCTGGTGTTTTTGATAATGCTCGTTCAATAACACGCACGCACGAAGCGCAGTGCATACCTTTAATTGGAAATGTTTTTTTTATTTCTGACATATATTAAACAACGATTATTTTTCCATGAAACATATTCATGCCACAGGTGAACGGAAACTCACCGGTGTGTTTTGGTACAAGATGTATGACAACTTTTTTATTAAGCGGTAAATATTTTCGTATTTTGAAATCTGAAAGAACGACTTCATCTAAACAGCTCGATGCATCTTTTCTCAAAAAAGTGATTGCGGTTGATTTATTTTTTTGAATAGAAATAGTACTTGGAGTGTATCCTCCATCGACAATGATTTGGACAGAATCATTAACGACAACCTCAGAATCTTTTTTAAGTAAAAAAAACCAATAGGTAGATACTACTCCAAGTACACTAAAAAGTAAGACAATTATTTTGTCGATTGCCATAATTAATACCCCCATTCTTTCTGCCACTGTCTCATCATATTAATCTCTGCTGTTTGTGCAGAAATAATATCTTCGGCCATTTTTTTAATTTCATCGTGAGATGCTTTATTTTGAGCTTCTTTTGCCATCTCTATTGCTCCCTGATGATGAGGAATCATAGCTTCAATAAAAGCTTTGTCAAAATCACCACCGTTAGTTCCGCGCATTGAATCCATCATTTCGTCCATGCTTGAACCCATGCCCATGCCGTGTCCTTTCTCTGAAACATCTTTAACCATGGAATTGCCCTGCGTATTCATTCCCATCATTCTCATCATTGCGGTGTTATTAGAATTCACAGC
>JAYPGZ010000019.1:6473-7097 GCA_038127095.1 Candidatus Roizmanbacteria bacterium | reverse complement strand
ACTCGATAGAGACTGTGCTGCTGGAGGCTCTTTCCATGAACTTGACATTGAAGGTATTGGCCCTGAAAAAATAATAGGAATATCTTCGATACCTTCATACAACAAGGAAGCGAAAAAAAGAGGTGTAACAAAAACTGTTTTTAAGGATTTCAATCATTTAGATGATTTTGTTGATAAGGTTACCGTATTTATTGAGGAGATGATAGGGAATGAAAAAACACTCTATGAAAAAGCAAAAGCATTGGGTCTTTTCGAGAATAAACTGTCCACTGCAATGATGCAAAGGGAATTGCAAATTGGCTATGCAATGGCTGCCCGATTACTGGACGAGCTTGAACTTGAGGGTTTCGTCGGACCACAAAATGGGTCACTTCCTCGAGTAGCTTTAAAGTCAGATTTAAAATCGCGAAGAATTGTTAATTGATGGTATAGCAAAACGTCACTTTATGAAAAAAAGTAAAAAACGAGTAATAGTAAAGCTCTTCATTACGACTATCATACTTAGTACCATTTATGTCTTCATACATATACAACTTTATCAGCACGTCGTTAATAAAGGTTCAGCGTTAGCAGAGGAGAGATGCCTTGTCGTTGATCCAGTCATTCAGTAAAAACAAGCCAAAG
>JAYPGZ010000019.1:2519-6457 GCA_038127095.1 Candidatus Roizmanbacteria bacterium | reverse complement strand
CCATTTTGACTGACAAAGAAAAAGTATTGCAAATGTCAAAATCATTAATCCCGTATTATCAAAAAACCGCTGATGTGACAGGGCCCTGGATAACAAAACAAAAGACATTTCTTAATAGTTGGGATTTTAACTTCTTCACACACAAAGATCTTAAAGGTGTAATGCTTACACAATACGAAAAATATGAAATAGACTACATTAGTAATTTCTTGATGGTGCAGTATTTAAAGAACCCAACTGAGAAGAATGTACAAGAACTAACTGATGCAATAACCAAGCAAAGCAAACTCGCAGATACGCTCGAGGAAAAAATTGAAATCGCTGAGAAACGACAAGAGTTTATTTACCGTTTTATACATGTACCCGAATCAAAATGTCCGGATGATCAATTTTATAATCACCCATCTTTTTCAGGTCCTGTGGCGATGCTTAGTACACGATAGTAAAATGAGGTCGTGAACTATTTAAAAAAGGAACAGCACTACATCGACCGCTATGATCTTCACACCATAGAAGAATGTCTTAATGCAGTCAAAATGTTTCAAGAGATATACGACAAAAGCCGATCAAGCAAAGAACTCAAGGATATGTCTGAGGAAAAGAAGCTACGAAGTGCAAATCAGATGCTTCACCGATATTTGCTTATCATTAAGGGAAAAAGATATGAGCAGAAACAAGAAACCATCCAAAAATGGATGGAAGACGATAGGTTGAGGCAAGATAAACAGGACTATACACAAACTCCAGAAAATATATTATGTCCTCTCTGTAACGGATCGATGCAGTTTAATATCTCGAAGCATCTCGACTATACCCATGATGGTCCAATTATGCGGATGATGTTTCTTTTCAAATGTGTAGTTTGTACGAAACAACAATGGGTATATGATAATGGCGAAATACGTGTTTCAAAACCCGATCTTTGTCCGAAATGTAAAAGGGAATTGGATGTTACCGGTAGTAGAAAGGGGAAGATTATTGCGACGCAATATACATGCAAACACTGCGACTACTCAAAGAAGGATATTTTTGATCTTGCCAAAAGTGATGAAGAACATAAGAAATGGCAGGAAGAGCAAAAACAAAAAAATAAAGAGAATAAAAAACTTCTTGAAGAATATCGGACTGAGTATTGTTTAGATGATATCGAAGGGAAAAAACATATTGAACTGCTAGAAGCAATGGAGGTCGCACACGAGGTATACGAAAAAGAAATACAGAAGTATAACGACAAGACCTATCAGATTGCAGTTAATCTTAAAATATTGAATGTGCTCCAACTTGAAAAGCTTTTGTCCGACAAGCTGAAAAAGGAGAAATACGTCAAGCTCACACTAGATAAACCTGACATGGGAAGATTTGTGATGATTCCTTTTAGTGTTTTAGATGCCAATTCAACACGCAACCCCAATGTAAGTGAAGCAACTCTTAAGAAACTCCTCAAAGATACGCTTGAAGACACAAACTGGAGATTAATGAGTAACGGTATACATTATCGTCTTGGCTATCTTTCAGGAACTCTCAAAGCATATGAACAAGAAGAAGATTTGCTCGAACTATCGGGAGCAAAAAAGGAAGTAAAGCTTTCCAAAATCGATCCAGAGAAAAAAGCTAAATACATGAGTAACAATCTCGTGCAATTGGCAAAAATGTCTGGAAAATTCGAGGGAGTGGAAAATACCCGAAAAAGGAGACTTGAAAAAGAACCTGAAGGATTTTTTCTTGATGATGGGCAAGGTCCATATACGTGTGGTATTTGTGGACATGGTGCATACGGGAAAGATATATGGTGGCGGGCAGATGGATTAAGGTGTAGAAATTGCTGGACTAATATACAAAATGGAGTTATACCTGTTTTAAACCTCAGTTCAAGAAAAAAGAGAGATTTCTTTAAAGACTGGGAAATACAATCAAACTACGGAGTTCATCCTGCAACGAGGGGTAAATTGAAAAGAGAAGGATTATTAAAAGGCCGAGAGCTGAGAAATGAACAAGGACAGATTTATTACACCGTTTATCTTGTCGAAGAAAATGAAGAATTTCTTAAAAAATACCCGAAGAAAGAATCGAAAGTAAGAATGACCATTGCTGGGAGTGATGGAAAAACGATTGAGTTGTAATCATATTGTTCCTCAATAAGCTGACGAGGATGTTATTAAGGATTACTCCTCAATAACAGCGCTAGAAGCAAGTATTTGTACTGTACTCAGTATATGCTTAAACTCTCATCAAACATTATCAATACGCTGAGTATCTTCGGAAGATTGTAACCATCATTGGTGAAGTTCTAAACCCAGATTGGTTTATGTCGGAATATAGCAAAGAGTTATATTACTCGGATTTTTTTGAAATTCTTACCGTTAAGGCCCTTGATTTCAACAGGAGTCCATTCCGCTTTTGTTTTTTCTATTTGCGATGGTGACAGGATAGTTTCAATAAAACTATCACCTCGTCTTTTTAATGCACCGACTCCTACCCAGAAACGCACAATTGAAGTTTTAGTAGTCCCAATTGGAATGACATTAGGCTCAAAAAAAGTTGCAAAGGCGGTTATGTTTGTATTGGTATAAGCTGGTCTCACACTGTCTTGTTTCTCTTGGAGGTTATAGTATGCGTAGTGCATGAGATCTATTTTCTCTCTCCATAGAGGGTCTTTAGCCTGTTCAGGTGTTAACTTTACGTTCATCTCAATAGAGCGGATGGCATCTTCTGACAGTGGCTCTGGGTTAGCTTCTCTAGCTTGTTTTAATTTTTCCATTTCAATTTTCAATCCTTCTTGAAAAGCTTCGTTGTTTTCATATTGTGACCGTTCGAGAAACGTTTCAAATTTTAGGTTTGATGGTAACCAAGGCTCAATAAACTCAAGCAAGTCATTAAAACTCTTCCTATAGGCATCGAGATCACTCTGAGGAAGATTATTCATTTGGCTAATGACGACTTCGTCAAACCAAAATGTAAGCTTAACCCCCTTGGGGTACATTGCACAGACAGGTCTAAGCCATTTAGCAATATGAATCATGGTAAATAGTTCTGCCCAATCTACTTCAGGTGTCTCCTCCAACCGCCACAACTTATAGCCTCCAAATGGCCATGTTATTTGAATTGGTTCTTTGTTTGCAATATTTTGTTTCAGTGCAGACTTGATAATTTTCTGATTCTCTTCTGGGACAGAATACTTTCTGAATTTCTTTGACATGAGGGTAGTAAAGATAGCTTGTACCAACTCAATATCATCTTTAGGCTTAGTTTCAGACAAAAAAGGACTCTTGAGTAGCTCAAGTTGAGATAAAATGTAATCTTGTGTTTTCATGAGATGCGGGTAGGAATTGAACCTACGTCTCTTGCTTTGCAGGCAAGCGCCTGAATCCGTCTCGGCTACCGCATCAAGGCAATTGTATCAAATCAGACTTCACATTACTGATTTAGTAAAATACTTACTTAACACAGCATCTCATGAAGAACGATCATACAAATTCATATGATCCCTCACAATACCCCAAGGCTCCAGAGACTGAATCAAGTTCGGACTTATTTTAGTACAAACCCCAGTCTGTAGTATTTTTTGAAAAACCGATAACAATTTCAAGCTCTTCTGGAATTGTCTCGGGTGCTAAATAGTATGCAGTCATTCTTAGATGTCCTTCCAAAATAACCAAATCGCTGTTTTCATCTTGCCCAACAAGAATGACTGTAGGAAACTCTTTGCCCGCCTTAAATGCTTTCGACGCTTCAATGAAATTCTCATTTGGTTGGTCAAAAACAACAACACCGTTTTTCACATTTTCAGCTGCTACTCTTGGAAGTCGGGTTCCATCAGAAAGTTTGTTCCAATAGCTATAGTCAATATATTTAATTTTGCCAAGTTCATCTCTTGTAAGTGAATAGCGATACCATTGCATATCAGATGGAAAATCTTCAAACAAGTCTTTGTTCATACC
>JAYPGZ010000019.1:1397-2509 GCA_038127095.1 Candidatus Roizmanbacteria bacterium | reverse complement strand
ATTTTCTTCAGAGCTCTTGAAATTAGGAGCCAGAATAACCGCTTCAGTTTTATTATCCTTTTCCAACAGTCCCCTCAGCCTCTCACCCCATCTTTTTGAAGAGATTTCTGACTGTAAAAAAAGCACGATCACTTCATCTTCAGATATTTCCCTTAGCCTTATCATAAATCAAGTATAGCAGCTTCACCTATGCTACAATCTGAGCATGAAAACAACGGATTCTTTGGAAGCTCTCCATGCAGCATTTAATACACCTGAAAGTGTGGTATATGATCTTGTTAAAAAGGCAACTGGTCAAGAAGCGATCCAACGAACAAAAATTCAGGCTGGGTATGACAGTGAGGTTTACTTTGTTAATACTCAAGATGGGAAGCGCTACATTGTGAAAATCAAACGTGAAGGCAGAATAGCCTATTCTCAAGAAGCATGGGCTATGGAGCAAGCTCGAACTCATGATGTCCCTGTAGCTGATGTCCTGCTCCTAGATAGCATGGATATTGATAGTCAACTGACAGATGTCATGGTGCAATCTGTTGTAAATGGTGTACCACTCCAGTCAAGGCGTGGGGATATATCTCAAGATCAGTTTGAAGGCGTACTCCGAGAAGCGGGAAGGATTTTGAGAAAAATCCACACAACAACTGTCTCAGGTGCATATCGGCGTAACGAAGATGGTACATGGTCATTTCCTAACTGGCAGGCTCTTATGAAAAGCATGGTCGACGGGCGTAGAGGAGAAATGGAATTATCCATTCAGGGTGGTATGCAACGCGAGCAGATCGAAGACATTCTTGCACGATCTGAAAGGGCAGACGACAGAGTTGCAGCACTCCCTCTTGTTCTCAACCATGGAGACTTTATGCCAGAGCATATATATGTTGGGGATGATTTGCAGATTACTGGCATCATTGATTTCGGTGATTGCAAGGGAGCCGTTCCAATTCATGATTTTGCTTTTATTTCTCTGATTGGTCCAAATATTCCACTCGCTCCAATTCTTGAAGGATATGGAGATGTGCGATTAGCATCAAGGGTAGAGGCGGTTAGAAAGTATGCGATGGTTGTAGGGGGTGGGCGTTGAGCGGAGCGGGTGGGGTTTGGGTGGGGGGGGG
>JAYPGZ010000019.1:0-1387 GCA_038127095.1 Candidatus Roizmanbacteria bacterium | reverse complement strand
TTCTAGGACTTGGACATTTAGCACATAATGTAAAGAAAGGCAGAGGGCCAGAGGTTGAGCATAATAGGAAGAGGCTTGAAGAATTACTAAAGACAGCCTAATATACGGAGACTTGTAAAAGTTCAGACCCTAGCAATAAGAAATAACTATCAAGTTAAAACAAAAGCCCTCCTATCGAGGAGGGCTTTTAGGAGCAGAGTCCATCATCTTACTTAGCACTTGTTTTGATAGGGATCCGCTTTGCTTTGGCAGCTTCAGCAATTGGAGCCCTAACAATTAAAACACCGTTTTTTACCGATGCTTCCATGTTGACATCATCAACTGGGCGAGGAAGATATGTGCTGTACTCAAACGATGAGACTCGTTGCATCTTATGAACAATTCTATTCTTGTTCTTCTCCTCTTCTTTTTCTTCAGATCGACCTTTAATATGCAAAACTCCCTCCTCGTAGGTAATCTCCAATTTATCTTCTGGGATCCCAGGAACCGATGCTTCGACTATTACATTTCCTTCATCCTCATAGACATTTAGACCTTCTGTCATAGTAAGTTGAGGCCATTCGTTATCCTCAAGCAACGGTTGAAAGAACTGTCTTTGCATTTGAATAAAAGGATCAAAGCGTATGATTGCCATAGTTTCTCACCTCCCTTCATTTACTTAAGAAACTCCTAACAATGTGTATATTAGCAGTCTAGCATGTAGTATGCTAATTTGTCAAGAGGAAAATGAGACACCCTTTTTTATAGTGTCCCATATGTCTCATTTAGCCTCGCCATTGTGATAAAATGAGACAGAGCTATAAGGACGCTGGGGTACCAGACCAACATGCTCCGCCAGCTATGGTCGATGAAACACAACCTTCTCAAGCTCCTAAATCGATAGACCCAATAACCCGACGCACGTTTTTAAAACGTGCAGGAGCTTTCGGAGCTGGTCTTTTTGTAGGCGGCGCAAGAAATATATTGCATGAGACAAGCAGTCAGATTCTACAGCCCGTATTTCAGCTAAAAGACGATTGGGAAACTGCTAGCGCAGAAAATGTGCAGTTTATAGAAGAACATAAAAGTGAGCTTAAAAATATCCGATTAGGATGCTCGCTTTCACCCGAACAACTTGATTGGCTTGGCATACACGACTCCCCTGATTATGTATTAGATTATCTGCAAGAACTTGGTATAAAAGATGTTCGATTTGGACTTCGATGGAACCATAGCGTCGACAAAGACGGAAAGGTAGATTTATCACAATACGCTCCGTGGATTGACGGCATTTTGAAGCGCGGAATGGATTTATGTTTGAATGTTGGTCCAATTAAAGTTTTCCGGTATCCTGAAGATCATGTACCGAAAAGTGTTTTAAAAAGACTTGAACAGCAGGGAAGACTTC
>JAYPGZ010000018.1:6825-7429 GCA_038127095.1 Candidatus Roizmanbacteria bacterium | reverse complement strand
TTGCAACCATCGTTTCTAAATTCTTGTGGAAATAATGAAGCAATGGCTCTTTGAGCAGTCCCGCTTCGCCTTCAATAATAGGAGTTGAATGAATCGCTTGTGGCCACTCTTTAAATGCGCTTTTTTTAATTAATCTTGTCTGATAATCGGTTGCCGAATTCCATCCACCATGCTGCAGCCATTTTTTTCCCGCAAAAATATTTCTACGCCTTAATTTATAATGCGTTATGGTTCTTTGAGGACTACCCGCGTCACCCTGATCCGCCGGCTGGCGAAGAAGGGTCTCAATTATCTCCTCCGCCAACTTTTCTGTTATCCGTTCATCCACATCCAACAAAAACACCCATTCTGTTTTTACTTTTTCAACTCCAAAATTTCTTGCAGGTTCTACGTAACGTGCAAAAGGAAAGGAAAATACTTCTGCCCCGTTCTTTCTTGCCAAATCCGCCGTCTTATCAGTACTCTCAGTATCTACCACTATAATCGTATCAGAGAGTAATCGAGCGCTTTTTATACATTCCACAATTTCCTCTTGCTCGTTATATGCTTGAATTAATACAGTTATTTTTTTGTCCATACTTCGATTTTCACTTTATTCGACATA
>JAYPGZ010000018.1:0-6815 GCA_038127095.1 Candidatus Roizmanbacteria bacterium | reverse complement strand
AATCCTCTTGAATATTATTCTTTCTCCATTCTTCAATTCTAAATTCGTACGTATCAGGATCTATCATAACTATACAGGTATTATTTACCGGATTGTCCAGTGGAACTTTGTACCCGCTTAAATTGTAAAAATGAAATAAATAATTGTACGTATGTGGAACTACGGGGGGAGTATATATGCGTGCACAAAAATCTTCTTTTCCCACTACTGACTGCACTTGCTTAATTGTTGCAATATCAGCGCGCAGACCTACCGCTGGCACTGCATGGTTATTCAATTCATAATGAGTTTTTGCTCCTACAAGCACTAAATAAAAGATAAGAATTCCAATAATGAATTTCTTAGACTCTTTAATACTGTATAAAAGTATCAGCATCGGGAAAAGAAGCAAATATTGAATTCCTTCCAAGTAATAGTCCCAGAAAAAATTATTTCGATATACAAGTGAGAACATAAAGATAAGCGCAATCATACTCATAAAGAATCTAAATATTTTTTGATTGAATGAAGAAAGAGTTTTAAATCGGCAAATCAAGATTGATAACATCAACAATATGACTGCAAAAACAAGTAGATTATTATTCTCGTAAAAAATCTCTTTAAAATAACTCAAAAATAATATAGCTCGTTCATGAATGATTCCTTTAAAACTCTGTGCATTTGTCGCGGATGGATTATTAAAGAACGTAATAATCCCTTTTATTTGTGAAAAATTATGCTTGATTTCGAAAAGAATTCTGAAAGTAAAGGGCACTATAAAACCTGAAAGTAGCACGAGGAGTGAATTTCGACTAAGATACAACTTTCTCAATTCTCCAAACAATAAACTCGCTACAAAAAATGAAGGAATAATAAATATGCCAAATGGCATTTCTGACTCAAAAATTAGGCTCAAAGAAAGAGCGGTGAAAAATACAAACTTGTTTTTCCCAGTCTTAAACAATTCATAGGCACTATAAATAAAGAGGAGTACAAACGGTGGGGCTAGAATATTATTTCCGGCAAATATAGAGATTCCCACAAAATACGGCGACACCGTTACGATTAACAAGAAAAGAAAGGCGATATGGTTTCCGAATTCCCTTTTCAAAAAAGCAGTGAATAAAATCGTAGAAATAAGTGCCATTATTAACACTCCCCAATAAAACCCACTTGGATTTCCTCCAAACGCTGCATAATTTCCTGCCAAGAAGTAATACCACCATACCCCATGATTTACTCCAGCAATTCCCGTTGTTGGCCCGATAAATGTGGGGTTTTTAAAACGAATAATTTCTTCAGCCTTTAAAAAATCTCTCCCTTGATCATAGGTATATGGTACCGTTTGATAATAGATTGGTTTTGCTCTAAAATAAACGAAAAGAAGGAATACTATTATGTATGGCAACCACCCTTTAAAACCATGAAGTCTTTTACTATTCATATAAGGGATAATATAGGATTATACGTACTTTTAGTCTTCTTTAGCATACTTTTTTTCTTCCATGTAAATTATAGCACGCTTTCTTCCTGGGATGAGGCATGGTATGGTGTTATTGCCCGTGATATGCTTGCACGAGGCGACTTTTTACGAATGCATTTCAACTCTCTTCCTTTTTACGACCATCCTCCTGCTGGGTTTTGGTTTATGGCTTTATCATACAAACTATTTGGAATTTCAGAGTTTTCAACTCGATTACCGAGCGTTCTATTTGGAATAGGATCTATTGCATTAACATATTGGATAAGTCTGCAGTTGTTTAAAAGCAAAGCGCAAGCTTTTGTTGCGGCTACCATTTTAGGAACATGCGTGTGGTTCGTGCTTCGGGTACGGTCAGGTAATCTTGATTCACCTTTTGTATTCTTTTATTTATCAACTGTATATACAGCCATACGCTCACGTGGCGATATTCGTTGGTTTGTGCCAACCATGATAAGCTTCGCCCTACTTGTCATGACCAAAACGCTCGTTGGCGCATCGGCAATTGCACTTGTTTTATTTGCAATAAGCAATCATCTTATGAAGATCGTGCAAGAACGCAAATTGACCAATATGCGCTACTATGCACTGGGGGCCTTATGCGCAGCCATAATCATTTTACCCTGGTATGTAATCCACTGGCTTACCTATCATGATTTTATCCAGCACCACTTTGTCGACATTGGAACACGCAACAAAACACTCTCTTCATATTTTCAACTCAACGCTACTCAGCCGCTGTTTTATTTACATATGGGAATTCGCAAATGGTATTACCTTTGGCTTGGAGCACTTGGAATTATCTTTATTCGACTCGATTTTTTAAAAAAACCCGTTGCATTTTTACTTTTTTGGAATGCACTCGTTTTATATCCATTTTTAACCACTGACAAAACACAAATCTGGCATTTAATTCCCGTGTACCTACCAATCGCACTCATAACCGCACATGGATGGTATCCTTATGGTTTTAGGCTATCAAAAAATCTAACAAAGAAAGTAGCGGCTCTTACATTTATTCCCTCTCTTCGACTTCGTGCCATGGCCTATTTTATAGCATTTATGTTTGTAGCATACTTGCAGATCAAAACATTTATTCCTGAAGTAATTCAGCCCACTACATACGTGCCCGACGATGTTGCAATAGCAAAATTGTCGCACAATCTTTCACAAAAAGTCTTTTTAGACGACGATTTTTTGCCAATGGCAGCATATTACGCCGACAGAGTTATATACCCCATTCGCGAGTTACGCTATTATGGATTTATCATCGATAATGAAACACTTGTTTCTTTTTTCAAGTCTGACGCTCAAAATTTTGCAGTCATTACACGTAAATGGGCAACGAGCAATTTAGATGCAGAAAAAATTCCGTATAAAATTATTAAAGAAAACGATTCGTTTGTAATTGTAACCCGATAATATGATACCTATTTTTCTCATACTGACATCGCTCGTAAGTTTGTACTCATACGCGCTGATTGACCCAAATATCACGCTAATTTCACATCCTCTCTGGACAAATTTCAGAAATTCAATGGTGCAACTTGGATATCATCAACGAGAAAGTTCATCGGTGTATTTCGTATTACTGATCATCGGACTGGGAGTATTTAACTACTTTGCAACAAAAGAATTCAAGCGGATCAACATCCTAAGACTTGCCTTGGGAGCAGCACTGATCTCCTTAGTAAGTTACCCATTCCTGTCACATGATTTTTTTAATTACCTTTTTGATGCAAAGATCCTTACTTTCTATCATCAGAATCCATATCTTCATAAAGCGATCGATTTCCCAACCGATCCCTGGATTCGTTTCATGCACTGGACAATACGAGAATATCCGTATGGACCAACTTTCTTACCCATTACCCTCATTCCCTCATTTCTAGCTTTTGGAAAATTCATTTTAAATATGTGGTTCTTCAAAGGCATGTTTGCAGTTTTTTATTTTCTTGGAGTTTACTACCTAAATAAAATTGATAAAAAAAGCGCAGTTTTCTTTGCAACTCAACCGCTCATTATTATCGAAGGATTAATCAATTCCCATAATGATCTGATCGCAGTTTCGTTTGGAATCATCGGAGTCTACTATTTTCTCAAGAATGTTCCAAAAAAATCCGCAATCATGCTTACTCTTTCTGCAGGAATAAAATATTTCACTGCTCCTCTTCTTTTACTCGCAATTCCCACTACAAACAAAGTTTTTAAAGAACGTCAAGTAATGATTTCTTTTGCTTCAACAATGTTGCTTATTCTGTACGTCTCATATACATCTGAAATCCAACCGTGGTATTTTTTAAACGTATTCATATTTATTCCGTTTTATAAAGAATTAATACAAAAGTTTTCTCTATTTTTCACCGGCCTTGTGTTTGCATATTACCCGTATATTAGATTTGGCGATTGGACAGCCACAACCATTACTCAAAAACATGCAATTATCATGATCTTTTTTATTGCCAATCTCGCTTATTATCTATTAAAAAAAAGGCGTACAATAGTGTATGGCTAGTCACGGTTCTCATGATTCAGGCGGTGGAGGTACAGATTATACTCCGTATTTTCTCATCTTACTTCTCGTAACTACATTTGTATATTTCGCAGGAAAAACAACTAATAAGCCAACAGCACCTACTCAAGATGCCCCTGTTATTAAACATGTAATTCCTACAGCAATACGTCCACGTTCTGAAGTAATTTTTTATACCACTCAAAATGGCGACACAATCGATGCTATTTCAAAGGCATTTGCCATTTCACAAGCCACTATTCGAAGAACTAACGAACTGCCTGAAGGATCAGAAGTTGAATCGGGGACTAAACTGACAATCCTACCCACATCTGGCTACCTACATACCGTAGTTGCAGGCGAAACCATATATTCCATAGCTGATAAATACAAAGTCGACCCTATGAATATTGTGAACTATCCATTTAATGCGTTTAAAAAACCTGGCACATTTGAACTCGAGCCTGGACAAACATTACTAGTGCCAGAGTAAATTTTTTATTAAATGTAGCTTAGTTCGAAACGGAGCATACGCAAGACCAAATTTAATCCGATTTTTATCTTGATATTTTGTATGTAGCGATGAACCTGCCCCATCGGTTGACTGCGCATTTTTATGCCACAAAGTAACACTAGGAACATACATAAGTCGGATTCCCGCTTTTTGCGCCCGAACACACCAGTCAGCATCTTCATAGTACAAAAAGTACGATTCATCCCAAAAACCAACGGCATCCAAAGCTTTTTTATCAAAAAACATTAAACACCCAGTTAAAAAATCTACTTCTTCTGCTGTATCATATTGCCCTTTATCAATTTCATCTACTCCTCGATGCGATGTAATTACATTTCCCCAATCAGTTTTTCCTCCGGCAAACCATAGTACATTTCCTATGTCATGTTTTGAATATTTTTCCTTGTGATATTCAAAGCCTTTTGCATAGTATATTTTTCCTCCACCAATTGTTTTCGGATGAGTTGAAAGGAACGACTTTATTGACGTGACAAAGTTATCATCAAAATACGTATCGCTATTCATTACACAAAATGCCTCACACCCATCTTCAATGGCTTTCTGAAGACCCACATTTACTCCATGTGCATATCCTTTATTTGCAGAATGCAGGCATTGTACCGAACAAGTTCCGTTCGTATCCATTTCATGTTGAACTTGTTTCAGGAATTCATTATTTGGCTCTTCAGTTAAATCAACTACATACAATTTGCACTCCATATCTTTTTGCTTGCGAATGCTCTCCATGAAGTCGTTGAGTACCGTATAATTCATATAAACCACCGTAATAATTGCAAGAGTAGCCATATGATCGATTATATCAAAAAATACCCGTTGTTACTTTTACTCATCCTTACTGCGTTCGTCTCATACATGATAACCATTGTCCCAAGCGGGAGCAATTACTGTTTTAATAATTTATGCGGTCTGTTTTTCTGGGGAGCACATGGACATGATGCAATTTGGCACTTAGCAATCGTTGCCGCGTCGTTTACAAACATTCCCTTGGTTGCTCCAACATATTCAGGAGCCGAACTTTCAGGATATAACTTTTTTCTTGACATTGTAATCTTCGCATTCTCTTCATTGGGGATCCCAGCTCTTATTACATATTTTAAGATCCTACCCTTAGTCTGGTTTGCGATTTTCACTGCGTTACTAATCAAACTAGGGCGAAAACTGCACGAATCAAGCATTTTTGTTGGACTACTTCTCTTTTTTATGTATTTTTCGGGATCTTTTTCTTATATTATTACCTTGCTAAAGAGTAAAACAATAGAAGGGTCTGGGGCATTACTTGCAATGCAGTCACTCCTTACGCTTACCAATGTTCAATTCGCATTTTCTCTGTGCGTACTACTGTATATACTTATTCTAATTAAGAGTGAAAAAAAAGACCAACGTTCGATTGTTCTTTTGAGTTTACTCACCGCGCTTAATATTGCCCTTAAGTTTTATGGAGGAGTTATTAGCTTATTTATTGTTGGTACATATTTCCTTTTACAGTCGATAAACGAAAGAAAGCTAAACTCACTATTGTTGCGTTTTGGATTATTAGGAGGACTTGCAGCGCTTTCAGTATTACTTTTTTACAATCCCTTCGCCCCAACTACCGGAGGGGCAATTATGACCTTTAAGCCTTTGGCCACTGTGTGGCCAACTATTGAAGATCCCTCGCTTTTATACATGCCCGACAAAGTTAATGCAAAATATTTTCTTGAAGGATCAGGAAATTTCAGTCCTCGTCTACTTCTACTTCAACTACAAGTCAGCACACTTTTTGTTGTCCTCAACTTCGGTACAAGGATTCTAGGACTTATTTATATAGGTATTTTGTTACTAAAAAGAAAATTCACACGCTTTGATTTTATTGTAACTACAACTATTATTTTTGCCATGTTTTTGAATATGTTTTTTGTGCAAAAAGGGCAATGGTGGAACACGGTTCAATTCAGTTACTACGCTTTTTTCCTGGCAAATATATTTACCGCACAAACGCTGTACGAACTGTTTAAGAAATTTAGGCGTATTGGAATTATTATTACACTACTTGTAGGAATTCTTACACTTCCTTCAACTGTCGATATTTTTAAAACATTCGCTCAGTTTCCCGCACATTCGTTCATTCCGCAAGAAGAAATACAAGCACTTACCTTCTTAAAAACGCAGCCCACCGGTATTGTCTTCACACCTTTGCCAAATAAAGATATCAATAAGCAATATAATCAAACACCAGTTCCCCTTTCTCATATGAATGATTCAGCATATATCGCAGCGTTTTCAGGCAAACAACAATATATTGCCGATGAAGTCCAGTTACAACTTACCGG
>JAYPGZ010000017.1:4253-7733 GCA_038127095.1 Candidatus Roizmanbacteria bacterium | reverse complement strand
TCTTACATACCCCAGCTTAAATGCGCCCCATCCAATAAGAATGGAGTCAGCTTCATCTTCAGACACGTCGATGTTGTACAATTTTTTTACAATTGCTTGTGCCAGTTTCTTTTTATCCTCGCCCTTCCGCGGCCAAGACACGTCCATTATTTCCTTAATAGGACGTCTCCATTCGGCAGGCATAATCTCTCTGGTGGGAATCTTGAACTCATCACAGACCGCCTCAATGTATCCCCGGCTCTTGGCCTGAGCATTCACCACATTTGCCCTGTCACCAACTCCTCGCTCCATTACAACGAACTGACTGTGTGCGACGATCCTAAGAATGGCGGACCTACGGGAGGGTACTACCTCATCACCGTGGTAATACTTTCCCTTAGCCCCCATTTTCTTTACAAGGTAGGTGTTCTTGCGTACATCGCCGCACCATTGGGTCACACCCATGAGGTTGCCAATGTCTATGCTAGTCCAATTCATTCCAGTGTGTTTTCGATGGTTACTTTGCCATAGTAAGGAGTAAACAGACTCATGGACCATGAATCTAAAGTGTATCCAGATGTATGAAACGTATTCCCCGAGGAAAGCACTATCCCTTTGCCTTTATTTCCTGACTGACTTTCCATAAGTACAATGCAGCCGTTATCACTAACCATAAGCATTGGGAGTTTGGGGGTTTTGGGTTCATCTTCAACGTGTGTATTTATCATAGTTTTTCCTTTTCCAGTGATCCATCTCCCTGAGTCACAGTAACGTACCCAGAGGTGATTTCGTTAAAAAGTGCGTTCAATTCCTTGCCTTTTAGGTCTGTGTGTTCACGCAGGGCTTCCATAAAAGCAGTCTTTCCTAGTTTCATGCAGGCAATAAAAGCGTCATCCGACATACCTGTTTTCTCCTGAGCAGCCTTAAAAATGGCCACAGGATCATCGTAAGTAGTTGTCTTCCTGCCCTTGCCAATACAATAACCAGGTATGCTTTGCGGATCTTCCCGAAGTTGGTCTTCAGCCCGTGCCTTCATGCTTTTCAGGATGGGCATCGCAGTGTAGTAAAGGTTCATATCCTCTGTGGTCACACGTTTTGCCAACTGGTCCTGCTGCACCAACGCAACATCCGTGCAAACTTGCTTGGATTCCGGGCATCGGTCTGTACCGGCAGCTTTGCAGAAAGCACATTGTTTTGGGCCGGGTATTCTCAGAGCGTCCGGCTGTCTGGCCGCATGTAGCTTATCACGTCTTTCCTTTTCTGCTTTACGAAGGTCATCCAGAATATAGGTGCAGGTGCTTACTGCGGGGTATGCATTGGGTTGAATTAAGCCTACAGTCACGTTGGACACGCCATATCTGAGGTGTGCCAGTACTGCCCCGCCCCGGAGCTGCATGTTGCCCGGAGCTTCTGTGTGATCGCCATACAAAGTCTTGTAATCCAAGCACAACGCAGAATTGCTTTCTTCGTGTATGTAAATGACATCAAACTTCCCGGATGCAATTTTAATATAGCCATCGAACATCCACAGTCGCTGCTCTCGAATTTCCAGAAGCAGATCATCCTCTTCTACAGCCAATCCCTCCTTCCATTCAGTCAGTATGCTATTTTCCCACTCCTTGCATTTATCGTAAGTGACTCGCTTATCGTAATCCTCTGGAGGCGGCTTTATGCCAGCCAGAGAGTTATGTATGTCCTCGCCATGCTCTGCATCTTTCGTATTCACATCCTTGAGCCCGGCTTGCGCCTGGTGTGACCCAGGGCACAAGTCCAGTTGCTCAAAAGAAGAAGCAGACGGTAATCCTTCTCGTTCGTCGGTCATAGGTCGCTGCCGTTAATGGCATTAAGGATTTCTTCTGAAGGATTTTGCAGAAGATCCAGTAGCTGCGCTTGAGATTCCTGCGTCATGGCACTTATGGAATTATAAACTACGTCCATGCCAGACTTTTCGCTGTCCACATTGGCCGCAAACCGAAGCAGGTTCCGAACATCGATGACTAATTCATCACACCGAGCTTCGATTGCGTTCACTAAGTCTGGCTTAGCTGGCTCAGGCTCTTGCGTTGTAGGTTCCGGAGTAGGTTCAGAAGCCTGTGTTGAAGCTTCCTCTTGTGCAAGAATCGCCTTTGCTGTCTTTGCTGGGGTAATGCCCTGTAGGTGATATTTTTTCAGGATCGGCTCACGCTCTTCCGTGCAGTAGAGATCATGCTTTTGCACGAAGGCACTGTTGTCGTACCTTTTTTTCCACTCCAGCCATGACAGGACTTGCGGCTTTTCAGCCGGTGCAGGCGTTGTGGCTTCTGGAGTAGGTTTAGCGGGTGGCTCAACTTGCTTTACAGGCTCTGACGCAGGTTCTAATTCAGTAAACACAGGGGCAGCATCCATTGCAGGTCGCTGTATTTCCTTTGGACGGTCATCATCCATGCTAAGGTTTATCAATGTAGTAGAATCCAACGGTAACGTCTTAGAATGGCGACGGATCACTGTTTTTTTGGCCATTTCATTAAAATCTGTTACCCATGGGCCGTGATTACCAGCCGGACTACGATTTTTAATAGCCTGGATTTCCTCCATAGTCATGATGTCGTAAGATATGGTACGACTGTCATCTCGCTCAATTACTGCCCTGCTGTACACGAAAACAACAGCTCCGCGTGGCGATTTGTAGTTGACCTTGTGAATTACTTTGGTTTTTCCGTCTCCATCGTCTTCGATGACTTCAATTTCGTCGTTTTCGCAAACCATCTTGGCTTCCGCTTGCACCCCATTGCGGCGTAACAGTTCGAGAATCCCTTTGTAGTCGATAATCAACTGGGCCTGCTTGAATTTGCTGCCTTTCTGGTTACGTGTCAGGATATGAGCATAGTGTCCATCAGGGTATAACTGAAACTTTGCACAGTTCAAAACTGCTTTAGTCAGTGACTTTAGATCGCATGACTGAATATCAGGATTGTTTATCGCCATCATTCGGCCAATGCCTTTGAACTTTTCAATGTCATAGGCACGTCCACCTACAGCCAAAGCAGCCTCGTGGAACTTTGGGTCTTGCCATATTGTCAGCGGCGTAAGCTTTGCGGCTGGTGCGTAGTTTTCTTCTTTGTTTAATAGTTGGTTCATTGTATTTATGTATGTACGGTTTTAGAGATAAATAATGCCGCTGCTTTACGGCGTATTCCGGGAGCGGCTACCGGGCATATGAGGAGGTTATACCAGAAACCCCCCAGCCTAAATCTTTTTCCTCTTCGAGTAATCCAGCACAGCCTTTTCAACAAAAAGACTGCGCGGTTGGTTCTTGGTGTTGCGGTTGATCACCTTGACCGCAGCTGGTGAAAAGGTAATCGAGAAGTTCTGTTTTTTTTGGCTGTCTGGTAAAGTTTTTCTGCCCATGTTTTGAGACTGAGTTTGCCTTGCGTTATTTGCAAGAAAAAATAAATTAATTTTTATATTTCCAAGCTCTGACAGAAGGAATCGCCTCAATGGTTCTGGGTTATGTATGGTCAT
>JAYPGZ010000017.1:0-4153 GCA_038127095.1 Candidatus Roizmanbacteria bacterium | reverse complement strand
TGAATTACGTGATCACAAACCTTTGGCGGCGTCATACCTCGCTTTGCAAAGAACTCACGGAAAGAACGGTCTACTTCCCTGTAAAGCTCGCTCGTTTTAGTTCTTTTGGACCTCGGTTCTGGGGCTTTCACTTTTATGTGCTTCATTACCATCCCCTTTCGTTTCGGCGGATGATCTTTGAGCGACGAGTGTGGCAATAGAAGAAGCCGATGATGGCACCTGCTCCGATTAATGTGGCTGCGCCTATCCCAGCCAGGGCGTATAATACGATACTCATGTTATTTTATTGAGGTTGGTTTGTAGAGGCTGAGTATCCACATAGTGATCCCAGCCAAATAGGTGATTAGTAGTATTTCCATAGTTTTGTGTGTATAAAATTAGATCACGGCCCGCAACCGGCGTGTAGATATTAAACCAACAAAACACACAGCGAATGTGATTATTGTATGGTTGCAGGCCGTGAAAGTTTCATTGTCTAATTAGGTGCCCGGGAAAGTTGTTTCGCTTGCGTTATCTGTTCTGGTGATATGCGTTTTTTGCATCGATCAACCCTTTCCATGATCCCCATTCCCTCATATTGCCTTCAATATCTCGCTTGCTCATCCAAAGGTACTCTTCCTCGCCATCGGGCCACGTTACCCTAACCTCGGCAGCTTTGGCCCCACGAATGGCCCTGCGTGGATTGTATCGGTGTAACTCGAACTTTGGACGTTCAGCACCAGTAAGGCTGTTTAATGTATTGTCTGTTTTCATTTAGATTTCATTCCTCCTACTGAATTTGATTCAAGTTCCCTGCGCAATCTTGCGATGAGCTTGTTTTTCCTCCTGATTGCCTTGTTTAATTGCCTAATAACACGCTTATTTAATCCTTTACTTCTTTTTCCGAAAAATAAGCTATCTACAGGAAAAACTTCTGGGTCTAGTGATGATAGTTTCATTCTAAATCCTCCCCATGCATCTCAAGACATCGTATCTACTGGACATTACAGACTCCCCTAGCATTCCGCCGCGGATAACAACCTCGTATCGTGTCCCGCGTTGACTAGGGACAGCAAGCCCATCTCCAAATAACTCATTGAATTCCTTTGCGTATTGATGCGCCAGAAACTTACTGAGCATGCGTTTTGTATTCATTTCGTTTTTCATATTAGTTGTATTGTGTGATTTGTAGTGCTTCGCTTGCGTTATCTGTCATAAGAAAACAACACCTCCCTGTCGCTTGCTTGTTCGAGCCTTGAGATTTTTTCATCCCTTATCTTGTCGGCAGCAAAGGAAATAAGATCTTCCAAATCCATCTTCAATTCCCCGCACTTAGTTCTGATAATTAGCTTACCCCTGAGACCAGAGTCGGAAATGAATGTGGCAGTTTGCTTTATATTTGTGTGCATAATTTGTTCCGCTTGCGTTATCTCATAATTTCGGGACGCCAGCAAATGACTTCCCACTGTTTCCCCTTGTCGCCTTGATAGAATCGCAGGGACAAGCCAAGGCCTTTTAAAGCCTCTTTGTGGAGCTTCCACCATTTCCAGAAGCCTTGCCTAGGAATTCCTGTACAAATGAGCTTAGAGCGGCCTTTCCCGGTCACGTGGAGTGAGGTTTGCCCCCACTCCACGTGCAAAAGAATTCGTTGAAACGTTGATTGACTCATGACGTTTGCCTTGCGTTACATTTAATAGGTGCAGCAACCGCAGCACGGTGCATCCTCACAACGTCCGGATGGATTTCGAAATCCAACGAAACCAGTACTGGGTATATATAGTGTACCAGGGATATTAGCAACAGCATGCATTGCAGCAGCATGTTCCTCATCTTGGCATGGATCACCATTTGCTTCCTGACAAGCTCCACAGGATACGAAAAATCGTTTCCTACGACCAGATTGATATGAATGCAGATATCCTTTGCCTGACTGAACGGTGATTCCGCAATTTGCACACTTCCCTTTGTATCGATTCTTTTTCATAATTTGTTTCCATAGTTTACTGCATTGCTTTGGTTTGGTTTAACTATCTAACCACTCGCTAAAGGTCTTTAATGGCTTGCCTGTACTAATATCGTTGCCGTTTCCATCATTAGCACATTCAATATAAACCAAGTACCTGTTTTCTAAAGTATTTTGATTTTCTGTCATTTCGTTTTTCATGCTATTTCTTTCTATTATTGCATCGCAGCATTGTTAGCTTTTTTCTTCTTAGACCCATGCGGATTAATCCAAATGGATTTTGCATTCCTACCACCAGTACAAAGCATGCAATCTTTGCATTCGATATTGTGTGTATCCGACAAACACTCCAAATGCCCGCTTGGCTTTTCTGGACTGGCATGAAAAGTGCGAAGTCGCAATTGGTTTGCAAGTTGCAAGCTGGATTTCGTTTCGGTACTGGCCATGAAATAGCGGTTCCATTGTCTCGCCTTTTCAGGAGCCATACTGTGCCAATTATGGAAGTATCCAGTCCAGCCATCGCATATACTGGCAATGCTTTTGACAATGGAAATGGGTATCAAAGTAGGATTGCCATAGGAGCCGAACCGAACTTTTCTGCCTTTGAAATGATCTACATAGTCTGCGGGTCTAAGGTAAGGCACATTTCCCCGCTTGTAAGCTTTCCAGATTGAGCCTGGCCCCTGGCCCACGTTTACATAACAACCATTTCCTGATGCAAAGGGACAATCCTGACAAATGGTAGTTGCGTCCAACCCAGATAAAACCGCAGCAACCGGATCAACATCTTCCAACAGAATTGCGATTTGAACCATATCGCCAGTTTTGCTATTTTCTGACTTCATTGTAGCGGTAACGATATACCGCTCACCATTAACCGAGCCCTTGTAAAGTAGGTAGGTATTTGCTTTTTTCATGACGGCAAACTTTCCACTTCTGCGTCAGACAATTTCAGTGCACTCCTGAGTTGCTTGGAATGCTCTTTTATTTCATTCCAGCTTGCCATATCTTTTATAGAATCTGGATTCATCCCCAAATCCTCCGGATCAGACTCACATATTGAATAATCACAACCAATGCTGCATAAAATGTCATAAAGCACACCGTCATTCATATTTTTCAGTTTTCGCACGTTGCATCGCCGTTGCCTGCACTCCGGATCTTGGATGGATTCAATCAACTCCGCATCATGGTGACTGCCATAGTAATTGAAGGTAAATCCTTCGACAGTCACAGAATATAGTAGGCTTTTGAGTTTTTTGTCCCATTTTCCGGGAATGACTCTCAGCCGCTGGACTTTAATGTTTAGCCTATCCAGCAGGCTTTCCAATATACTTGGATCGCTTGAGTACTCTTTACACAGATCCAGTGCTTTAGCTTTGTTGTGTGGGAAGTTATTGGTTTTGTATTTCATAGTTTTTGTAGGATTTAAGGATTTAAAGTGTTGTGATCAATACCCTAACCACGCCAGAACATCTTGAGCATTATACTCAAGATGCTCACCACACTCCTCAAAAAATTCATCAGGATCTGTGATCCCATGATTGTGAAGCTCCAAAAGAGCCCGAACCTGAGTAATTACTGTGCCTTCAGCACTTTCAAAGTAAGTCAATTCATTCATAATTTGTTTCCATAAGTTGCCCTCGGCACCATTGCCAGGAACACAAAAACAAAACCACATTTCGCCCATGTTTGTCAAAAAAATAATTAATTTATTTTTCTACTACGTAGTAGTACCACCCCACGTTTTCTCGCAAACTACAAACCTACAAAAACCATTCTCCCCACAAAACCACCTCCCTTCACGCGCGTGTATGCAAACCCTTCCCACTCACCGCCTACAAAAAATAAATGTTGACAACAAAACGCCTACATTTTAAAGAGGGAACCAGAGGCCGCGCCGAAGGAGGGTGATTAAAAAAGGAAGGGTATAAGTAGGATAAATAATTACTGCATGCTTATCTCACAATTACTACAGTCTACAGGAAATGTCTGATCAGTAGAAAATGGAGCTGCTGGAAAATGTTTTAGAAGGAGCGGATGGAATGCCTTTGCCCTGACGCGCGCGAATTGTACACGAAAACGTACGCCCTTACATCCGCACACGATCCGCTTTATCAGCAGCCCTTTTCCGCCACCCTTCCGACTCCCTGATCCCTCTTTACGGTAGTGTTAATCCCAACGCACAATAGTCATTATGTCTAATTTGGT
>JAYPGZ010000016.1:6925-8345 GCA_038127095.1 Candidatus Roizmanbacteria bacterium | reverse complement strand
ATTGCCTTATCGGCCCATACAGCATGTAATTTTTTTTGCAGCGCTTTAATCATACATTAGCAATTTTTTTAGCCGCAGTTTTACTAATTGGAACTTGGATATCCAATTGTTTTGTAATTTCTCCGGTATTAACTATTTTAACACCGCGCGGGGCATCTTGTTTGCTAATTATTCCTGCTTGAACAAGCGCTTCAATCGTAACAGTGCTTTTGGCTGGAAGCTTAGAAAGGTCAGTTAAAGTAACAGGAACTCGCATGGGCTGTATTGATTTGTTTTGCGCTTTTCCACGAAGAAGCGGAAACTTTTTAGTGAGCTTATTTTGTCCACCTTCATAATCTTCTTTAATTTTTTCACGTGCCGCCTGATGTCGGGTAGTCCCTCGACCTGATTTAGCTCCACGACGAGATCCATACCCTCGACCAATAATATCTGCTGGCTTCGTGACTAGTTTTGGTAATGTATGTAAAGTATTCATAATGATGTTTAGTTTTTACTCGCTGCCTTTTGAGCAACTTTATGACTTTTCAATGCTTCTAATGCCTTAATGGTTACGTATGCGTTTGCGATATGATTTCGAGAACCAAGAATTTTTGCTGATGCATTGGTAACGCCTGCGACACTTAATATTGATCGGACCACACTTCCTACTTTTAACCCCACACCAACAGGAGCTGGCTTAAGAATTAAAACAGCAGCATGATGTTTTGTACGTACTTGATGCGGAATCGTTCCATTTCGCATAGGAACAGTAATCATGTGCTTTCGAGCGTATGCAATAGCTTTCTTTATTGCTTGAGGAACTTCAAGACCTCGACCTAAACCAACACCAACTTTTCCAGCACGATCACCTACTACAACAAGTGCAGAAAAATTGATTTGATTTCCTCCGGTAGTTTTTTTGGAAACCCGACGGATTAGTAATACTTTTTCCTCAATACCATCTTTTGATTCTCGATTTTTTTCGTATGCCATAATATGATTAGATTATAACTCCTGCTTCACGCACTCCTTGTGCGAGAGCTTTTACTCGACCATCGTATTTGTACGAACCACGATCGAATACAACTTGTTTTATTTTTAAATCCATAATTTTTTTTCCTAACGCAAGTCCCACTGCATGTGCTTTGACAGTTTTGGTTGCTTTTTCAGTTTTAGTTGTTATATCACTTTCTGCAGCCAGTGTATGACCTTTGGTATCATCGATAAGTTGAGCACTAATATGCTTATTTGATCGGAAAATACTCAATCGGGGATACATACTAACTCCCACGATTTTTGATCGTACTCTTATCCGACGACGATTAGATGCGGTAATTTTCATAGTTTATGCTGTTTTAGCTTTCTTTCCTGCTTTCAAACGAATAACTTCCCCTTCATATCGAATACCTTTTCCTTTATAAGGATCTGGTTTTTTAAGTGC
>JAYPGZ010000016.1:1951-6825 GCA_038127095.1 Candidatus Roizmanbacteria bacterium | reverse complement strand
CTTCCCCTTCATATCGAATACCTTTTCCTTTATAAGGATCTGGTTTTTTAAGTGCCTTGATTTTATATGCAACTTCGCCTACTTGCTGTTTATCAATTCCAACAATTTTTACTTTATTATTTCCCCCAACAACAAACTTAATACCATCAACTTTATTAAATGTAATGTTATGTGAATAACCAACTTCAAATGTTAAATTCTCTCCTGCTTGCTTAACACGATATCCTGTTCCAACAACTTCCAAATTTTTTTCCCATTCTTTTTCAACCCCAATAACTGCGTTATTAATGAGTGTTCGTGTTAATCCATGTAACGCTTTTGTCTGAGCATTTTCATTTGCACGGTTAACAATAAGCTGTTGTTCGTCCAGTTTAACGGTAATAACACTGGGAACTGAAACGGTTAATTGTCCGTGCGTACCTGCTACAG
Source organism: Candidatus Roizmanbacteria bacterium (assembly GCA_038127095.1). GTDB lineage: Bacteria > Patescibacteriota > Microgenomatia > UBA1406 > HO2-37-13b > 2-01-FULL-39-24. The sequence goes on along the minus strand of JAYPGZ010000016.1, from coordinate 6,396 downwards.
TGACAGAATCCGGATTTACCGTTACTGTTACGCCGCTTGGAATTGTAATTGGTTGATTTCCTACTTTTGACATAGTTTTACCACATATAAAATAACACTTCACCGCCGACTTTCTTTTCACGAGCTTGCTTGTCGGTAAGCATACCCGCAGGTGTTGAAATTATCGCAACTCCCAAACCACCTAATACTGGTTTGATTGCTCGAGCAGATTCATACACTCGACGACCTGGTTTAGAAATAATCTTTACTCCTGATAAAGCTGGCATTCTATTCTTGTAAAGTAAATCGACTTCAATGTATGATTTGGTACCTTCTCCTTTTACTTCATATGAGCCAATGTATCCTTCGGCCTTTAACAGCTCTAGAATAATTCGAGTCATATTAGCGTTATCTACAGTCACGGACTGTTTTTGTGCTAAATAGCCATTTTTAATTCTGATTGGCAAATCTGATGCTTGGTTATTCATATGTTTTTATGTCTTTTCAAGTACACGTTTAGTAACTTTTCCATGACCCTTAAATGTTCGTGATGGAGCAAATTCTCCAAGACGATGTCCTACCATTGATTCAGAAACAAGTACATCAATAAATTTCTTACCATTGTGAACAGCAAAAGTTACTCCCACAAATTCAGGTGGAATTTGACTTTCTCGACGCCATGTTTTAATAGGTGTACGAGAATTACTCCCCTTTTGGGTTTCAACTTTCTTCAATAATTTTTCGTCGACGTATGGTCCTTTTTTTGCTGATCGTGCCATAATTTACCAAGAAACTTTTGTAACTCCAGGAATTTCTCCTTGTAATGCTTTTGTTCTAAAACAAATACGACATAATCCAAATCGTCGAATGTATCCGCGTGAACGTCCACACAAAGGACAGCGATTTACATTTCGCGTTGTGTATTTTTGTTCGTGTTGAAATTTTAAAACACTCGATTTTTTTGCCATATTAATTGCTACTTACTTCAAATGGTAACCCTAACAATTTCAAGAAAGCAACCAAATCATCTTTAGATTGAGCAGTAGTGACAATTGTTATTTGTAATCCTCGAATCTTGTCTATTTTATCATATTCAATCTCAGGAAACAGGGTTTGATCTGTCATACCCAAATTAAAGGTACCTCGAGCATCAACACCACTCATGCTAATACCTCTAAAGTCACGAATTCGGGGCAATACAATTTTGAATAATTTCTCGACAAAATCATACATTTTATCGCCTCGTAAGGTAACTTTAGCTCCGATTGCCAACCCTTTTCGAATTTTGAAAGCAGAAATTGATTTTCGCGCTTTGGTAATTACGGGTTTTTGTCCGGTAATTGCGGTAAGGTCGGCCACAACGTAATCAAGTACTTTTTTATTTGCAGCTGCTTCACCAGCTCCAACATTTACCACAACTTTTTTCATTTTTGGCACTTGGAAAATATTCTCGATTTTGAGTTCTTTTTTCAAGGCCGGAACGATTTCTTGTAAATAATAATCTTTGTATTTCATAGTTATATTCGTTGTCCACACTTTTTACAACGTCGGAACTTGGCTTTTCCATCAAGTTCATATCCAATTCTTGTTGGCTTTTTACACTTTGGACACACAAGTGCTACTTTTGCGTCTGCAAGTGGTCGAGGAAGGCTTACGATGCTACCTGTTGGCATTTGATCGTTCTTCTTAACATGTTTTTTATACATGTTTACATCTTTAACCAAAACTTTGTGTTGTTTTGGATACACGCGATCAATACTTCCTTTTTTCCCCTTATCTTTTCCTGCGGTAACAATAACGTTATCGCCTTTTCTTAATTTCATAGTTAGTAAATTTCTGGTGCTAAACTGGCAATTTTGTTAAATCCTGCTTCTTTAACTTCACGGGCGACTGGTCCAAATACACGAGTTCCTTTTGGATCTTTTTCACCTTTAGCATTTAAAATAACACATGCATTTTCATCAAATCGAATGTAACTTCCATCTTTGCGTCCTACTTCTTTTGCAGTGCGAACAATTACCGCTGCAAATTTATCGCCTTTTTTGACTTGTGCGTATGGATCGGCTTGCTTTACAACAACCATAATAACATCGCCAACACTTGCGATCTTTTTATTTCCACGACCAGGAATACCTATCATGTAGGCCAATCGTGCGCCGGTATTATCGGCTACTGTCATGACTGATCGCAATTGCAACATGTTATTGAGCTTTTTGTAAAACTTTTAATACTTTAAAATGCTTATCTTTTGAAATTGGACGTGATCGAACAATTTCTACAGTGTCACCTTCATTTATAGACATTCCTTCATTATGAGCTTTATATTTTTTGTGTCGTTTAATAATTTTCTTGTAAATCGGCATCTTAAATGACCGTTCCACCGATACGACAACGGTGTTTTGCATTTTTGTTGAAACTACTTTTCCTATAACGGTTTGTGCCATATTAATTTGTTGCAGCTTTTTGACGAGCTACGGTTAGTAAAACTGCTAATTCTTTTTTCTTTTTACTCACTGTGTTAGTATCTTTAGGCGGGTTGCTTTTTGCATTAATTCGCAACGTAGCAAGCTCTACCTTAAGTACTTGTGCTTTTTTTTGTAATGAAACCACTGTTTCATCGTGTAACTTTTTAATATCGTTTTTCTTCATATTATTTGGCAACCATCATGGTTTTAATAGGTAATTTTGATGAAATATTTTTGTGTAATTTTTTTACCAATGCTTCATCAAGTCCATCTACTTCAAAGATCACACGACCAGGAACCACAGATGCTACAAAGTGCGAAACTTCCCCTTTACCAGATCCCATTGTTACTTCTGGTGGTTTTTTTGTAAATGGTTTGTCAGGAAAAATTCGAATCCAAAATTTACCCACTTTTCGTGTCGAACGAGCTAAAATAACTCGGCATGCTTCAATTTGACGATCGGTAATCCATCCTTGATCGGCTGATTTAATTCCAAAGCTACCAAAATTGACTTCCTGCCCTTTTACGGCAATTCTGCGCCAAATACCTCGGAATGTTTTTCGATGCTTTTGTCGTTTTGGTGATAACATATTATTCTTCTTCCTTTCGTGAAATCCAAACTTTTACTCCTACATATCCAGATTTTGTTAAAGCTGGAAAATGTGCAAAATCAACATCTTCTCTAATTGTTGAAACCGGCACTGTTCCTTGATAATATTTTTCACGTCGTGAAATCGATGCTCCATTGATACGTCCACCAAGTTGGATTTTTACTCCTTTTGCACCAGATTCCATAACTCGATCGAGCGCATGGTGAACAACAATACGATGTGGTAAACCACGCACAATTTTACCAGCTATATCTGACGATACATAATGTGCATTCAAATATGGTTTTTTGACTGGTTCGATTTTAAGATCTATTTTGATTTTTTCCTTTTCAATTCTGGCTTGTCCTACAATGTCTGTAACAAATTTTTTCACATCTTCCAATCCTTTTCCTCCTCGACCAATAAGCATCCCTGGTTTTACTGCGTGCATGGTAATAACAATTTTATTAATAGCACGTTCAATTTCTACCCGTGTTACGTGTGCAAATTTAAATGCCTCCATAAGCCCGGATCGGATTTTAAAATCATCAAGCAGTGTTTCACGGAACATGCGCTTGCTACCAAACATCCATCGAGAATCCCATGGTTGGGTAATTCCGAGCCGTAAACCTTTTGGATGAACTTTTTGACCCATATTATTTTTTTACTTCTTTAGTAACGGTTGTTTTGGTGACATCTGCTGAGGCAGATTTGTCTGAGGTTAACTCCTCGGGCGCACTAACTACTGGCGCCTTACCAACTAATACAATTTTAATGTGACTACTTCTTCGTTTAAACATTCGACCCATTCCGCGAGACCCGGGACGCATTCTTTTTAATTGTGGTCCTTCTTCAACGAGCAGTGTTTTGAATTGTAACAAATTTTTGTCTATTTTTAAAGCGGCGGATGCATTAGACAGCGCGCTAGAAATAGCTTTTGCAAGTAATTTACTTGTTCTAAGCGGACTATATTCAAGACGTACAATTGCCTGCTGGGGCGTAAACTTCTTGACATCATCAAGAATGAATCGCATTTTTTTTGGTGAAATTCTGTTGTATTTAATATATGTTAATGATTCCATAGGTTATGGTTTTCGTCGTTTGACGATTAATTTAGAACTCCATTTCTTCTTATCGCGAGTTCGAGTTCCTCGAGCAGATTTACCCTGTCGAGTCTTTGGATGCATTGCTTCTCCGGTTTTACCTTCTCCTCCACCGTGTGGATGTGAGCGTGGATTTTGAGCAACTCCTCGAATCGTTGGCCGTATTCCCATAAGTCGAGCTCGACCAGCTTTTCCTATAACTTCGTGTTTTCTTTCAATATTTGAAATTCGACCGATTGTTGCAAGACAGGTTAACAATACTTTTCGGATTTCCTTGGAAGGAAGTTTAAGATCGGCATATAAACCAT
>JAYPGZ010000016.1:0-1941 GCA_038127095.1 Candidatus Roizmanbacteria bacterium | reverse complement strand
CCATCTTTTGCTACAACAATAGCAAGTGTTCCTGCGCTTTTTGCAAGCTGCCCACCTTGACCTGGGTACAGTTCCACATTATGCACTTCTGCCCCGAGTGGAATCGATGAAAGTGGCAATGTGTTTCCAACAACAAGTTCAACATTAGCACCCGATTCAACAACAGAACCAACTGCAAGACCATGCGGTGCTAAAATATATCGAAGATCGTTATTTCCATAGTCAACCAATGCAATATGTGCAGTTCGATTTGGATCATATTCAATATTCACCACTGTGCCTTTTAATTCACCAGCTCGTTTAAAATCTACATATCGATACATGCGTTTTTGCCGACCACCTTGATGTCGAATACTAACCGTACCGGTAAAATTTCGACCGGAGTGCTTTTTAAGAATTTCAGTTAACCGTTTATTTCGGGCAACTTTTTTACTTACTTTGTTAATAACTTTATTTACTATTTTCATATTATGCTTGAGGGAACACACTAATAGTTCCTTCTTTTACCGTAACATATGCAATTTTTCTGTCGGGACGTTGTTTGGGTAACATTTTTCGACCTGCACGTTTAATCTTTCCTTTGCGTACTACTGTTCGAACGCTGTCTACTTTTACCGAGAACAATTCTTGGACTGCATTTCGTACTTGATCTTTTGATGCCAATAAAGCCACTTCAAAAGAGTAGACCGTTGCTTTTGATTTACCAACTGCTTTTTCTGTTAAGTGAGGCTGAATAATGATATCGTTAATTCTCATGGTTTTTTTGTCGAACTTCTAAGAAATGATCTAATGCTTCTTGGGCAAATACTACATGTTTAGCTTTCATGACGTCGTATGCATTTAAGATTGATTCGTCTACACTATAAACTGAAGCTAAATTAGAAGCTCCAGCTGCTGCATTAGCTAATGCAGATGAATATACAAACATGGTGCCTTTAGGCGCCTTTAGAGCAGTAAAGAGTGAATTCATTTGTTTTGTTTTTCCGGTTGCTTTTGCCATGTTTGAGACAACTGAAAGTGAGTTATTAGCTACATGCTCAGAAAGAGTCATAAGTAATGCTTTTGTTCGTTGTTTTTTGGTTAATGAAAGTGAATGATCTTGTGGTTTAGGACCAAAAGCAACACCTCCACCCACGAAAATAGGAGCCTTGTCAGCACCATGACGGGCACGACCAGTTCCTTTTTGTTTATAGATCTTTTTAGTTGAACCAGTAACTTCACTTCGTGTTTTAGTTGATGCGGTTCCCTGACGTTGATTGGCAAGGTATACGCGTACATATTGTACAAGTAATTGTGGAGAAGCAGGCACGTTAAACAGTGAGCCTGGAAGAGTTACAGTTCCAGATGATTTCCCGGTTAAGTCAAACAAAGGAGCAGATACGCTTTTTACTGTTGCGTCTGTCTTTTTCACTGTTTTAGTTGCGATTACTTTTTTTTCTACCATAGTTTATGCTTTTTCTTCAGTAACTTCTGATGGTGTTGCTTGCTCATTGTCTTGTACTGGAGCTTCTGAAGCTTCTGGAGCGGTCTGCGCGACTGGCTCTGCTACAGGAGTTTCTTGAATAACTTCTTCAACAACTGGTGTTTCATGCTTAGCATCAAGAGTAACAATTTCAAGTAGCGTTCCCTTAGGACCAGGAACCAATCCTTTTACCCACAACTCTTCATCGTTTGATTCAATCACTGGTAGGCCAAATACAGTAGTGCGATCGGAACCCATACGTCCTGCCATACGTTTTCCTTTGAAAACACGTCCGGGGGTAGTACCCATACCAATTGATCCTGGAGCTCGTTCACGATCAGATTGACCATGTGTGCGAGGACCACCGGCAAACTTGTGTCGTTTTACTACGCCAGCAAAGCCTTTACCTTTTGAGGTACCGGTAACCGAAACAACATTTCCAATTTCAAAAAGCTGTGAAGGTTTAATTTCACTTCCAG
>JAYPGZ010000015.1:0-8503 GCA_038127095.1 Candidatus Roizmanbacteria bacterium | reverse complement strand
CCAAAACGATTTATTATGTGTGTCGTGATCATTTTTTGTCATTCTTCTTTTTTTTGGATAATAGGTCTACGATTTTGAAAAATCCTTTAATTCCTGAAACGAATCCTACAATTTCACCCATACCATGCCCTACATGCATCCCAATTTTCTCTAACTCATCAATGATAGAGTTAACTCGAGCTATCGTTTTTGACAACGATCGCAGGAAAATAATCAAATTTATACCAACTACCACCAACACCACTGTCATTATTGTTATGGCAGATGCAATTAATACTTGTGATATGTCAATCATATGGTCCATTGTGACAGAAATGGTCAGTAATGTCAACCGCGTAATACACCTAAATTCTGCTACAATAATCTTATGGACAAACTTAAAATTGCTGGAACTGGATTGACTGGTTTAGTTGGCTCTCGCATTGTAGAACTATTACAAAACGATTTTGACTTTACTCCAATTCCATTTTCAGAAATGGATATCACTAATAAAGACGACGTAAACAGAAAACTTTTCGAAACCGATTTTGATATTTTTTTACACGCAGCTGCATATACTAATGTAGATGGTGCTGAAAACGATCATGATGCTGCATACAAGCTCAATGTAACCGGAACCCAGCATGTTTTCGAAACCGTTATTAATAAACGTAAGAAGTTTATTTACATATCTACTGATTTTGTGTTCGACGGGAACCACGCTCCGGCTAGCGAAACATCTACTCCCAATCCTATTTCAGTTTACGGTACAACAAAGTATGAAGGTGAACAAGTAGTGGGTCATAATGGCATGATTGTGCGTATTAGCTATCCGTACAGGGCTATATTTGAGCAAAAGAAAGACGTTGTTCGCAGCATAATCGATCTACTTAAAAATGGGGGCCGCATAAAAGGAATCACTGATCAAATACTGACCTATACTTTTATTGACGACATCGCTTTTTCACTAAAACATCTACTCAATAACTTCTCACCTGAAATTTATCATATTGTTGGCGGCGACAGCCAAAGTGGATACGACTCAATCATGCAAATTTGTGATGTTTTTGGTCTTGATAAATCTAAGGTTGACCAAACAACGTATAGTGAATTTTATGCTGGCCGAGCACAACGCCCAAAAAATGGTACGACTATTTCTACTAAAAATAATTTCTACCCCATGAAAACCCTTCAAAACGGTTTGCTGGAGTTAAAAAAACAGATCGGAAGCAGTTTGTAAAAAGAAGTAATTGTTTTTTTGATAAAAATCCGATACTATGTACTCTTATGACAATCACATTTATTGGACATGGGTATGTTGGTCTGGTTACCGCATGTGTTTTTGCCGACTTGGGAAACACTGTTCACGTTATTGGTCACACGCCTGAAAAGCTAGATCGTTTACGTAATGGTGACCCTATTATCTTTGAACCAGGTCTTGCTGAACTACTCAAAAAAAATCTTGCCGCGCAGCGCCTTCACTTTACCAGCGACTATTCCAAGGCTATACCTGAATCAGATATAGTCTTTATAGCAGTTGGAACCCCTCCAAAAGAAAGCGGAGAAGCCGATCTTTCAACGGTACTCGATGTAGCAGAAAATATTGGAAAAAATTTAGGAAATAAATACACCGTTGTATCATGCAAAAGCACCGTTCCTGTAAGCACCAATCGAACACTTGCAAAAAAAATTGATGAGGTCAAGCCTGCTGGAGCCACATTCGACATGGCCTCGTGTCCTGAATTCCTACGTGAAGGCAGTGCACTTTCTGACACATTTGAACCAGACCGAGTAATTATTGGTTCCGATTCCAAAAAAGCAATTGATACATTAGTAAAACTTCACGAACCGTTACCCGGCGAACGGGTGATTGTAGGCCTGGAATCAGCTGAAATTATTAAATACGCAGCAAATTCCATACTTGCAACGAAAATTTCATTCGCCAACCTAATTTCATTTTTATGTGAAAAAACCGGAGGTAACATTGATGAAGTGCTTCAAGGCGTAGGACTCGATAAAAGAATTGGTCGAATTTTCCTTGATCCAGGTGTCGGCTACGGAGGAAGTTGCTTTCCAAAAGATGTTAAGGCGCTTATAAGTACCGGAACTTCGTATGGAGTCGATATGTCGCTTCTTGCAGCCGTTGAAAACATTAATAAACAAGCAAAAGATAACTTCCTTGAAAAGGTATTGACTCACGTTAAACCTGGAAAAATTGCCGTATGGGGGCTAGCTTTCAAGCCAAATACCGATGACATTCGATTTGCACCATCAACATACGTCATTAAAAAACTTATAGAAAAAGGGTACACAATTAGTGCCTACGACCCTGAAGCTCGTGCAAATTCACAAAAATTACTGGGTGAATCAGTTGAATTCGTTGATTCGGCATACGACGCAGTCACCGATGCCAATGCGCTCCTTATTCTTACCGAATGGAATGAATTTAAACAAGCTGATTTAACAAAGGTAAAAAAAGCAATGAAAACACCTCATATTATTGATGGTCGAAACATATATCACCCAGCAGAAATGAAAGAAGCAGGATTTACCTACGAATCAGTTGGACGATGAAAAACTATTTAATAACCGGAGGAGCAGGGTTTATCGGCTCCAATCTTACTCAAAAACTGCTTGATACTGGAAATACTGTTACGGTTGTTGACAACCTTCTAACTGGTTCAAAAGAAAATATCACTCCGTTTGCTGCTAACCCTCAATTTCATTTTCTGCAAGCCGATATTATCTCGACCGAGTGGGCAAAAGAATTGCATGGTCAAAAATTCGATACCATTTTTCATCTGGCTTCACCAGCTTCACCAAAGCAATATTACACCCATCAAAAAGAAACATTACTCGTTAATTCCACTGGCACGCTCAATGTTCTTGAGCTATTAAAGGAATCTGGATCGGGCAATGTTGTATTTACCTCTACTTCAGAAGTGTATGGCGATCCGCTTGAACACCCGCAAAAAGAAACATATTGGGGACATGTAAATCCAGTTGGAGAACGTTCTTGCTACGACGAATCTAAACGTTTTGCCGAAGCGCTATGCATGTCGTATGTTCGTCAACAACAACTCGACATTCGAATTGCACGACTCTTTAATACGTATGGACCAAATATGGAACGCGAAGATGGACGCGTGGTTTCAAATTTCATTGTTCAGTCACTTCAAAATAAACCAATTACTGTGTACAACGAAGGAAAACAAACTCGCTCATTTTCATACGTTTCCGATACAGTAGATGGCTTAATCGCGTTATCAGAACATGGAAAAACTGGAGAAATTTACAACATTGGCAACGATACTGAACGTACAATACTAGATGTAGCACACATTATAAAAAAGGCGACCGGATCAGACGCACCTGTCACCCCTATTCCTTACCCAAAAAATGTACCAGGTGATGATCCACAACGTCGATGCCCCGACCTTACCAAAGCTCGAACCCAACTTCATTACAACCCCACAATTTCGTTTGAAGATGGTATAACAAAAACTATACCCTACTTTAAGAATCGCTTTAACTTGTAATATGAAAAAAGTCACGATAATTCTTCCTACCTATAACGAAAGTGGAAATGTAGATATTATTATTCCTCAAATCTTTGATCAACAGAAAAATATCGCCAATTGGGAACTACATATACTTGTGGTAGATGATAATTCCCCCGATAATACCGCCGATCACATCCGAGTTCTACAAAAGAAATACAAAAATCTTCATCTGATTTCTGGCCAAAAAGAAGGTCTCGGGAAAGCCTATGTCCGAGGTTTTCGTCATGTAATTAATCAACTTAAGGCTGATGCATTGTTTGAAATGGATGCCGACCTTTCTCATGATCCCGTGTCTATTCCTGTATTACTGAACAAACTTGACGAAAACTACGACATCATAATTGGCTCTCGATACATTAAAGGTGGGTCTATTCCAAAAAACTGGGCATTCCATCGAAAGGTATTTTCATACTGCGGAAATTTAGTTGTGCGACTTGGTTTTATGCATCCGTCCATTCACGACTGGACAAATGGGTTCCGGGTAATTCGAACAAATTTTTTACCTGAAATTATTGAACACCTTGAAAAATATAATGGATACGTTTTTCAAATCGCGCTTCTTGATCGATCGGTAAAATTACATAAAAAAATCGGTGAAGTTCCTGTGCAATTTCAAGAACGTAATGCAGGAGCAAGTAAAATAAATTCGGGTCGCTATATTTTTGACATTCTTACATACATTTTCCAGCATTCTTCATTTATTAAATTTGGCATTGTTGGACTAATAGGGGCAATTCTTGATTTCGGCACTTCTTTCTTACTTATCGAACGTTTTATTTTCCCCGTATGGCTTGCTACTGTTATTAGCGCAGAACTTGCCATCATATCAAACTTTTTTTTGAATAACTATTGGAGCTTTTCATATAAAAAAGTAGATAATTCACTCGCAACTATGCTCAAATCACTTGCTCAATTCAATACAATTTCAGTCGGAAACATTATTATTCAGGCTGTATTGCTACAAACAGCAACTGTTTTGTTTCCCAAGAAATACTGGTATGTTTACAAAGTAGTCATCATCGCCCTCGTCATCATTCCATATTCATATTTTCTGTATAACAAGGTAGTGTGGAAGAAGAAAAATTAGGGAAACTTATTGTTCGTTTTTCAAAATTCGTATTTTCTTGAAGTTTCTACTATCAAGACCTGGTATAGAAATACCTTCCCATCTATAGCGCAGTGTTTCAAGTTGCTTTGGAGTTATAACAAGCTCTGCATATTTTTCACCTTCTGGTTGAAGTGCGCCAACTCCAGCCCAAAACTTTGCCAGTGACCGTTTGGTGCTTCCGGTAACAACACTGTCATCATAATATGTGGGACATGTCCAAATTTTATTTGGATCATCACATATTTTTTTGAGTGTTGCTGTTTCAAAAATTGCCTGATGTTCCAGCTCTACTTTTTCTCTCCATTGTGCATCTTCGTCTTGGCCTGGTTTAAGAAGCACATTTAGTTCGGTAGCTTTTTTCATTGCATCCGATAATTCAGGCAACTTTCCATTATTTTTTTCAAGAATCTTCTGCTTCCCTGCTTCAAGTTCTTTATAATAGTCATCGCGACTTACGTATAAATCGCCCAAACGAGTATAGCTCACCTTAATATTTGCAGGAACAAAGGGAAGTGCAAAATCAAGCATGGATTGAAATGTTTTGCTGTACCTATCTGTTTGTTCGCGAGGAACATTATTCATGCTTTCAACACAAATATCTTGTGAAAAATATTCGAAATGAACACCTGGCTCATACACGTTTGCTATTAGGCGACACCATTGCATAAAGTACGTAAAGCTAAACAGCTCAGCCCAGTCTATTTCAGGAGCTTCTTCAAATCGCCACAGCTTATTACCACCAAACATTTCAAGTATGCGAATAGGCTTTTTTTCTGCAACAAAACGTTTTATCGCATCTTTGGTAAGCAAAACTGCCGAGTCCCCCATTTTTAACTTTCTGAATTTCTTAGAAGTGACCTTTGCATAAATAACTTCCTCTAATGAGGATTCGTGTATGCGCTCCATTACAATGGGAGTCTTTAGAGCATCTAGTGTAGAAAGAATATAATCTTTTGGAGTCATATTTGAGATGCGGGAAGGAATTGAACCTCCGTCTCCTTACCTTCACGGCAAGGCGCCTGACCACTCGACAACCGCATCAGGCTAAGTATATCAAACATCGCGTGTTTTCTCCTTGATATTTCGCCTGCAAGAACCTATATTGTATAGTAATGAGAAAACCCCTTTCAAAAACACAATCCATGCTTAACATATGGGCCATTGTGCTTATTATGTGGAGCGTATACCGTGCCAAATTCCAACTTCCAGAAGTAATTGATGAACTTATCGCAAAGCCTATCGTATTCTTACTACCAGTGTATTGGTATATAAAAAATACCGAAAAAAAACAATTTGCATCAAGTGTATGGCTTACTACAAACAAACTATTCGGAAACATTTATCTATCTTTAGTAATTGGAGCCATTTTTGCTCTGTCGGCACTTATGGCAAACTATGGAAAATTCGGCACATTTTCATTCGGGGAAACGCTACTAAACATGCATGCCCAGTCGCTTGTTTTTGCAATTGTTATTGCCCTATTTACTGCATTTTGTGAAGAAGTTGTTTCACGAGGCTTTGTGCTTAAACGCCTCTACGAAGAATCGGGTAATGTATACACATCATCATTTTTAGCAAGTGTTTTGTTTCTTATTCTCCATATCCCAATATTACTCACCAATCTTAAACTCACCGGATCAGTTCTGATTTGGTTTATGGCAACCGATTTTATTTTGAGCTTAATTAATTCATTTGTGTTCCTAAGCAGAAGAAGTCTGGTTTCACCTATTCTTATTCACGCGCTCTATAACCTGTCGATAATATTGTATATATGATCACCTGTACGTTTGAACATGGAACCAGTACTTTTTTACGTCATGTAACTGCAAATGCAATACTTACTAAGGACAGAAAAATACTTTTGGGAAAACGTGGAACATATAAGGGAAGACCTCTTGAAGAAATGGGAAAATGGGCACTCATTGGAGGATTTGTAGATCGAGATGAAAATTTAGAACAAGCTATACAAAGAGAAATTCAAGAAGAATGTGGATGTGCAATTGGCACAATTACATTGTTTCACATTAAAGATAATCCTGATCGAAAAGCAGAAGATCGTCAAAATATCGAATTTGTATATATTATTGAAGCAATCGGTGAACCCAGCGGCAGTGATGAAGAAGTTACACACCTAGAGTGGTTTTCAATTGACCAATTACCTCCAGCAGAAGACATCGCCTTCGATCATGCAGATGATTTATTACTCTACAAAAAATATCTCTCCAACCCGTTTCCCCTTCCATTTATTGGGAAAGTCTAAACATAGATTGATCAATTTGTCTTAATGCTCAGGCTCGTATATATAAAACATTTCCTCTGTTCCTGCAGTAATCTTTTTAATTTTTGACATATCAATATTTTCTTTATTATTAAAATGTTCCGGATACCCAATGTATGAAGTTCCCTCTTTAGGATGGTCTACATTAAATTGAAAATCGTACTTATCAAATTCCCATACTTGACCAAATCCATATTCATCAGGTGGCGAGAGTTTTGCTTGTTTCTGATATTGTTCGGGTGGATACTTTGAATAAAATAACATAAAAATGTATGGCTCTCCGTTTCGAGTAGTAATATTGAATTTTTCAAATTTGTCGTAATTCGTATTTACATATTGGGCAAGTTCCTTGTATCCACATTGCCATGAACGCGATGTTACTGCTTTATACGGATAATGGAAAAAGTAAAAATCCCAGGTCATATAATTAAAAAACCCGAACGATGCAATCAGGAATAAAACTACCCACATTCTATATCGGTGAACGACAGAATTTACAAGTGACACCGCGCCATACGATGCAATTATCAATAGCGGAACCACCATAAAAATAGATCGTGTTGCAGAATATTCAAAGAACGATAATGAAGCAGCCACCGGCGCAATGAGGAGTAAAAAAAGCAAAAATGGGGCATTTTTCGGTTTCTTTTTTACTAGAAAATATATTCCGACAAAAACTAATAGGTACTCTATTAAAGTAATGAGCGATATTCCCGGATGTCCAAAACGATAATTCGTATCGCCATGAATTACTAAGAATTCGGGTGAAAAGTATTTTATATATTCATGAGGTAGATCGAGTGCTGCTTGAGTAACGGGGTTATATAAAATCGGCAAATCTTTCTCGATAAGTTTCTGCTTAATTGACAGCTTAAATCCTCCATCATTAAAGAAAATCAGATTCTTAAGACGTGTTGGATTATATAAAACATCGGTAAGCGAAAACAAAATAAGCGGCAAAGCGGCAATTGCTAAAAGAACCCCTGTTCGGGTATATAGATTTTTTCGAGCGTTCGGTTCTTGCAATCTTACTCTCATTACTAGAGTAACACCCAAAAACAACACCATACCCGCAACAATTGGACGACTTAAATGATACGCAAATAAACTGATAAATGAGGTTGCCGCAAACCAATACACATATCTATTGTCATTATTTTTCAAGAACTTAAGCAAAAAAGTAGCACTTATTACCAGTAAAAATACTGCCAATGGCGCTTCATGAGCATGTCGCACAGTTATTTGAATCCATGGAGAAACCGCAGTTAGAAACGCTGCTAAAAGCGAAATTCGCTCATCTTCAAATAATTCTTTCGTTAAGAAATACACCGCAAGTGGAAACAGAATTCCAATAAGTATTGCAAGTGCCCGTGTTGATGTTTCTGTAAGTCCCATTGCACCAATAAAGGGGACTGAAAGATATGAATATAAGGGGAGTTTATAGTCTCCAAATGATTTGAGTCGTAAAGGGAGCATTACCCCATACTCATCTTTTCCCGTTTTAAGAAGACTATACGCGTTATATCCAAATGCTGCTTCATCGGCATTTAAACATACGGGAAGTGATTTTACTTT
>JAYPGZ010000014.1:0-10757 GCA_038127095.1 Candidatus Roizmanbacteria bacterium | reverse complement strand
GCCTTTCATAAGCTACCATTATGGCGTCAGGTTAAAGACGTAGTGTTTGTAGATGAAAAAGGACGATTTATTCTTGCTATCATTCGGGGAGATTACGATGTAAACGAAGTAAAGTTAAAGAATCTTGTTCATGCTCTGGCGCTACGTCATGCTACAGACGAAGAAATTCGAGAGCAACTACATTCTGAACCCGGATTTATTTCCCCAGTAGGTATTAAAAATCACATTGCGCCTGGAGTGCGTCTAATAATTGTTGCAGATGACTCGCTTCGTACCGTTGTAAATATGTATGGCGGCGCAAATGTACTAAATAAAGATGCCTTAAACATAAATATCGATCGTGACTACACACCCGATCTGGAAGGCGACATTGCATTAGCAAAAAATGAATTTATCAGCTCTTTGTCAAAACAAATACTTCATGAGCGAAAGGGAATAGAAGTAGGAAATATTTTCCAGCTCGGTCATCACTACTCAAAAAAAATGGGCGGCGCAACATTTATGGATGACAAAGGCAAAGAAAAACCATATTACATGGGCTGTTACGGAATTGGGATTGGCAGAACACTTGCTGCTATTGTAGAAGTACATCATGATGAAGCGGGAATTATCTGGCCTTCAAGTGTAACTCCATTCCACGTTCACCTTATTGGCCTGTCAAAAGAATCCAAGCGTGCCGATTTAGTGTACAGAAGCCTGCAAGCCGATGGCTATGAAGTACTCTATGATGATCGTTCCGATATTTCGGCCGGAGAAAAATTTGCGACAGCAGATTTACTAGGTTTACCTGTTCGATTGGTTGTCTCCGACCGTACCGGCGATAATATCGAGGTAAAGTTGCGCAGCGATCAAGAGTCTGAAGTACTTCCATATCAAAAAGTGAAAGATATCTTAGAAAAAATCTATGAATAGAACCATTGTTACCCATTCTTCTCCCGATCAAGATGCTGCTTCAAGTGTATGGTTTGTACATCGATTCCTAAAAGGGTGGGAAAGCGCCGATGTTGCATTTGTACCAGCTGGAACAACACTTAACAATGAAGATCCTGATGCTAATAAAAACATTATTCATGTAGATACTGGCATGGGAACGTTTGATCATCATCAAACCAGCGAAGAAACTTGTGCCGCAGAGCTGGTTTTTAAACATTTGGTTAAGGAAAAGTTGCTCGATAAAGAAACTAAAGAAGCTCTGGAACGCATGGTAGCGGTAATATGTGACGAAGATCATTTTAAAGATATTTATCGACCTGAACCCGATAGCGATTTATATGATTTTATGCACAGTTCAATTCTTACCGGTGCACATTCGATCTTCGAAAATGATCATCAAGTAATAGAATTTATGGAGCAGGTTTTTGATTCTATTCTCCAAGCAATGATTTACAAAATACGCGCAGAAAAAGAGTTCTCAAAAGGATTTGAATATCAAACCGCATGGGGAAAAACACTCGCAATTGAAACAGACAATCGTGAAACCTCAAGCCTCGCGCAAAAAAAAGGCTTTAGCATGGTAATTAGCAAATCAAAAAATGGTCAAGTTCGCATTAAAACCCGCCCCGATATAAAAAAAGATCTCCAAGAAATGTATGATATGGTACTCAAAAAAGACCCTGATGCTACCTGGTTTTACCACGTATCAGGACATATGCTTTTAAATGGATCTTCCAAAAATCCCGATATGATTCCTTCAAAACTAACGCTACGCGAGCTTATATCGATGACAAAGATATAATATTTTTTGGGGGTATTGTATTATTTCAATATTCATCGTATAATTTACTACTAAAGTAGCACTGTGTTAATATTCTCTCGGCTGCTCTATAAAGCTCTATAGGACACGCATCGTGACCTACTGAGTAAGTGGAAGGGGGTAGTTATTACCATTATGATTGTCGTAGTCAAAAAAAAAGGCGAAACAACCGATAAAGTTCTAAAAAAATTTTCAAAAATGTTCCGTGAGGAAGATATTATTTTTGATGTAAATAAAAAGGTTTTTTTCAAGCGACCTGCAATTCTAAAAAAAGAAAAGTTACGCGAAAAGATGAAAAAAAGCTGGTAAGGTACGTATGATCAATATCTTTGTAAATCCTCGCTATAAGCTTAATAAAAAAAGCATTAGCGCAAAAACCGCAGATATTCTTGAGGCACATCATGTCGGAACCGAAAAAACAGTAAACATTGCGTTTATTGGAAAACGGAAAATGAAACAGATAGCTTTAGAATATAAGAATGAAGACGTCGCCTTACCCGTGCTTACATTTTCTTATAAAAAGGAACCCCTGCATGAAAAATTCGAAGAAAACACGTTTGGAGAAATTGTGATATGTTATCCACAAGCCGTACTGCTTGCGGCGGAAAAAAATAAGACTGTAGAACACACGATCGTTGCGTTAATCGAACACGGAGTTCAGAACTTGCTATACAAATAAGAATTCGGTATTATAACTGTTGCTCGCTCGATGTTTCATTTTGCTCGCATTTTACCCTTTAGGGTAACCCCATTTCCGCCAGCTGGCGGATTTGCAAAATGACTTTAACGCTCGCGGGCTTTATTAACTATATGTATTATCAGAAATACCGCCCGCAAACGATTGACCAAATCGATAATGAAGTAATTCGAACTCAGCTTAAAAATATCCTTTCAAAAAAAACAATATCTCACTCATGGCTACTTACCGGTCCAAAGGGGACAGGTAAAACCTCAACAGCACGACTGTTAGCAAAATCAATCAATTGTCTTGAAAATCTGTACGCTAACAAAGGGACACAAGAAGAACCGTGCAATAATTGCGAGCATTGCAAACTCATCACATCGGGAAATGCAATAGATGTAATTGAAATGGACGGTGCTTCAAACCGAAAGATCGATGACATTCGTCAACTCATCGATCAGGTCAAATTTGCACCTGCGCATATGCGATATAAGGTGTATATTATCGACGAAGTTCACATGCTTACCAATGAATCATTTAACGCATTACTCAAAACACTTGAAGAACCACCCAAATCCACCATCTTCATTTTGGCTACCACAGAATTTGATAAGCTTCCAAAAACCATTATTTCACGCTGTTTGCGACTAAATTTCACCCATGCAACTCCCCACGATGTCGTTCGTCAATTAACACGGATTGTTCAGGGTGAAAAGCTAGAAGTCTCCTCAGAACTTATACAAACGATCGCGCATCATTGCGACCATTCATTTCGAGATGCTGCTAAATTACTAGAAGAAGTAACCGTTCAAAAAATAACTACTGTTGATGCGTTCTTAAAACTTATTGGCCTAAGCTCATCAGATATTGAACTTTTAAAATTCATTCAAGCAAACGATGTTGCATCATCGCTCAGCTATATTCAAACATACGACCAGCAAGGAGGGAATTTCCGTGTACTCATTGAGCAAATGCTTCAAACACTACACAAACACTTATTAGCACAAAATGGTATCGGAACTACTACCACATTTGAATTTAATGATAAACAGACAAGTAAGCTCATAAGACTCCTTACCGATGCGTATGTAAAAACGAAAACTTCACCAATTGAATCGCTACCACTTGAAATTGCGCTGCTTGAATATATGCAGGTACATTAAGCATTGACAGCACAGATTCCAAAACCCTATACTCATATAAACATGCACATTAAACGTAATTTTTTTTCAAATAGAACAGGGGAAATCGCTACATTCTTAACCGTAACTTCCTTGGTTGTTATGGTAGTTGGACTCTTTCTAGGAACAACTCGCAAGCCAAATGCTCCTGGAAGCAAAGCGGCAGAAGACTGCTTATACAACGCGACAGCTGTGGTCGTAAAAGGGACAATCGACGGCCCGCTCATACTCCCTTCCGAGAATAACTATCAGCAATTGTCGGTTGTAAACAATTGGGGACAAGAAGGGTTTTTTGTTGATACGCATCTGGGATATTACTATAATTTCACCCAAAATCCGTTTACTTTTGGCCCTTATAAACGGCCAGTAGATAAAGCATATGTTGACTTAAAAGGCCTTGATGAATCAGAAAACGGATGGTTCATTAAAAGATCATTTTGCACGCCAGTGAACGGGGGACTGGGTTGTGGTACGCCAGAAGATCCCATACAAACTCCACCCAGTACACGAATTTCAAATTTCCAGGTATCATGTGGCGTACATATGAAATATGGTTGGGTTGTAGAACGTAAGCCACCTACACCACCAATACTTACCCACACTCCAAGCCCTTCCGCAACCCCAAAACCCACCAATACTCCAACGCCCACGGCAACCGCCACACCAACAGCAACACCTAAAGCAACCGCCACACCACGACTAACTCCAATTGTTGTTCCGTACAAATCTCCAACACCACTAGCAAGCGCAACCCCACGACCTACGGCTATTCCTCCCACCAACACACCGACACCGATTCCAACCACGCAACAAGCAGCATGCAATACAACAACATATCCCGGAACATATGCTGAACAGGCAGACGTTAAATACTGGGATATGGGAAATAAACCTGGAATAGTGTACCTATCATATAACATGTATGCAGTTCCAGACATGCTGGCAATTTCACATGAAAACGTAGATATGTACAACACAAATGATTATGTATCTATGGCACAGTTCAATATTCCACTTAATTACACTCCAAAAACATCAACTCTTTTAAAAACTGTCCTAACCAGCAATAGAGCCAATAATAAAACAGTGTGGTGGTATGCATTATCCTGTCCCAAAGATCCGCTTCCTGAAGGTGCACTTTGTACTTCAGCAATGCCCACAAAAACCATCTCAGGCAAAGTTATTCTCGACCAAACATACCAGGAAATGTGTATAAATGCAGAATGCAAAGTAATACTTCGATTAAATCAAAAAGACTCCACAACACGATCGACCATTGCAAGAGGTCCCGATTTTAATTACGCGTTTACCAATGTAAAAATTGCTCCCGGCACACGAGTCGAGGTAGACAGCATGTCGATCCCAAACCTGCCTAATGGACCACTCCTTGATTTCTTACCCCATAATTGTTTTTTTCCTAGATCACCTGAAAACAGTGGATATGGTGCCTGCATTATTAACATGGCTAAAGAACAAAACTGTCAGGCAACGAATGTAGATTTTATTGCAACCTCATTTAACCGCAATCAAACTCTGCTAGCAAATCCGTTAAAAGCTATTGATGTTAATCGAGATAAAAAGATAAATATTGTCGACTTTGCACTTGTATTAAAAGCGTTTGGTTCAAAAAAACGAGGAATTCCTGAAGACATTAACAAAGATGGTATGGTTAACGGCATTGATTTAGCACGAGTAATAAGCAATGTAAGCAAAACTATTAGTATAGAGTAAATACTCCATTTTCAACAATTTTTGCTATAATCAGCGATTATGGCATCAAAGGAAGGGTTGGGCTTTTTAAGAGGACCAACCGCTCAAGCGTTTTTAGCTGGCGGAATATTAGTACTTTCATGCTCGGTACCTTTTGCTTTGCGAGGCAAAAACCCACTCACCGCAGATATTACTGAAATCGACCACGGCTCTGCAGATCAATCCATACCACCAACTGTTTTGGTACAACCAGGATGCGTATTAATTGAGCCCAACGACACAGTTTCAGATGCTTTTGAAAAAATTGGCGAGACTTATTATCAAGGAAATACTTTTCGTGTCATTTACTCAAGTGAACATGGAAGTGGACAGCGAACGTTCCTTGCTGACTCTCCCCAAAAAATAGATGAGCAGGGAGTTGTTGTTTGGCCAGGCGATCAAGTATGCGAGTAGACATTCGGCAGTAAATATGGTACTCTTTGACCAGTTATTATTTGAATATTTTTCATATGTTTAATCCATTAAAGGGGCTTGGAGACTTGCGACAAATGCAACAGCAAGCACAAAAAATGCAAGCAGCGTTGCAGCTTGAAGAAGTTGTTGTTGAAAAAAATGGCGTAAGAGTTGTTTTACGCGGTGATCAGCACGTAAAGGAAATCGAAATAGATGGCGTTTCCGAAAATCGTGTTGTTGAAGCAATTAACGAAGGTGTAAAAAAAACTCAAGAACTCGCAGCACGAAAGCTCATTGAAATTAGTCAAGCACAAGGATAAGTTTGTTTTATGAAACTATTTTCTACAACCGCAAACGCGGATTTGGCTACCGAGGTTTCCCAAAAACTTGCACTTCCTATTGCACAAAGTGAAATTATTCGATTTGAAAATTCGGAAGTCCGCGTTCGTATAACAGAAAATGTTGCAGAAGAAACGTGCATTGTATTAGGTTCAAGCTCCAATCCAACCGATGAACACTTAATGGAACTATTTTTTTTCGCCGATGCGCTCAAACGCAGTGAAGCGGCAAAAGTTGTAGGAGTTATTCCGTACTTTGGATACGCCCGCCAAAACATTCAACACCGACCAGGTGAAAGTGTTTCTGCTAATGTTGTTATTCGATTTTTAGAGCATATTGGCTACGACGAAATCGCTCTTTTTGAAATGCACGACGAAGCAACGGCAGGAGTATTTACTATTCCATTTAATGCGCTCAGCGCTTACCCACTACTTGCCCCTGCGGTAAAAGCACATTTAGAGTCAAAAGGGATAATAGACGATATAAGTGAATGTGTTGTTGTTTCTCCCGATCAAGGTGGGGTAGAACGAGCACGCCATTTTGGCGAATTCTTGTATGATAATTCAACATTTGAAATTGGTGTCGTAGAAAAGAAACGTGATCAAAATGTAGCACATGAATCACAAGCACTCGACTTATATGGCAATGTTACAGATAAAGTAGTAATTTTAGTTGATGATATTACAACGTCGGGCGTAACACTTATGAACGCTGCAAACATGTGCAAGGAAAAGGGCGCAAAACAAGTTGTAGCTGCCGTTACCCATTTTGATATTGGGGTAAATAGAGCAAAGGCATTACAAGATAGTGCAATCGATGCTTTCTTTACAACAAATAGTATTATGATTTCTGCTGAAAATCGATTCGAAAAGTTACAGATAGTTTCGATCGCACCACTTATTGCCAAGTTTATTAAAACACTATCCTGAGACACCTCTCCCTCGACTTCACTCGGGATCAAGACAACATTACACCATGAACAAACTTCCCAATTCACTCCAAAAAACAATTGACTTTTTTGAAAAATTACCTTCAATTGGTGGAAAAACTGCTCGACGTTTAGGATTTTATTTACTTCGTATGCCACAGGCAGATTTGGAGGAATTTGCACAATCAATTTTGGAACTCAAAAAAAAGTCCTTATACTGCAAAACCTGCATGAATTTAACCGAGGACGAGTTCTGTTTCATCTGCTCCCAGTCAGATAGAGATAAGAATGTTATTACTGTCGTAGAAGATGTGATCGATTTGCTTTCTATGGAAGCTGGGAATCAATACAAAGGAGTATATCATGTACTACATGGCCGTATTGATCCGCTTAACTATATTGGCCCTGAAGATATTTATATTCCACAACTTCTTACCCGACTCAAAAATGACCAACATATACAAGAGATTATTCTTGCAACAAATCCCAATACGGAAGGGGAAGCAACTGCACTATACCTGAAAAAGCAAATTCTAGAAATCCGTCCAACAATTCGACTCAGTAGGTTAGCGTATGGTTTACCAATCGGTGCAGATTTGGAATATGCAGATTATTTAACACTTCAAAGGGCGATGGAAGGAAGGAATGAGTTTTGATTATCGTATACGATAAAAATAAGCCCATTGACAACATAAAATAAAAGCAGTACTATTATCCTATAGGTTGTGGTATAATACCACCAAAATATGGGCCGTTCTGAAGCACCATTCATCATGCCAGAAGATACAGAATTAGGGTTCACTCGTGCAACTCATGGAACCCCAGCTTCCCCAGTCACAGAGCCCCCATCAATACTCAGTCAAATACGCAAAAGGTCAGTTCCACTTTTTATGGCTACGGGATTACTATTTGGAGGACTTGTTGATCAGCAAAGACCAGTATCTGCTCAAGAACCACAGCCACCTGCTGGCGGAAGTATTTATTTACCCGCACTACAAGGTGGAGGAGTCGAACCTGGCGCAACACCAACCTACCCAAGTGATCACCCAACAAGAACACCAAGAGCAACTGCCACTCGCACACCAACCTCTAGTCCAACAGCACCAGAACGAACACCTACTGCACCAGCTACCTCAACACCAACGGAAACAACCACACCAACACCAACACCTACAGAAACACCGACTTCTACTGAAGCGGGACCACTTAAGGAATTAGCAATTAACAAGGGCGACACACTAGTCTTACCAGACACAGCATCGTTTGCCTATGCGATGAGCGGTAAAAATGGAGACCCGAGTTCAGGAGCACTACATGTCGGCTATAACTTTGAATCATTAGCTGATCCCGTGATACATGAGGGCTATGTTGTTGGTACAGCAAAAGGAGCAAATGGACCCCTAACTGTTCGTGTGCCGATTGCTGAAATTGATCAGCGATTACTAGATCGGCTTACACATGGCGATCCTCAAAATGATGAAAGACTAAACACAGTGGTTCATATTTGGAATGGAGAAAATGAAGGACCTTTATTAGTTACTGTAAATAGTAATGGTAGCACTGGCGTATATGGAAGACCTTTTTTTGGAAATTTAGCTAATGGTGCGCAAATTGAATTTACGGGGAGAGCAGCGGGTACCTCAAAAAGTGCCGGCATGTCTATAATGAGTTGGGATGAGAATAATAGAAGAGCTGAAAAACTAATTTTTCTTACCTCAACTCAAAAAAACGAATGGAGAATTTTGGCATCTACCCAAACTGGCATGTCGCTTGAACAAGCATTAGCGACAAGATCCATATCTAACGAATTAAACGATGAATCTCAAGAAGAAAAGGAACTTTATAGATACCCCATAGGTCAAGGAAACGTGAAAGTTCAAATAAAGGATGGTAGCTTATTAATACTTGATGAAGATGGTAAAATCACTTCATCGGTCCCTCTCCCAATAGCAATGTCTGATGGACAAAACTATATTGACTTTATACATGATGGATTACCAAGATCCCAAGCAACGGTTACTCTTGAGCAAGGGAGCATTACCATACCAAACCACATAGAAGGCGAGCCCTTAAAAAAACCAGAGAATTTGCTCCCGACCTTTGTTGATGTGGCTAATGCAAATGACTTGAGAATTATGGCACAAGCCAGCTCAACAACTATTACAAGCCAACCAGGATTTTTACAACTTCTGGATAGAACCGCACATATCATAGATACAAATACTGCATATAAAGACGGTGCTGATCTACAGCGTTTTCTATTAGACCAAAATCGTAAACCAGCAATTGTTCTAGGAGCGGGATTGTCAAAACAAGAACTTCTTGATGTTGTTAATTCTCACCCAAATTCAATCTTCCAGTTTGTCGCTAGAGGCACAAATAATGGGCCCGACGGTGTTGTTGTTAAACCTGATGGTGCCCTAATGGATAAGGGAAAACTACAAGCAATTCTTGATCTTGCAGCAGCAAAAGGCTCCGAAGTTATACTTAATACTACCACACCTTTAGATTTGAAGTTATTTAGAAGCTTGACAGTAGAAAGTCCCGCAAGATTATCACCCCAACTCAGACTCATGGAAGACCTCAAAACTCTTAGAAATCAAGGTGTAATGACGGTAATGTTCGCTGGTGATTCACGCTTTATTTTAGATCCAGATTTATCGAGAAAAGAAGTCAAAGACTCAGTGGTATTTGCCTTAAAAACTACTCAGGATGCAGGCTTCAATGTTGGATTAACAAATATAAGTGGGGGGACTGATGAAGATTATTATGATCTAATAGGCGATATAGCCTCGGAATTAACGGGATTAACACTTGGTTTTGGCACAAATCTCACTACCAAGGAAAGACCATTAGGTTTGTTCGATTTCAGGTCGGGTTTTGTAAAAGACAATCAAATAGCTCGTTACTCAACAGGTCAAAATCAAGTCTACACCAAACTCGTCGCCAATCTAGTCAAATAATCCCTCAAGATGCATATTACATATCTTTTTATTCTTTGGTATCCTTAGTAAGGATATGAAAAAGATTTTTTTCATTTGTTTCTTGTTTTTTTTATTCTTTTTTTTAAATACCCTAGCAAAGCAATTGGAGTAGAATTTTTATGCGATGATCCAAACCGTGTCCCTGTATGTGATCAAACCATTTCGAATGTAGAATGTAAAAGTCCACCAAATTACGGAGGGTCATGTATTGGCACACAAGGCTCATATTATTCAGTAGCAAGCTGCGATGCTTTTGACCATGCAGATGTTGGACTATATTATTTTAAACGATATTATTTTCGTATAAAAAAGGACGGGGCTGGCAACTGCGGCTCACCCAGTTGGGCATATTCTCATACCTGGGCACAAACTGGCTCTACAAACACAGATGTAACTTTAAACATATGTAGAGGCTATGCAGCAAATGCGCCCGCAGGATGCAACACAGGTTTTCAGCCTAACTCTCCCACAACTTTACCAACTAATATCCCAGCATCGTGTCCATTCCCATACAACGTTCCACCTATCCAATGTAATAACATTCCCTGTGCATATAAGAATGGTTGTGGCTGTTCGTGCACCAATCCTCCCTGTGCGCCATTTCAATGTTCAGGGGGGCCTCCACCTACTGCAACCCCCACACCTACCCCTACCCCATTTTGTCGACTGTTTTGCCCCGGGCAAGAAGGAACAATGGGCGGCATGCAAGTAGGAGGCGGAGGAGTAC
>JAYPGZ010000013.1:9866-12343 GCA_038127095.1 Candidatus Roizmanbacteria bacterium | reverse complement strand
AAAAAAAAGAAGAATGACAAAAAATGATCACGACACACATAATAAATCGTTTTGGTCCGGACTTTCACTCGGAGTAATCGTTGGTGCTTCAGGACTTGCATTATTTGGGACTAAAAAAGGCAGAGAATTGGTGCATAAACTTCTCGACGTTACGGATAACTTTGAAGAGGCCGCAAGTGGATTTATTAATGATGTAGAGCATCATATTGAAACTAATGAAGGCTTGGGTGCGGCAAAAAAAGCTGGATTTACTGCCATAGAATCACTTCTTGATAAAATTCAATCGATCATGCCCGAGAAGAAGTAGAAATTACTCCTTGACAAGATTTATGGCTTGTAGTTTGAGATCCTTCGACAAGCTCAGGATGAAAGTTATGATATTTACTCGTTGACAATAGGGATATAGTGTTGTATCATAACTTTCATCTTTTGATAATACCTAGGTAACAAATTGGATAGTAACACAGTAATCAAAAAATAGTTTCAGGCTAAAATAGGTCTTTATGGCCTATTTGTTTTGTTATAAAAAACAGTTTTACGCACATGCCAGCAAAACCATCTAACTCAAAAAAAACAGAACCAGCCGACCGAACATTTTTCGGCATGAAGGACGAAGTAGACCATATTGACCTCATTAAAATTCAAAAAGACTCTTGGAACAACTTTCTAGAAGTTGGCCTTAAACAAATCCTGCACGAATTCTTTCCAATTGAAGACTACACGAAAAAAAACTTCTCACTCGAACTCAAAGACATTTATTTTGGAGAACCACGATATACATTAGTAGAATGTATTGAAAAGAAGCGTTCATACTACTTTCCTGTATATGTAAAAGTAAACTTGATCAACAAGCGTCGAAATGTTTCCAAAACACAAGATGTGTACTTTTTCAACTTACCACGCATGACTGACCGGGGAACATTTGTTATTAATGGTATTGAACGTGCTGTTATTAGCCAGATTTCTCGTTCACCAGGAATTTACTTTACCGCAGAAGTTGATAAAACAACCGGAGCAACCGTATATAATGCAGAAGTCCGACCATATATTGGATCATGGCTTGATTTTTCAATTGCAAAAAATAATTTAATTGAGGCAAAAATTAACAAACGCCGAAAGTTCTTGGCAAGTTCGTTCTTACGCTCATTTAAAGACATGAGTAATAATGAAATTCTTGCTCTCTTTAGTGATGTCGACAAAGAACTTGTAAATAAGTTTATTGTCCCAACGCTTGAACGAGACAGTGCAAAGACAAAAGATGAAGCTGTTTTGGAAATTTACAAGAAATTGCGACCAGGTGAACCTTTAGTTCTTAATAATGCCTATGAAACACTTGAAAATCTATTCTTCAATCCACGCCGTTATACACTCGATGCTGTTGGACGATACAAGATTAACAAAAAATTAGGTTTAGATATTCCAGTCGAACCTGAAAATTATGTTATTACACTCAAAGACGCTGTTGAAACAATTAAATACTTGATCAACTTAACGGCCAAAAAAGGAAAGTTCGATGATATTGATCATTTAGCAAATCGACGTATGCGAACTGTTGGGGAACTTATTGGAATGTATGGAGTTCGTGTCGGAATGGTGCGTACCGAGCGCGATATTAAAGCTCGAATGAGTATGACCATGACTGATGTTGATGTTCTCCCTTCCCAGATTATTAATAGTAAATCACTCATCGCAACCATTAACTCTTTTTACCGAACTTCACAACTTTCAACAATCGTTGACCAAACAAATCCTCTTTCCGAAATCGACAATTTGCGACGATTTACCGTAGGAGGTCCTGGTGGACTTGAAAAAGAACGTGCATCATTCTCGATTCGCGACATTTCTTCATCACAATATGGACGAATTTGTCCAATTCGATCACCTGAAGGACCAAATATTGGAGTCGTAACATATATGGCGCTGTACGCAAAAATTAATGCATATGGATTCCTTGAAACACCATACAAAAAGGTGGTAGAAGTTAAAGAAGGAAAAAAGACTCGTGCAAAAGTTACCGATGAAATTGTGTATTTGCAACCAGATGATGAAGAAGCGTACTACATTACCCATAGTAGTGTAACCGTAGATGAAAATAAATTTTTGACCGATGAACGTGTCCCGGTTCGATACAACGGTGACATGGCTCAAGTTCCTGCTGAAAAAGTACAACTTATAGATATTTCACCTCGACAGGTTGTCGGTTTGGCTGCTGCATGTATTCCATTCTTACAACACGACGATGCATCACGTGCTCTTATGGGCACGCACATGTTATGTCAGGCTGTACCTCTTGTTAAGCCACAAGCTCCTGTGGTGGGAACTGGCATGGAAGGAAAAGTTGCCAGTGCATTAGGACGTACATTACAAGCTCCTGAAGACGCAAGTGTTGAATATGTAGACGCAACAAAGATTTTATTGAAAGGAAAGAGCGGAAAATCATATCAATATGATTTGGAACGATTCAATAAAACAAATAA
>JAYPGZ010000013.1:7078-9766 GCA_038127095.1 Candidatus Roizmanbacteria bacterium | reverse complement strand
GATGTACAAATTATTGATGCTAAAAAAGATCCAAATGAACTTGAGCCAGGTGTATTAAAGCGCATTATCGTAACACTTGCACAGCTTCGAAAGATTAAAGTAGGAGATAAATTGGCTGGTCGACACGGAAACAAAGGTATTATTTCAAAGATCTTACCTGAACACGACATGCCATATTTGGAAGATGGAACGCCAGTTGACGTAGTACTCTCACCACACTCAACGTTGGCTCGTATGAACCTTGGTCAACTTTATGAAACAATGTTAGGATTGGCCACCATGGGAAATGATAAGAAATTTGCACTACCAGTATTTGATCCTGAAAGTGAAAAAGTTATTCGAACACAACTTACACTATCAGGAAAGTCAGAAGATGGTAAAGTGAAATTATTTGATGGACGCACCGGTATGGAGTATGAAAAGTCAGTATTGGTTGGAATTGGATATATTTTGAAGTTGGTACACATGGTGGAAGATAAATTCCATGCGCGATCAACAGGACCATACTCACTTGTTACCCAGCAACCACTTGGAGGAAAGAGCCAAATGGGAGGTCAGCGATTTGGAGAAATGGAAGTTTGGGCACTTGAAAGTCATCGAGTTCCGTATGCATTACAAGAAATGCTTACTATTAAATCAGACGATGTACAAGGTCGACGAAAAGCATTCGAAGCAATTATTAAAGGAATTGATATTCCACAATCAGCAGTACCAGAATCATTTAATGTATTGACGAAAGAGCTTAATGCACTGGGGTTACACGTTGAAGCAGTTCAATAATTATGGAAGAAAATATTAAAGATGCAAAATTTGTAGATTTTTCAGGATTGAAAATTACGTTAGCTTCTCCTGAAGTAATGACCCAATGGTCATATGGTGAAGTTACCAAACCTGAAACGATTAACTATCGAACATTCAAACCTGAAAAAGATGGATTATTTGATGAAAGAATTTTTGGACCAACCAAAGATTATGAGTGTTACTGTGGAAAATATAAGCGAATTCGATATAAGGGTATTATTTGTGATCGCTGTGGAGTTGAAATTACTACCAATACCGTTCGCCGTGAACGAATGGGACATATTAAATTAGCTGCTCCTATTGCACATATTTGGTATTTTAAGGGTGCATCTTCACCATTAAGTGTTTTGCTCGATATAACTTCTAATAATTTGGAACGAATCATTTACTACGCACTGTATTTAGTCAAAGACGTCGATGAAACAAAACGAGAAGCAGCTCTTTCAATTGTCACTGCACTTCGAGATGATGAGTTTAAAGTTCTTGAAGAATGGAAAAAAACCGAAGAAGACAAAGTGGAAGTCGAATTGCAAAAAGCCAAAGAAGATGTTGATAAAAAAGTAAAAAATCAAGAACAAAAAGAGCTAACATTGCATGAAACAGAATTTAAATTCCGTGAACGAATTACTTCGATTACCCAGGTATTTAACGAGAAAAAAACAGAAAAAGGTATTTTTTATGAACGAATCTTGAAAGTAATTAAAGGCGCAATGCCTTTGGCTGTTGTTGAGGAAGAAGATTATATGTTCTTGCGTGAACATGAAGCACATGAATTCTTACAAGTCGGTATGGGTTCTGAAGTAATCTTGGAAGTACTTTCTGCTATGAATTTAGAAGAAATGTACAGCGAATTTGTAAAAAAATTGATTAAGGCTAAAGGTGACAAACGAACCCGATTGTTGAAAAAAGTGCGTTTAGTTGAATCATTCATGAAGTCAGGTGTATCGCCAAAATGGATGGTGTTGGTAGTACTTCCTATTATCCCTCCTGATTTGCGCCCAGTCGTACAACTTTCAGGTGGAAAATTTGCAACAAGTGATTTAAATGACTTTTATCGTCGTGTCATTAATCGAAACAATCGCTTGAAGCACTTGATTGAACTTGGTGCGCCTGAAATTATTTTGAGAAATGAAAAACGAATGTTACAAGAATCAGTCGATTCACTGATCGACCTTTCAAAGTCACGAGGTGGAAAGACTGCTCAATCACGAAGCAAAGCGCTCAAATCACTTTCCGATGTACTTAAGGGAAAGAGTGGACGTTTCCGACAAAACTTGCTTGGAAAACGCGTAGATTATTCAGGACGTTCAGTAATTATTGTAGGTCCTGAGCTCGCATTGAACCAATGTGGTATTCCAAAAGAAATGGCGCTTGAACTATTTAAGCCATTCTTATTGCGCGAAGTAATTATTCGTGGACATGCTCAAAACATTAAGAGTGCTAAGAATTTCCTAGAAACAAAAGATCCGATTATTTATGACATTTTGGAAGAGATTACTAGAAATCATCCGGTTATTTTAAACCGAGCTCCCACCTTGCATAAATTGTCAATTTTAGCTTTCTACCCAGTATTAACTGATGATTATGCTATCAAATTGCATCCAACAGTATGTCAGGGATACAATGCTGACTTTGACGGAGATCAAATGGCTATTTTTGTTCCTCTTTCAGAAAAATCAATTGAAGAAGTGGAATCACGTATGATGCCACAGCAAAACTTGCTCAAGCCTTCTGATGGAACTCCTATTGTGGTTCCAAACAAGGAAATGGCATTGGGTGCGTATTACCTTACAACCTTTGACGCATCATTTAACAACGTGAAGGATGAGGAATTAATGCATTTTAGCGGTGCTAATGAAGCTCTTTTAGCACACGCAAGCGGTGCAG
>JAYPGZ010000013.1:5009-7068 GCA_038127095.1 Candidatus Roizmanbacteria bacterium | reverse complement strand
TTTTAAACACCACCGTTGGGCGTATTATTTTCAATTCACGACTTCCTGAAGCACTACAATTCCATAATGAGCCAGTCAAAGCTGCTGATTTAAAGAGTATTGTGGTTGCTGCTACATCTCTTTTTGCAGGTGATGAAGCAATGCTTATTACTTTGATTGATAACTTGAAATCAATTGGATTTATGGGAGCCACTATTTCTGGAGGAGTATCGGTATCATTGTTTGATTGTATTACTGTTCCAGAACGAGAAGAGCTTATTAAGGTTGCAGAAGGAAAAGTAAAAGAAATTGAAGATAATTACTTTAACGGTTTGATTACCGAAGAAGAGAAAAAGAGGCTTTCCAACAATGTGTGGATTGATATTACCGAAGATATGGCAAATCGAACATGGGATGCCATTGATGAAGAAAATCCAGTAAAAATTATTATTAACTCAGGAGGAGCTCGTGCTTCACGTGAAAACATGAAGCAACTTTCAGCTATGAAGGGGTTGGTTATTGATCCGTTGGGTAAGATTATTGAAGTACCTACAAAATCAAATTACCGAGCTGGACTTACCATCTTTGAATACGTCATTAATGCTCGAGGTGCTCGAAAAGGACTTATTGACTCGGCACTTAAGACGGCAGACGCAGGTTACTTGACTCGCCGTTTGGTAGACGTTTCACACGACATGATTATTCGTGAAGAATTATGTACTACTACAGAAGGCTTGACGATTAGTAAAGAAGGCGATCGAGGAGAAAAATTCAACGATCGACGTAAGGGTAGAATGCTTCTTACCGATGCTACTACTGCAAAAGGTAAAGTTATTGTAAAGGCAGGATCTGTGATTACCGATGAAGAAATTGCAGATTTGGCAAAAAACGAAGTTTCACGAGTAACAGTACGCAGTGCATTACATTGTAAGACTGAATATGGTGTTTGCCAGGGTTGTTATGGAGTTGACTTATCAACGCATAAATTAGCCGACGTTGGAGTTCCAACAGGTGTCGTTGCTGCACAATCAATTGGAGAACCAGGAACACAGCTTACGATGCGTGTTCGACACTTTGGAGGAATTGTGATTGCTGACGTTACCCAAGGATTACCACGTGTTGAAGAATTATTTGAAATTCGAACGCCAAAAGTATTCTCACCAATTTCTGATGTTTCAGGAAAAGTGAGTATTGTTGAAGACACTGACAGAGCAGTATTTGTTGTCAAGGTACAATCAGATGTTGACGGTGCAGGAAATGAGAGAGAATTTATTATTCCAAGCAATCGTAAATTGAAAGTAAAACACGGACAGCTTATTGCTTCAGGACAGTCACTGTGCGAAGGATACTTAGATATTAAAGAAGTTCTATCGATTAAGGGTTTGGAAGAAGCACAAACATACTTGCTCAATGAAATTCAAAAAGTATATGAATCACAAGGAATTGCGATTCATGATAAACACTTTGAAGTCATTATTCGAAAGATGAGTGATAAAGTTATCATTGAAAACGAAGGAGATACAAAGTTTATTGTAGGCGAAGTCGTTTCAATGTATCGATTTGAACGCGAAAACAAGAAGGTGCTTGCTCAAGGTGGACGACCAGCTGTTGGACGTGTTTCAATTCTGGGAATTACCCGAGCAGCCATGTATTCTGATTCATGGCTTTCATCAGCATCATTCCAAGGTACTACAACTATCCTTACCGAGGCTTCAATTAAGGGTCAAGTTGATGGGTTGCTGGGACTGAAAGAAAATGTTATAATTGGGCGTTTGATTCCGGTTACTGCGCAACTATTAGATAAATACTATGGTGCGGGTGGAACTTCGGAACTTTCAAAGGATCTTCCAGCTGAAGAAACAGTTGTTCCAAGTGCCGATGTAATTTCGGAACTTTCAGCAACTGATGTTTCTGCAGATATGAATGAAGAAGGAATGGGAGCAGTAGAGGATGGAACCGAAATGGTTGATAATGACGGAGCGCCTCTTGAAGAGAATTTGGATGTAGATGTTGCTCAAGATGCTCTTGCTGATGATGTAGCTGATGATACTGAGGCTGAGGATATGACTCAAGCCGAGGT
>JAYPGZ010000013.1:0-4999 GCA_038127095.1 Candidatus Roizmanbacteria bacterium | reverse complement strand
GAGATTCTTATTCGCCAGCCGGCGGATCAGAATGAAAAGTTATTAAGAATGACAAAATAGTATGCCAACAATAAATCAATTAATTAAGCACAAACGAAAACCAAAAGTTCGACATGGACGTGCTATGGCGCTAAAAACGACCATTAACACTGTTCGACGAACCAAAAGTATCGTTCCTTCATCGCTCAAGCGAGGAGTTTGTGTAGTGGTACGAACCATGACGCCTAAAAAGCCAAACTCAGCCTTGCGAAAAGTGGCTCGTGTAAAACTTTCCAATGGCATGGAAGTAACAGCCTACATTCCCGGTGCAGGACATCAATTATCGGAACACTCAATTGTATTAGTTCGCGGAGGTCGTGTGAAAGATTTACCAGGTGTAAAATATCACATTGTTCGCGGAGTCTATGATACAACGGGTGTTGACGGACGAAAAGTTTCACGTTCCAAATACGGAACGCGTCTTCCTAAAGCAAAAACTGCTTAACTACTATGCCACGACGATCATATAAACGAGTACCAACAAAAAAAGACGCTGTATATGGCAGCTTAGAAGTAGCTAAACTTATTAACTATGTAATGGTTGATGGAAAAAAGACTGTTGCAACCAAGTTAGTATATAAAGCACTTGACTCAATTAAGGCTGAAGATTTAAATCCTCTTGAAGTAGTTTCACAAGCGCTTTCAAATGTTGCTCCACAGTTTGAAGTAAAACCAAAACGAGTCGGAGGAGCTTCATATTTAGTTCCAATTGAAACTCGACCTGCACGAAAAATCTTTTTAGCATTCAACTGGATTGTAGATGCTGCTAATGCTCGTTCAAACAAAGAATTCCATTCATTCGACAAGAAGCTAGCTGCAGAATTGACAAGTGCAGCACGCAGTGAAGGGGAAGCATTTAACAAACGTAAACAGGTTGAGAAATTAGCTGAACAGAATAAAGCGTTCGCACATTTTAAGTGGTAATCGCTTGATATCGCATTTTGCTTGCACTTCACCCCATGGGGGACCCCAAGTGACATCGCAAAACGGATATCTGCGCTCTTACCCAAATAAATAATAAACTAAAATATGGCAAATATTATTACAAAAGACCGAGTTGTTGCTTCTGATAAAATCCGAAATATTGGTATTATTGCACATATTGACTCGGGTAAAACAACAACAACCGAGCGTATTCTCTTTTATACTGGACGATCATACAAAATTGGAGACATTGATGACGGGGATACACAAATGGACTGGATGGAACAAGAACGTGAACGAGGAATTACGATTGTTTCTGCCGCAACTACTACTTTCTGGAAAGACATGCGTATTAATATTATCGACACTCCTGGTCACGTAGATTTTACCGCTGAAGTTGAACGATCACTGCGTGTATTAGACGGTGGAGTTATGATTTTTGATGCAGAAGAAGGAGTGCAGTCACAGTCAGAAACCGTGTGGCGTCAAGCTGATAAATATAAAGTACCTCGAATTTGTTTCATTAACAAAATGGATAAAATTGGAGCAGACTTTTTTAAGACAGTTGAAGATATTAAAAACCGACTTGGAGCAAAACCAGCGGTTATGGTGTACCCTATTGGAGCAGAAAATGACTTTGTAGGAGTTGTTGACCTTATTACCCTCCAATCATATGTATGGGGAGAAGATCCAACCGGTGTAAAATACAAGATTTCTGACGAAATTCCAGCCGACTTAAAAGATGGTGTCATGAAAAAACGTGCAGAACTTATTGAGTTGGTTGCTGAAAATGATGATGTATTGTTAGAAAAATTCTTGGCTGGAGAAGAAATTAGTAATGAAGAATTAAAGGCCGCACTGCGACGAGTAACAATTGCTTACAAATTGGTGCCGGTATATGCAGGAACATCACTTCGAAACAAGGGTGTGCAACCAATTTTAGATGCTATTGTTGACTACTTACCTTCTCCTGAAGATTTGAAGGAAATTAAAGGAATTAATCCGGACACGAATGAAGAAGAAGCTCGACAATTAACCAATGAAGAAGATTTGACCGCAATTGCTTTCAAAATTCAGCTCGACCCACACGTAGGAAAACTAACCTATGCTCGTGTTTATTCAGGTGTACTTGAATCAGGTTCATATGTTTACAACGTAAATCGTCGAACACGGGAGCGAATTGGACGTATTTTGTTGATGCATGCTAATCAACGTGAAGAAATTGATAAAGCCTATGCTGGAGAAATTGTAGGACTTATTGGTCCAAAAGATACGCGAACCGGAGATACGTTGGCTGTTGAAGGTAAACCAATTATTTTGGAACAAATTACTTTCCCTGAGCCAGTCATTTCACTTGCCATTGAACCAAAAACTAAAGCTGATCAAGAAAAGCTTTCATACACACTGCAACGACTTTCAGAAGAAGATCCAACATTCCACGTTAAGGTTGATCAGGAAACTGGACAAACCATTATTTCAGGAATGGGAGAATTGCATTTGGAAATTTTAGTTGATCGTATGAAGCGAGAAATGGGAATGAATGCAAATGTTGGAAAACCACAAGTTGCTTACCGTGAAACAATCACCAAGAATGCACAGGCAGAAGGTAAATACATTAAGCAATCTGGAGGACATGGTCAATATGGTCACTGTTTGATTAAAGTTGAGCCATTGGCTCGAGGAGAAGGATTCAAGTTTGTAAACGCTATTAAAGGAGGATCAATTCCTTCTGAATTTATTCCACCGGTAGAAAAGGGTGTTATTGAGGCACTTGAAAAAGGAATCTTGTTGGGTTTCCCTATGAGTGATGTGCAAGTAACGCTTTACGATGGAACGTATCATGATGTTGACTCTTCTGATTTAGCATTTAAGATTGCTGGTTCTATGGCTATGCAGGCTGCTGCAAAGTTGGCAGGTATGGCACTTTTGGAACCAATCATGAAGATGGAAGTTGTTGTTCCTGACGAATTTATGGGAACTGCTATTGGCGACTTGTCCTCTCGAAGAGGTAAAGTGTTGGGAACTGATAAACGGGGAAATGTAACGGTTATTAAAGCCTACGCTCCTTTGGCTGAAATGAGTGGATATGCCACTACAATTCGATCATTAACTCAAGGTCGAGGATTTTTCTACATGGAACCTTCACACTATGAAGAAGTTCCACAAGCAATTGTTGCAAAACTGCAAGCAGAACGAGCTTAAGGATTAAATCCTGTTAGGGTAGCTGTTACTCCGGCGACTGTCATGGAACTGACACCCAGATCTTTGGTAAGTGTGTATTCAAGTATATCTCCATTTTTATTCGGCACAATGTTTTCTGGAAGAAGTCCTGATCCTACATTTATTGTTGAGCCAATGCTGATGGAATTTTCAGATATTTTTCGTACCGTACTGGCAATAGCTATTCCTTGGCTTGCAAATGGAATTTGCACTCCGATATTAATTGGACTTTGCCATGTTGTTCCTTTGGTAAGCTGAGTGTCGGGTGGAAGAAATAAGAGTGTTTCCATAAGTGAGGCGGGAATGCTTTTGGAAGTAATTGGAATAAACGGTAAGCCATAAATGCCACTTTGTTTGCAGGTCAGCTTTGAAACAATCGGCTCTTTTACCGATGTGATTTTAGTGGAAATGGTGGCTGATGAACTGGCATTTTCTATGATTGTGCTGGTGAATGTTGTTCCAGGAGACATTTTATATTTCCATGAAGTGCCCTTTTGGAAATTAAAATATGAGCTTTGGCAGGGGACTAGGTTATCGGGTTTGGTGGTCGGTGTAATTTCAACGCTCGCCTGCGCACTGGCAACTTGCGGAGAAGCAATGGGAGCTGGAAAAAAACGCTCTTTTAGTAGTATGCCTGCGATGCCAATTATTGACAGCGCGATAATAACATTCAAAAATCTTGGGGACATGAGATAAGTATACTAAATTTGAACAAAGAACTAAGAGTTACCCTCCCCAAATAGTCCCCTGGTGTTTGCCTAAAGTGGAACTTCTTCCAGTTG
This sequence comes from Candidatus Roizmanbacteria bacterium, assembly GCA_038127095.1. GTDB lineage: Bacteria > Patescibacteriota > Microgenomatia > UBA1406 > HO2-37-13b > 2-01-FULL-39-24. The sequence continues at coordinate 1,034 of JAYPGZ010000013.1, read as the reverse complement.
GATCTGTTGCGTCGGTGTCTATACTTTGTCCGAATCTGTCTGTCAAGATTTCATGACCATCTGGATTGGTATGCGCGCCAGGGCCTCCCATTGAGTCTTGTTGTCTTCCTCCTAAATCTTTGTCTTGTTCGAGGGGTGTGGATGGTAAATTTTCTTTTGGCATATTTATTTTTTAATAGATAACAGTGTCATTTTAAAAATATGACGGGTTATTGTCAACCCCTAAAATCATAATTTGTATTCCCCCCGCATAACTTCCATAAAATGTTCAAACGTTGTATACACGTGTGCATGGATTCCAAAATGTTTGGCAGCGTCTACATTTTTTTCGGTGTCGTCCCAGAATAAAATTTGATCTTTTTTAAGGTTTAGATCTTCTACCACCATTTCGTAGAATCGAAGAGTGGGTTTTTTGTGACCAATATGGGAAGATGCATAAACTCCATCAAAAGAATCGGCAAATCCCATATTTTTGAGCATATATTCGATTCTGTTTTTTTCCTGGTTGGTTGCAATATAGCATTTAATATTCTTTGATCTGAGTTGTTGTATGTAGTCCACAAGTGCTTCATCGATTTTGTGTTCAGTTTCAAACCAATATTGCAAGAATGCATCCACTCCGCCGCGCCAGTTCCATTTTGTTAAAAACGGTGGAAGGATGTCGCGCAGATCTTTTTTCCCAATAATGGTATCTGTAAATGGGCCTTTGAAGAATTCGTGCGTAGTTTCTTCGGTTATGCCTTTTTCTTTTGCAAGCACGCGTGAAAATTTTTCACCGTTTAGCAAAACTCCATCGGCATCGTACAAAATGGCTTTTATCATGATGAGATTATACTCTTTTTTACGTAAATTCAAGAAGGGGATTTAGTGGTGAAGAATGTTTGTGGGGCGGTGGTATCTTTGTTTTGTAGTTACTGTGGACGCTCAGCCACTTTTTTGGTACAATAGAGGAGTATTTTTGGGCCGGTAGCTCAGTGGTAGAGCAGAAGCCTTTTAAGCTTTTGGTCGTGGGTTCGATCCCCTCCCGGCTCACA
>JAYPGZ010000012.1:1171-13147 GCA_038127095.1 Candidatus Roizmanbacteria bacterium | reverse complement strand
GATGCGTCTACGCTTGTGCCTGATGAAAGGTAATGGCATTATTCAACCGTGATGTGTAGGCGAATGGTGATCCCTGATGCAGTATGAGTGGGGGTTGCAGAACCTCTGAGGATACCGCCGATGTACAACTTCTCATTGCTGGTTTCAAAATTGATTGGAGAAAATGCACTTGGCTGTACAATTTGTGAACCGATCAAATCTTCGTAGGTGTCACCGGTGTCAATGTATCCAAGGATCGTAGCCGCATCTGCATCGGATATGGAAATTGCTGAATTTGCAGTACCCAGGCTTGCGGTAGAGTCATCGGATATGGCTAAGGTAATCTGATTCCCGTTGTCATCCTTATCGAGCAGTGTGATGTTGTTGATCGTTCCTCGCAGTGGATTAGTGCTGGAAAGCGCAGGAATGGTTACTTCCTGAAAATCAAACAATACATCGTGCTGTGCATAGGGATTAGTGTCCAGAGTCGGTGTAAAGTCAACGACGTGGCTCTTGAAATTGTAAATGGTTTGTGCTCCCATGGTGTGTCCTTATCTTATGCTGGTTGTGCTTTGGTGTGTAAAGATTTGTGTAGGTTGAAATGTGCGTCCTTGCCGTTCCTGATCGTCAATTTCCATAAGAAGCATATCGCTGGCTTCTTTCAAGAGAATACGCGCCTTGTCGTGCTGTTCGTCTGCACGGAGCCAGTCTGCATGGGCTCCCATGACTACGTATTCTGCCCAAATGTAGGGCATGGCCCCCTTCTGGTTTCCGGTTTCTGTTCCGGTTTCTACGTAAATGTCTTCCGCGTATCGGTAGGTTGCCCATACTGGAGCGGTGCTGGTGCGGTTTAGCAACAAAGCCAGCCCGTATTCACTGCCAGCCTCGTGCATCTCCTGAAATGGCACCTCTGTAATGGCTGTGTTGGCCGTCAGGGGATCTTCTTCAGTGACACGAAGTAATTCACTGATAGTGCCAGTGTCGCCTACTGTGCTTCCAAAATCAATGTACCCGGCAACCGTGGCCGTGGCAGTAGCTCCAGATCCAACCCCGACGAACCCGATAGTTGGAGCTTCCGTGTACCCTGTGCCCTCTGCGGTGACGGCAACGCCATTTACTTCATCATCTGCATTCGTGGTGGCTGTTGCAGTGGCTCCAGATCCACCCCCGCCCGAAAAAGTTACTGTGGGTGCAGACGTGTATCCAGTGCCGCCATTTGTCACACTGATGGATCGCACCCGGATGTCAGGGATAACCTGCTTTGATATCGTGGCTTCCGGCCAGCCAAACTGTTGACGGGCAATCCGTGCATACTTGTTGAAAGAGCGTAGAGCTGCCGCCCCTTCATTGGTTTCCAAGGTATCCGTTCCAATGGCGTGTTGAAAGTTATACAGCAGCGTATTAACCGCCGGGCTAGATACTGTGCCTATGTTGATGGTTCTCATTAAGACTGTGCTCGGTGACTCGGATTATCCCTAATCCATTCTTTGATAAAAACTTTGTCGTCCATGCACTCGTCTCCCCACGTCTGTTGTGCCCGAAACATGTCACGCAGAGGAATGTGGGCAATTGGTTTTCCAAGCCCGTCGATTGTTTTGTTGCCTACTGCCCTGGCTTTTTTTCGTGCAAGCATTTCACGTTTACATGCCAAGTGCTTCTCAATCTCAACCTCTTTTTTCAAATACCAATTCAGGTTTTTTATAAAGGCTTGCTCCGACATCCCTCTTTCTGCTGCCAAGGAAGTCACGTTTGGTATAAAAATTTGTGGAGCTTTTGGGACAAATAGTGACATGATAAAAAAAGAGCGTAGCCGCAGATCAGTGGGTAAATCTAACGGCTACGCTCTCAATGTTTAAGGGTGAGAATATGGGTGAGGTTACTAAATAAACCTAAGAGTTACAGAAGTCCTTCTGCAATCTCCATGAGGATTACCAGTTTACCGACATTGAGTAATGATGGTGATCCTGCTGCGGAATTAGTGAACAATGCTTCCAAAGCATCGCCCGACTCTCCTGCACTACCTGCTGCGGTTGGGATAACTCCACTGGCAGCTCCTACTACTACACCTGCGGCAACAGGCGTTCCTGTAGCAATGAGATTGGCAGCAGTAGCATAGTTATTTGGATCTCCATCAGTACCAACTTGAACGGTGAGCGTACCCGCTTCATCTCCGCTATAATCAAATGCTTCCTTTACGTACATAAAGCATTTGCTTACAACAAAGTTATCAGGCAGGGAACCAAGAGATACTGTAACAGTATCATCAAGGGCAGTGCCTTCATCAATGTCAGTGTGATCAATTTCGAACTTGTGGGTGAATCCTGCTGTTCTTTCCTGATTGTTCAGGGCAAGAACTGACGCAGCACCTAGAGTTACATCTGTATTAGCCATTGTAAGTTTTCTCCTATTTTAATTGTGATAGATTAGTTCTCGTCGTAGAAGAAACCGTGAGATTTTGGAGACTCAACTGCAAGGGTGCAGATCATCTCGCAAAAACCCCGGCGACCGCCGCCTTGGTCCTCAAGTTCGTTTACAGCCTGAGCTTGGAGTGTGCGCAGGCTGTATGCCCCCGTATCAAGCAAAAGCGCAGATGAAGTTTCCAGTGTAGCACTGCCGCTAGTGCGGTCTACAAACAGAGACGGCTGCATGATTTTGACAATACCAAAGTCACCCTCGTAAAGAGTGCAAGTAAACGTCAATTTCTTCTTTGATGCATCCTCTGTGATTTGGTAGGCTTCTTGCCCTGTCGTTGCTCGTGCAAATTCGGAGACGTTACGACGTGCGCCAGATTGACCGATGAAAGTATAGGTCCCTTTAGGGGCACCATTTTCATTGTACAGGTTTTGCAAGACTTGATTAAAGTCAGACTCGGCAAGTGTACCACCGGTTTCAGCATAATTGCCATCTGCGCCAAGTTGCTGATCGGAAGGAATGTCAGAAGGATAGTTGTTTCCGGCAGTGCCGTTGTATCCAAGCCAGCGAAGTATTCCACGAAGTAGGTATGGTGTGCCTACACCGCCTTGAGCTTGTCGCTCTTGACTGGAACAAATTGCGGACTCCACGTCACGTTTCATTTCACGGACAGATTTGGCCTGTGCGTAAGCAAATTCATTACTTACACCAGCCGTGTCTACCAATTGCTGAATGTCAGAGACTTGATAAGACCTGCGGAATTTCTGAATGTAGTTACCAATTCGTGCAGAGTTGGCACGCTTATTTGCAAACGTATCAACGTCTTTACCTTCGTCAATGCCGCCAAATTCCGGTTCTTCCATGCTATCAACCTGCCATTCAACAAATGTTGATTTGCATGGCTTTTTTCGAGCCATCGATTGAACTGGTGCCATTTCCGGTTCAATCAGGCTGATGATGTCGAGAAGTTCCTCCCGATTTCCTGTTACATTTGTAGTACTTGCTTTTGCCATTTTAGATCAGTTGTTTTTTAGCTCGAAGTATTGAGCTAAGTTGTCAACGGACCCTGATTCAGCGAGACTCTCTTTGGCAGATTCTAAGGCTTTTTTTCTTTTCGTAGAACTTGTAGTTTTTGGAGGAGCTTGACCTTCTGGTGCAATAGGTGCTTTTGGTGCTTTAGGCTTAGACTTAGGCTTAGCTTTGGGGCTTTGCTTATTAAGCATTTGCTGCCTGGTCTTTTGTCCAAGTAGCATGTCGCCTATTCTTGTGTAAGCGTCGGGCCATTTGAAAATGGAAGATCGCTGTGGATCTTCTTTCATCTTTTCAACTATTCCTGAAAAGGGATTGTCTGGATTAAAAAGCTCTGGATAAATCACCTGTGCTTCTTTATCGGCCTCTTCCTTTTCTACCAAAAATTTCCTGCGAGCAGGTATGGCATTAAGGTCGTTTTGCGTGATTTTCAGCCATTCTTTAATATCTTTCCTAGTGTACTTCTTGCCATCCTCTTCGTACAAAAACTCATTTCCGTCGTCGTCAATTTGTTCGTCCCCATGCAAAATTTGATTAATTTGCCGTTCGTTTGCACTAAGGTCGCGTTCTTTACTAGCCAGGTCGTTTAGGTCGTCAATGCCAGCAAGCGTACTGCCTGCGTTTTCCGGTTGCTGCTTAGCGTCCCGTAGTGCTGCTTCCAGTTGCTTCTTTTCAGCCGTCAACTGTGCAATACGGGGGCTAGCCTTGCCTCCGGTAATAGTGTTTATTTTAATGGCGTCCTCTGTAGATAAGGAATCTGGATTGATCGCAGACCAATCCACTTTGGAAAAGTCGAATTTCGACCAATCCACCTTATCATACTCTACGTCGTTCTGTGAAAGATCATCAACCTCTTCATCATCCTCTTCAGATTCTTCTTCCTCAGATTCCGTTGAATTGTCTTCTTCTTCCGAATCGGATTCCTCTGTAGCTTCGATTTCTACATCATCGTCATCCTCTTCAGGTTCTAAAGGTTCGGTTTCAGTTTGGGTGTCTGTATCCTGCTCATCTCCATGGGCAAATATGCCTTGTAGATCAAATATGGATAAGTTCCCTGATTGCGATGCTTCTTCAAGCCCAGCGTCGTTAGGCGGTGTGTCGTTTTCCATGTCCAGCAATAGTTTGCAGTGTGCCTGTATGCTATGTGTACACTTTTTGTACAGTCAAGTACAATTTTTGTACACGCATTATTCTGCGATAGCGGTAGCCTCATCTTCCAGCATGTCTTTTATGCGTAGAATGCCTTGCAGCACTCCCGTCTCAAGATATTGCCGGTAAGGATCTGAGCCGCCTATTGCAATGGTGCGAACCTGATCTTCCTTTACTTCCTCCAACCAGCTTAGGACTACATCAAATGCAGGCTGATGGTGGAGAGTTTGTATTGCTTCAGTGAGTTCTTCAGGCGATATGTTGCTCATAAGTCCGTGGTTTTACCAAATCCTGTATCCTGTCCTCCAAGCCTTCCTGTCTGTGCATTTTGCTGCTGCTGGAGTTGATGCACACGCTGCCGCTCGTAGTTTTCTGCTCGGGTTGCCAAAGCTTCATTTTGAGATAGCATTTGCTGGACATCCGGCTGTGCTTTCCACTCCTGAAATACTTGGTGCTTTAATTGGTGTGCGTCATTCTGCCGGACATTTGGTGGCACTCCGGCGACAAGCTGTGAAATAGCCTGACGCTCCTCCTCAATCGCTTTTTCTTGTCCCTGTTGTGTTGCAAGCAGGAATTGGTTTGCGGCCCCAGGCATTAATGCACCAGCTCCGATTTGGAAAAGTTTGGCGGAATCAAATTGCCCGACGAGGCCAAGTTGCTGGGCCAAAGTAGCTACTCCTTCCACCCGCTTAACCATGTTGCCGGGATCTTGTGTGGTTACATCAAAATCTGTCCAGAAAGCATATTGTTCAGCAGGGTCGCCTTTTGTGTACTTCTGCATCTGATTGACGCCGATTACCTGAAAATACTCTTCATCGTCTCCGAACTGTTGGCACAAAGAGTAAATCTGTGAAAAGACCTCTGTAAAGTGCTCGAAGCTGCGAGCAATCAAGTCCTGTTGTTTGTTCTGGATTTCGATGGGGTCTGCCTCCTGATCTGCTCGTCCAAAGTATTTACTGGCCATTTTTCGCACCTCTTCCCGCATTGCGTAACTATCAGGGTTGCTATCAGGGGTGTCAGCGTATTTGTACTGGTCTGGCCGAAACACAGAGACTTGAACGCCCGGGCCCCACTTTTCAGGCTTTTTGCCGGGAGGGTGAGTCAGCGGCGGAAGGGATCTCATGGAAAGGTTATCCAGAGATGCATCCATTTCTGCCTTTACGATTTGCTGGCTGGATGCGCCTACTTCCGGGTAGGACCGGGCACTGTAAAATCGCCTTGATGTGCGTTCTAGTGGAGTTGCCACAAATGGCATCTTGCCGTGATTGTAGTCCAGCAATTCATGTTTTCCATAAAGTTCCTCAATGCCACGGGCAAAGATGGTGCAGTATATTCCCGGAACGCCATCCTTATCAACAAGGCGGCGGTACATGTAGGTAATGCGAATGCTCTCCTTATCGTTTAAATCCTCAAGGTACTTTTCCCGTGTGCGTATATTGTAGTTGTATGAATCCTGCTGGGTAGATTGTGCAAGCTCTATGGCTGCTTCAATAAACTCTTTATTCCATCCTTCCTGTTCGCCACGCGATACCACATCCTCAGTGTTCATCTGTACGTCCAGAAATACATACGGGGCATTTGCCGGGTCAATAGTATTGGGTGGAAAAAACACATCCTCGTCGGGCATAAGAGTCCGAGTGCGGGGCTGGTTTCTAATTTTCTTTGTCGCAATGAACGTAGACTCTCCCTCCAGCCTCACTTCATCAATTGCAGTTCGTGCTACATCTTCAGTTATGCTGTATTGCTCGACAAAATATTTGACCAGAACTTCGTCAGCTTCCCCGGACATAAACACTGCTTCGTCGCCAACAAGGGTAACTACCTGATTGATGTCGATAGTTTCTTTTGTTTTCTGTTCCTTATGGTCCCAGTATACGTATGTGACCATGATGGATTTCTCTAAAAGATTATCAATCGCAAGTTCTGCTTCAGCGTAGAACTCCTTCATCTTGGTGTTGAGCTGCCACCGCATGTATTGAGAGGTAAGTGCGGCCCGTTCAGTGTCGTCATGGCCGACCGGCGTAGCATTAATTGAGGCCCGACGTAATGCATTCATGATCATCACTTTATTCGAGCGGATGTGATCATCGATGTCGTAGACCTCGTGGTCAGCCGCGTTCTCAAATGGAAAAACGCTCCCTGTCTCAGAGTTTACTGCATGCTTTCTAAAGTCATTGGACTTCCCGGCCCATAGGTTTCGTCTGGCATTGTAGTCCAGTTGCCGTTGCTGTAGCCATTCATCCAAGTCATTGACCGTCGTTTCATAGGTCTGTTGAAGAACTGAAATGTTAGGCTCTTCATCAGCGTACAGCAATTCGTCGTTTCGATCTTCGTCCATGCACCCCTATGTACATTTTTTGTACACGGGGTCAAGTTTGGAAACATGCTTGCATTTTCGTTGGGCTACTCATACCTGCTCCTTTACGTAGTATTTGCCGCCCTCTTCGCGAAGGCGCACAGTCAATCCACGGCGATTGTATCTATCAATTTTACACCATGCCTTTACAGTCCCTTTGCCCGGCACATCTACCAGCCGCAGTCTGCCATTGGGAGGCAATGCCACAATTCTCCCCACCAGTGGCGAAGAGGATGTATCTAAGTTTTCATCCTCTTCGCCTTGATCTTTCCCTTGGGGTAGAAATGCCTCCAATGCTGCAAGGGCTTTGTGCGATGGCCTATTTGTGCTCATGTAGACCTTGATTGTCGAGAGCTTTATTTTTGCAGCCCTGGCCAATGCCTTTGGGTCGATCCTGTTCGTCTCAATCTTTTCCTTGAATGTCATAGGGGTTTGTGGGTTTGGGTTGTTCAACTGGTAAATCGATGGCTCCCTCTGTTAATTTGGAAAGCCTTTCACGCAGCTCCTTATTGGTAGAGTTGCCAATTTTGGTTTGTGTCTCACTTATACTAGAAGGCTTCCCTCGAAGAACCTGCATGATTTCCGTGGCTCCTTTAAGAGTGGCCATTAGATTCTTGGCTGGAATTTCTTCAATGGTCTGCTCTAAGCGATCCATTCCCTTTGAGATCACAACACTAAGCTGCCCGGCGATCTGCTCATTCATTTGCGATTCGGTCAAAGTAGTTGCCGCAAGCATAATTCGCTTTGCTTCCACCAACGGTATGCCTTTTTTTTCCGCCAATTCAACCGCCGCCATATTAGCATCTGCCTGACCTTGTGCCACCTTGATGGCATCTTGCACAACCTGCTGTGCATCAAAAAGAGATAATTTATTGTTTGACATGTGCATTACAAATATGGATTACATTGAATCACAATGAAACCATCCGTCAAACCTAAAATCAAAGTTCTTCACCGTCAGGGCACTGGATATAAAGGCCGGACCATTCGAGAAGGTGCGAGGACCACTCTGTATCTTCCTCATAATTACATGAATAAAATGAGGAAGTATTGCCAACTCCAAGGGGTAAGTGTGGCGGAGTGGACGCGAACTGTAATCTGCGGGGTGCTGGATGGGCCTGTGGTCAAAAAACAAATGGAGGACAAAGGATAGTGCCTGCCATGAAAACCTACGTGCTGGAAACCCACAGCGGCATAAGAATCACATTGAACAGAAAGCTTGGTGAATTGTTGAACGAACTAAACGACGCAGCTAATGGCGATGGTCGAACAAAGAGAGCACGTAAAGCCAAGAAGGACTACATTGCGCTAACGATCCCTCTTGAAGAACTTGGTGAAGCCTACTGCCAATTAACCGGGCATACCAAACTGGATTTAACAACATAATAAGGAGATCAACAAAGCATGAGTACCGAAGAAATACCGCCACCTACCCAAGAAGAATTCGACGCCCTGCCAAATGTGGTTGGGGGGGTCTACTGTAAACGTAGGCATAATGAAGGCACCCCTTATATATCGAGCTTAACTGTAGATTGGTGGTTGGGTGATGTAAAATATGGGTGGGTCGATTCATGTAACCCAGACGTTGCAGAGTGCCTTGCCCGTTTCAAAAAATACCTCACCGAATTTCGGCAGAAACGCCAGTCAGAGTCGTCAGAGTCGTCAGAGTCGTCAGAGTCGTCGGAGGGCTTGGAGCCCTCAACTCCACAAACAGAACCCCCGGGGGCCCTATCTGACCCCAAAATGACCAACCAACCCTACAAGGTGCCTTTACACCTGATCCCACCAAGGTTAGAGGAAGAAACCGCAAAAGCTTTACAAGTCGGCATCGACAAAGGCTACGGGGAGTGGAACTGGCGCAAACCCGGCAGCAAACTGTCCACCATGGAATACCTCCGGGCCATGCGAAGCCACATCAACAAATATATGGAGGGAGAGGACTACGACGAAGAGGGGCAACACCACCTCGGAGCCATCCCAGCATCTTGCGCCATCCTACTCGACGCTGAAAAATTTGGAACTTTGGTCGATGACCGGCCAAACAAAAGGAATGGCCATGAATAAACTACAAGAAATCAAAGACCAACTACAGCAGCTCACTGAACAGGTTCAGGAGTTGATGACAGAAGAAGAGGATCAGGAATTTGATCCCAAGTCATGCACGTTCTGGCAGCATGAGGACGGAGAACTCTACTACCTCTGCAAATTGAATGATGAGTATGCTCTGATTAGCTTAATGGGTTCCGAAGGGAGCCAGAACTGGACCGACCCAGCAGGCACCCTAGCAGGTGCCTTTGATGGGGATCAGGAGCACTTTACGCAAATCTTCAGAGAGGATGCCAGAAAACTGTTGTGAAACTCGTGCTTAAGACCAAGCTCGACCTCAACTACCGGGAAGGCTCCTACGTAAAATACTGCAAGAACTGCTTTTTCTACAGCGAGACTAAGCATAGAATAAAGGAACAAGTGATTCAGCATTGCAGCGCACTGATTGAAGGCACACAGCCGAATATGCTTTGCGACATGCACACCATCAAAAATATCGAGGGCGACAAGCTAAGTTTCTACGAAATGTGTGATGTGATCAAGGAGGCGGGTGTGCTGGATTGGGTAGAGGCACACCACACCGGGAGACAAATTTTTGAAAGACTAACTAAAACATGGCAACCACTGGTTCACTACTGGTATGCCAAAGCGAAACAGAAACTTTGAAAACACCGACCCGCCACTTCCGCCGATGTGATAGTTGCGATAGCAGATTCCACCCTGACGATCTGAACACGGTCAATGTCGAGGAGTATGGCCAGCATAACACGCTGGAAATCTGCGACGACTGCATGGCGCAACCGAACGCCTCGAAGCTTTCGATAAAAGCTTTCGATTTCATTTCTCGGAAGAAAGAGATAGACAAATAGGCATGGCACTACGATACGCAGACACCATCACCCCGTCATTCGGGATACCATTCCCAAGCGACCGCCTGAAGTTCGTTCAGGGGGAAATGCAGTGCTCTCTCACGCCGGAGCAGCAGGAGATGCTTACGGATCAGGAGGTGGCCGATCTGGTATCCCTGATTAACGAGCAACCTGCTGCCGAACGAATAAACCCGCTGGACTGGATGTTTGTCACTCCGAGTTGGCAAAAGTGTAATGGCCTATGGCCTGACGCTAAGGTGCAAGTGATTTTTGGTGGACACCGATCGATGAAAACAAGTTACGCCTCCGCCCTCAATATGGACATTATGCGAAAGATTCCGGGAGCCCTGACATATTCCCTGCAAACTAACGAAGAAAGATCTAATCTCATTAATCAGTTGTATCTATACAGCCGGCTACCAAAGGCACTTAAAGAGAAACCCGGCAAGCATGGAATGACCTACACTCAGAAAAATGGCTTTACCGGCAATGCTTGCATCCTTCCCCCGGAACCTGGACACGACACCGGCAGCGCATGCTATTTCAAGAATTACTCACAATATCACAACGACCCGCAATCATTTGAAGGCTTACGAGGGCATTTGATACACGCAGACGAAGAGATCCCATTCAAACTATTTGAAACCCTTTTTGGTCGCCTTGGAGATTACCATGGCCGCATGATTCTTACCTTCACGACGCTACAGAATTACACCCCTGTGGTTAGCGACCTAATGACCGGTGCGGAAACATTGGAAGAACGATATGCCCCTGACATCGGGAAATCCCTCCCTATTCTACAAAAGTGCAAAAACTGGCCGGACACCTACATCCATTACTGGTGGACCGAGGACAATCCATTTATTGACGCACAGGAAATCGTGCGGTCCTACGCCAATCGACCACTTAACGACCGCCTTGCACGGCTTCACGGCATGCCTACAAAGTCTGCATCCAATCAATTCCCGAAGTTTTCACGGGCCGTCAATGTGGTGCCACACAACCAAATCCCATTTATCAAAGATCCATCAACACCCGTCACCATTTACCACAGCGTGGACCCCGGCGACGGAAAACCATGGGTAATGTGCTGGGTCGGAATCACAGAAGGCAATGATGTCTACATTTTCAGGGACTTCCCTGATCACGCCACATTCGGAGAATGGGCAACCCCGCACCAAAATGCAGTAGGCCAACCCATCGGTAAGGCCGGGCCCGCTCAAAAGAAACTCAGTTACGGATTCCAGACATGGAAGGATACAATCCTTGAAATAGAAAGCGAATGGGGCAAGGAGCCTGCTATGCGCTGGATGGACCCCTACTTCTCCAAACGGGGTAACACCAACAGAGACGGGCAAACCAACCTCCTTGAAGAAATGGCTGCTGTAGACATGCATTTTACCCCAGCCATCACAGACGGCAACGGTGTCGTTGTTGGATGCATAAAGATCAACGAGCTACTGGAATACGACGATACCAAGCCACTTTCTGAAACCAACCGACCCAAACTCTACATTTCCGACAGATGCGAAAACACCATACAGTCATTCAGTGAATACACGGGGGTAACTCCCACCGAGCACTGGAAGGACTTTGTGGACGCATCACGGTATGTCATCGTGTCTGGTTCCGAATTCCTCGGAGACGGCATCGTTGAGGTGTCAGGAGGCGGGGCATATTAACCACAAAACAAACCACATAGACTCATGGCAAAAGACAAAATCAAAAAAAACCCGCTGGAGCAACTCCAAGAGGTATCAAAGAAGCTCTCTATGTCCGAAGATCACGTCAGGATTTTGAAAAAACACAAACTAAACCTCTTGAAAGAACAAGATGCTTATTTTTGGAAGGCGGAGAAAGATGCAGAGACGATAGAGTTTTTGAAAGAGCAAGCTACCAAGGCTTTGTGTGGGCATCAACAGGAAATAAAGACAAGGAAGGCACTAGAAGAAAAATTAACCCTCGTGAAAGATATGTGTGTATGTCTTCAGAAATATAATGAACAGCTAGAGATGGATAACGCATCCCTAGCAGCAAAGGCGGGGATTTCCAATCACAGGGCAGTACAAGAATATAAAAACTAATTAAACCTACCAAAACCATGACTGAAAAACAAAATACAAAAATGTGCCCCAC
>JAYPGZ010000012.1:0-1071 GCA_038127095.1 Candidatus Roizmanbacteria bacterium | reverse complement strand
CCAGCATATCAACTATGTACGACATTCTCGAAAAACGAAACACTGAGCTGAAGAAAGAGATCCAGGATTCACGAAAACACGAAATCCACCAGGAGAACCAAAACAAAAAGCTGCGGGGAAAACTTTCCAAGCTGGGAGAGGCGCACGACATCCTGAAGGAACGAAACGCAAACCTCACCGATAATCTCAAAAACAAAACCGACCAATGCAAAAAACTACAAACCAAGGTCGATACTCTTACGGCAGACCTGAATAGACTTACCGCAGAAGCTAACAAGAAAGAGCTGGAACTTCTTCACGACATCCGCGGCTTAGCTAAAGCTATAAGGAACCCCTAATACTTCCCCGGCTTCCGCTCCCCCTTCTTCTTCATCTCCGCCTTATTGTCCAATAAATCCAAATCACCCTCCACCAAATCACGCAACCCCTGGATGAAGTTTAGCCCCATCCCTAAATCCTCCATCTTTAAATTAGCCTTAATCCCCGCTGCCTCTTTTAAGCTTCGCGTACCTATCACACTTACCTTCCAACCATCCCGGTAGCACTGCAACACCACGCTAAACCCTATCCCGCCATTCTCGTACCGCTCACGCGCCGACATATCTTTGGTCATCTTTCGCTTTGCCATATTTACACCTCTGCAAAAATAGCGATACTTTGCAACACACAAAAATAAATTTATGAAAACTGAAAAACAGATCAGAGAAAAAATCGCGTTTCATGATGGCGAATACAAAAAAAGGCTAGGCATCGTAGAGAAATACAGAAATGTATACACTAGTACCGCACAAGCGAAGTACCGCGCACATATGCATGTTATGAACCTGCACAAACTAAAGCGACATATCCTCAAATGGGCCGTCGGGGATCTCGATTAAATTTCCCAGATAATTTTTTTCGGGCGAGTGGAGGCTAATACCAAAAGCGAGCGGCCGACCGATTGACCCCCCTCCCCCCCTGTCGCAAAATGCTGCTGAAGTAGTGGCGCAAAAAGGCGGATTCAGTGGCGCAAAAACACCAAATTAGACATAATGACTATTGTGCGTTGGGATTAACACTACCGTAAAGAGG
>JAYPGZ010000011.1:11985-14371 GCA_038127095.1 Candidatus Roizmanbacteria bacterium | reverse complement strand
CCCCCATTAATTCCCCCCAGGGGGAAAAGCAAAAGCAAAAACGGAAAAGCAGAATTCCAGAAAATTTCCAACCAGCAGACAAAAATTACGCTCTGCAATACGGTATCGAAAACCCAGACCTTGCCGTAGAAATATTTTGTGATTGGGCAATCGCTGGAGCAAAGACATACATTGACTGGAATCTGACATGGAAGACAGCCTGCCGGACATGGTTGCCGGAGAAGGTGTTGCAAGCACAGGCCAATCAATCCAGAGGCAAGAGCCTTGAGGAACAGAATCAGCACATGAAGCCAGTTGAGCCGATAGAGGAGCCGGATGGCTGGAGAGACACAGCAGCAAAATTTACAGCACGACCAGACCTTCAGCACAAAGAGTGGACCAAGCTGGCTCCGAGAGAGCGAGAGGTTATTCTTGAAAAAATGAAAGTATGAATATGAAAAACGAACCTGAACTATTCCTGCACCCCATAATGCGTGAGGCTGTGCAAGAGTTGCATGATTTGTATGTGAAAAATGATTCTGTAGAGCGCAAGGAGTCTGCTTGCCCTCTATGTCACGCAGCTACAAGTATTCGAAACATGATTGGGGAGCCGGGTGGTTTTTGCCAGTTCTGCCCATGGTCCACTGTGTACGATGATGATATACCTTGCTCAAAGCACATAAATTGCATTTCGGAATATAGGGAAGGGGTGAGGAAGGTAGGCAAAGAGGAATGGGATAAAGAATCCATCGAGCGTACTAAAGCGTGGTTGGATGGAAAGCATTGGAAACCAAAAGCTTAATGACCCAGCCACCAAACAATAAGGAAATGGAAGCCGCACTACTGGCTTGTGGATTCCACCGCAACGAAACCGTTGGGGATATGATTGCCGCCGGGGTAACGGAGGATACATTTTACCAGCCACTGCACAAATTTATATGGCAAGCGATCAGCAAGTCTTACACGGTCGGTGAAGAGTTTGATGAACTGTCCATTGGAATCGAAGTTAAGCGGATTTCTGCAAGCGAGTATGGTATGCAGGATGTCAATGACGTTTCTGGGACCGCTGAGACCGCCGTGCAGGTGCCGATCTACCTAAATGAGTGTCTTCGTACCCAAAAAAGCCGCAAGCTGTTTTTAGGCGCCTTAAAATGCCTTGACGATATTGAGATGGATATGGACCCGGATGAGGTGCAGGGGAATTTATCTTCCACACTTCAGGAAAATGAATCCGGTGGGCTGAAGGATGCAAACCTTTCTGAGGTGTCCGGCAAGGTGATCGAGGATATCCGGGAGAGAAACAAAAGGAAGACGAAGCATGTCGGGTTATCAACGGGCTATCCGTTACTGGATCACTATCTTGGAGGGCTTCGACCTGGTTCGGTAAACGTCTTGGCAGGCAGGCCGGGACAGGGGAAGACTAGTTTGGCATTACAACTTGCACTGAATATGCTTTCAATGAACACACCTTGCCGCATTTGGTCGCTGGAAATGTCGGAGGAACAACTTATTGAAAAGTGTCTGGCCAACTTATCAGAGATTGATTCTGCAAGAGCCAAGGATGGATTACTTTTTTCAGAAGACTTTGAAGCATTGGAGCAAGCTAGGTACAAGCTGAGCAATATGCCGCTTTACATTTCAGAACTAAACAGCGTGACGGTGGAAAAGATTGCCGCACAACACAGGCGAGACTTAGTGAAACACAAAAATGTCTTGGTAATTATAGACTACCTCCAACTGCTCCGATGCACAGACCGCAAATTAAGCAGAGAGCAGCAAATTAGTAGCATGAGCCGGGATCTGAAGTGTCTATTCAAGGACACTGGCACACAAGTTATTCTACTATCACAGCTCAACAGAAACTCGGATGCCTCTGCTAAGCCTAAGCTTTCCGATTTGCGGGAGTCGGGTGCCATTGAGCAAGATGCTGACACAGTTGTGTTTATCTACGGAGAGGGGAAGGTGTCTGTCAGCAAGAATCGGCATGGGGCTATCGGAGAAGTGGAGTTTAATTTCAACAAACCAATAAGCAAATTTAACCAGAAGTAACTAATGGATAACCATGTGGATTTTACCAAAACAATTACACACCTTAGCCTTTGTTCCGGATACGACGGACTTGGGGCTGGACTCCGACGAATTTGGCCAAATGTCAGAGACGTCGCTCATGTGGAGATCGATGCCTTCGCAGCAGCGAACCTGGTCGCAAAGATGGAGGCGGGTGAGTTGGGTGCAGCACCTGTCTGGACGGATATTAAGACGTTCCCAGCATGGGCATTTCGTGGATGCGTGGACATCCTTAGTGCGGGGTTCCCGTGCCAGCCATTCAGTTGTGCAGGAGCAAGAGCAGCAGATGACGACCCCAGACACATCTGGCCTTGGGTACGGCAGTCAATTGGACTTGTTC
>JAYPGZ010000011.1:6407-11885 GCA_038127095.1 Candidatus Roizmanbacteria bacterium | reverse complement strand
CAACTGGCAACCGAGTGGACCGACTTCGACTCCTCGGAAATGGAGTTGTCCCCCAAGTTGCAGAAAGAGCAGTGAGAACTTTATTAAGTAAACTCGATCATGGATAAATCAACACAACTACTACACCATATGAATGAAAGGAAACTATGACCACACACGACAACGAATACCTAGCCAAACTAAAAGCCCAGGAGGAAATGCTGGACCGATTACAGGAAGAGTATGAGCCTCTTGTGCATGAAGATGAACAGTACGTATCAGGAATTGATGACGTCAAAGTTCTCACCCTTGAGGAATAAGGACTGTGTGCAACGTCTTGTTCGACTTTTACCATTATGAGCTACTATTCAACTAACAAAATTGAAACCGCAAAGGCAATGAAAACCCTTCGCGACATATTTCCAGACGGGGAGGCAAACGAATATAACTTTGTGCTATTTTCAACCAGCGGAGTTCACGGGAGCCATTGCACCATCGAGGACTGTGAGACAAAGGACGATGTGGATACAGTGACAATACTCATCATCAAGCCGCGCATCGTCCAGACTAACTATGGAAACTGTAGACCAGAAACGCCCGAAGATTTCGAGTTCCTGAAAAAGTTGCGGGAAACGTCTCGCGCTGTTGTCAGGAATTTTTAATCGAACGCAGAACGTAATCAGTGCGAAAGCGACGACACCAGTTCCTTAAAACTACAAAACCAATTTTCTGACGCCGGGAAAATGGTGTGCTAAAAAGCAAAGTTCACAGAAATATTATTTCCAAACTCAATTGAATGATTGCCGTTTTTTGCCCGTTTCTTACGCATCTTTTCCGCACCATGACCTACCCGCCAATAAATGTCTTTTCCTACAAGAGGCAGGTATCGCATTGATTGAGCGTCTTTAATGCTATCAAGATCTCCCTGCCCTGCGTTAATGATGTCTTCAACCATATCAAACGCAGGGGAAAAGGGGAAAAGGAAATTGCCAACAGCTTTATAGGTGTGCCCCCCTAAATCGTGTGTATCAAAAACTTCCCTTGCTTGATAAATATTATATCTGGTTAATCCCATTAATTGCATCATGCTGTTGACGACTTGATCTTCTAAAGTAAAATCTCTTCCTAGTAGCATATCCTTCATGGTATTGATACCAGTCTGAAGTCCACCAAACAGGCCGACATAAGTTAGCATTTCTGCCATAGCTTTTTTGTAGTCTGCTGAATTGTCGGCTTCTTTAATATTACGCAGCAAATATTTCCGCACAAAGTTAAACTGCATGACGGTAAATGATTTCAATGCATACAACACCCTGCCGTCTTTCATTTTTACATATAATTCTGGCATCCCTGTTGTGGTTATTGGTTGTATGTCAGCCAATTCATTAAACACAGCCAGCCTTACGTTTTCGTTTGTTTTGTCCCCTCTTTTAAGAGCATCAACTAAGTCATCGTAGTCTGCGCCAAACCTTGGTTCCTGTAATTTTTTAAACCTGGCTTTTGCTTCGGCCGATCCTGTAGCCTGTTTTTTTAGTCGGTTGAATGCTGATGACAGGTGTGTGTTTTTACCAATTTTATCAAGTGTTTTAAGTCCAGTCGTAGCAAACAACCGATCCAAAAACTTTCCTGTAAAGGATGCGCTTTTCATATCCTCGGCTATTTGCGATAACCCAAAGTCATCGACTTTCACACTAAATCGTTTGTTTTTTAGCGCGTCTGCTAATGCTGTGCCTGTAGCCCCAGGGTCTTTTACCGCGGCTAATGCCAAGTCTGATAGCTGCGTCAGTGTGCTATAGGGATTTCCAAGTTGAATGGCATAGTACACATTGCGGTAAGCACTTATAGCTTTACCTGCACCAGTGCTGGCCTCAAGCATTGCAGTTCTCATTAGGCTTGTAGCTTCGTCTGCTTTATCGACATCAATTTGGCCCGACCTTGCCATGCCTTCTATCATTTCACCAATTTTAGCACCAACACTGTCATCCAATAATTGCTTTTGTACTTGGAAGTGTTCTCCTTTTCCAGAAAGCCCAAAGGAATTCCTAGTTTGAATGTGGTCCGACATTCGATGAATGTAATTTGCGATAGCGTCTCGACTGTTATGGTAATATTTCAAGTCATCCAACTCAAGGTCTGTTACCTGTCGCCGCTGTGTGTATCCTGGCTTTCGAGATACCTTGTATCGAGCCAATACATCGTTCGCCAACTTGTCTTTCTCTGCTTTTGTTAGATCAACTACGCTTTTGTTTTTCTTTTTTGCGTAGTCTTTCCATGCCTTTTCGACTTCTGTAACTTTGTCAATTCCACGATGTGCCAGCCACCCATCGTAATCTTTCATTTCTCTTGGAAAATAGTTTTGTACGTACCCCATATCGATTCCTGACGCACGGGCTAGTTGATCAAAATCTGAAAGCACTTTACTTACTCGCTCGTAACTTCGTGACAGCTTCCCATCAGGACTTACTGCATTAAATATTGAATCGCGTTTGGCAATATCGCTTGTAGCTAATGCCAACTCCAACTCATTCAGTTGAGTTTGCGACATATCCCCGCTTTTAACTAAACGATCAACCCGTTTATAGTATGGCATTATTTTACGCAATGCACCAGAAGCCAGTGCCACAGTCTTCATTTCCTTCCCTCTTACTGCGTTGTACAGTACAGGGTTTATGTCGTGCAGCCTTTGGTCCAGTGGAACCGTCAACTTTTTATCTAGTTTTTTTACCGTCTCCTTGACTGGTGACAGAACATCGCTCAACCATTTTGGGGTGTATGCTGAAGTTTTCCCAGCAGCACGGTGCAATGGAATGCCACCCACTAATGAGCCTAGCATGAAAGAGTTGAGTTTGCCGTATTCTTCTCCACCTACCTGCATTGCGCCAAGCCCATATAATCCTCGCAAGGTAATATCTTTAGCAACCAATACCTTGAGTTGATCACGGCTTAGGTTTGCAAGGTTGCCATACGGAGAAATGCCAAGTACGCTGCCCGGCATAGCTTCTTCAGCCATACGTTCAAATTTATTAAGCGGAGGGTCAGTATGTAGCAAGACTTTTTCCTGCAGCAGTTCTTGTTTTTGTCTCTGTAGTCTGCCTGTTTCCTTCTTAGATTGCCCTCTGCGTCCCTGTGTTTGCTTTAGGCGTCGGTCCAACTCTGACACCATGTCGTCAATCTCTACCGCCCGTGTGTATTCTTTAGTTTTTGCCGCTTCCGGTAAGCGTTTCGTAGACTCAGGAATTGCGTCAGGAGTAAGCTGTCGAGCCTGCATAGTGGTTTGCAGTTCATTGGCCAGCTTCGCTAAGTTTTCATTGTAATCCGGCTTCCCAAGTGAGGCGATGCGCTTGTGTGCTTCAGGCATAGACATCCCTTTTAGAGGGAATATAGCGTCCATGGTTAAATTGAAAGCAGATCCTAAAGCCATAGCTTCAAGGCCAGACACTATGCGATTAGGATCCCCTTCTGAAAGAATCATTGAAGGGGTGTTGTATGCAGCACCAAGGCCAAACTCAACAGCTCCAGTAGCAGCAAGTGCCCCGGGTCGAAGTACTCGCTTTCCTCCCTGCTTGGCAATAATTGTACCTAGCCCCTTTTTTGCCAATTCACGATAAGCACCGTATCCACCGGCCAGCATCCCGGAAAACTCCCCTGCGGTTTCCCAAAACTTTCGGGTTGGGTATGCCATGCCTTCCAGTGCCTTTAACTCCTGCCATGGTTGAGTGCTTCCAGGATCTTGTTTTTCCGCTATCCATTGAGCTAAATCAATCGCAGGCTTAATAGCCCCCTCAATCATAGCCATGCCTTTGCTTTCTGGATTGATGTCCGCAATCTCATCGTAATACTTTCGAGCTACAGCCTGAAATTGTTTTGCTACAGGACTGCGCCGCTCATGCGCTAATGCACCAAAGTAAATGACCTCTTCTCTATTAAGTTGATCTGGCTCAACAATCCCATTTTCGATTGAAGCAAACAGTTTTTCTGTGTATTCATCGCGCACTTCTGAAGTGATGTCAGTCTTTGACTCAATAATTTCTCCAGTACCGCCAAAAAATAATGAACTATAATGCTTCTGTGTCTTTTCTCCGACTTTGACTTTGGTTAGCTCAGGAACTTTCTTTTGCACCCGCTTGTAAACCTTACTAGCAACGTCTTGCCTGCCAGTATCATCGAGACTTACAAAAAGATCACGCAGTTCTTTATTTTTTTTAATGAAGTCGCGGGTTATTTCCCTTCCTGCCTGCACCTTTTCCCATGCAGACATTTCATTTAATTTTTCCCTATCGATGTTTTCCAACAAAGTCATGGCACTAAAAGGAAATTGGTTTAAATGCATTATCAATCAATGCATCCGTCTTTTCTTCACTTGGGGCATTTTCTTGAGGTGATGACCCGATAGTTGTGCTTGGATTGGATAAATAACGGGACCGCAATTCATTGTATTCTTCTACCAGTCCTTTTGTTTTTTGGTCATAGAGTATTTCGTACTTGTTGCCTTCGCTGTCGTACACACGTATCTTACCTTTTACTATCCTAGCTTGTTTCCCATTTACGGTATCACCCCTTTCGGCGGCCTGAACCAATCCGCTTAACGTGTCAATGTCCATGCCTGCTCCTACCTTTTGTTGACCAAGGATAGCAAATTGATCTTTGAGTTTGATCCGTTGGTTTAATCCAGCATCGGTAAACAGCTTTGCTTTTAGGAGCGTATCTTTTTCATCTGAAGTAATTGATTTTCTGGCTACAGCTTCGTCTAAGCCTCGCTCAAACGCCGTCTTTGTTACCGCTTTACCCCCATTAACCATACTCAACAAGTATTTGGTGTGAGCTTTCTTGTTGGCTTTGTTGACTTTCCATTCTTCTTCGGCTCGTTGAATCTCATTCCGCTTCGCCTGTATACCTTCTGCCATTGCAATAGCTTGATTGCGTAATTCCGGCCTAACATCATCAGGAACGACAGCGTTGCCCTGATCGTCAAATGTTATATTGTATGCTGCTTGTTTTAATTCTTGCTCATCCTCGGCTCGTTGAATCTCATTCCGCTTCGCCTGTATACCTTCTGCCATTGCAATAGCTTGATTGCGTAATTCCGGCCTAACATCATCAGGAACGACAGCGTTGCCCTGCTCGTCAAATGTTATATTGTATGCGGCTTGTTTTAATTCTTTCTCTTCTTGTTTTGATTCAAGGGCAGACTTTGCTTGCTTAAGAGTAGTCTTTTTAAATTCGAGAGATGTTGCCTCATCCTCAAGCTCCTGCTCAGCAGCACCTGTTGCGCCGCCCTGTAAATTATATTTCGCATTTAATTTTTCAAACTCATTAAGTTCTGCGGTTGCGCCTGCTTTAGCAAGCGCAAGTCGTGCGCCTTCTGTCGCTTTTGCAAATTTTTGTGCCATTTGCGCTTGCTTGGCGTTGGATTGTTCCAACTGCACCTGATATTGCTCTAGTTGTTTTGCTAGTCTCAGTGTTTGTTCTTGCTGCTTCATTTGCAGATTGCGTGCAGCT
>JAYPGZ010000011.1:0-6307 GCA_038127095.1 Candidatus Roizmanbacteria bacterium | reverse complement strand
TTTTGCTAGTCTCAGTGTTTGTTCTTGCTGCTTCATTTGCAGATTGCGTGCAGCTACCTGTTGAAGCTGACTAAGATCCTGTAGGTTGTTGCCTTGAAGTATTGAAGCACTTGCAACTTGCTGTTCTTCAGGTGTTGCGTCAGGCATCACAGATTGTACGAATTTTTCAGCAAATGGCTTCAGTGATTCCTTTTGTTTTTTCTGCTTGTGCTTCTCCATCGCCTCCGCAATCGAAGTGCCGACACTTTGGAAAGCGGCCCCTAATGAAGCCCCTCGCTGTGCTTCCAGTTGCGCAGCCATATTATAGTTGCCTAAAGATGATCCGTAGTTTCCGGTAAAAAGTTGTCGTGTCATTGTGCTTTCTTTCTATAATAGCAAGTTGCTAGCTAAGCTTCCACCGCCTGTTGCTGGTGCTGCTGCCACATTAGCGATACCACTTATTACCCCTGACATCAGATTTCCTTGCCCTGCCGCTTGCCCTGCTGCTACAGTTGCTTGATTAGCTGCGCGATTACTAATGTATCCCAACCCAGCTTCCGGGTTAATGTTTTGTGGGCCTGCTGCTTGCTGCATTGCTGCTCCTGTTGAAAGTAAATTTTGAGCACCTGGTGCAGAACTAGATGGTCTGCCAATAATTGCCATCATGGGGTCTGCTGCGGTTGCTTGCTCTGCGCCAAGTAGTTGCAAGGCTTGCCCCATTTCTTGACCTTGCATACCCATCTCGGAGCCGAGGAGTGTTTGTGCCGCTGAAATGTTTTGAAGTTGCCTTGCCCTGTCTTGCGTTAATAATGTCCCGACTTCAGAAGATACACGTCCTATGTCTCTGGTTCGTCCAGAAGCTACACCTGCTGATCTTGAGAATTCCTGAATATTACGAATTTCTCTATCGGTAAGCCCACTGCCAAGTAATTCATTAGCTTGCCCCAGCAGTCTGGTTCTCAAGTCTCCAACGCTTTCACGCCCTTGACCTTGTATATCTTTAACCTGTTCTAATGCTGAACGAATATTGCCTTGATCACGTATTGCCTCGGTTGCTCTACTACCAAGTAGTTCAACATCTGCAATATCGCCTTCACGCTGCAAGGTGCTTAGGTAGCCTTGTGCTTGAGCCTGCATCGGAACAAGCCCCTGAAATTCACCTGTATCTTCGTCAAACCCTGCTGTGCCATATTTGGTTTCACCACTCTCTACGTCGTATTGACGAACTTTAGTATCGCCACCATAAAGATCCAATAGTCCTCCTGTTCTATCTATTATCGCTCCTTCACCGCCTTCATGAATAGAATACACATCCTCCTGTGTTAATACATCAGCTTTACCGTCATCAAAACTAAGGGATTCTGGGTTATAGTAGTCTCCAACCTTTGGAACTGCATTAGCCTTTGCTTGCTGATCGGCGCCATAACGTCCACTAATGGCCCTTTGTCTGTGATATGCTGCAAAATCCAGAGCAGTGCCACCTTGAGCTTTTATCTGCGCGATTTTTTCTCTCTCCCCACTGCCTAATCTTACTTTACTTGGGTTGTCAAATGCCTGTTGTATATCAGGTCGCTCTTGTAGCCATAATGCGTCCCGATCTGCCTCAGATGTAACTTGCTGTACGTTGGTAATTACATTGCCTGAAGCATCAGTAAATTGCTGTCCACTTACATACCTACCTCCTTCACCTGCACGAGTAATGTCACCAAGTAACCTCTTTTCCAGTAGGTCTACTTCACTCTTCCCGTATTGTTCCCGAATGCGTGTATCGATATTAGCTATAGCTTCCCCTAGCAATTGGTCGTCTTGCAATAACCCAGCATCTTTAAGCTGTTGGGCTAGTTGAGAAAAGGTTGTGTCATCACCAATCTGTTGACCTGTGGCTATACCAAGCTGTGCCAGCAAAGCTTCCTTTAAGCCTTCTCCGTAGGTTGGTTGGTCTGGATAATTTATGTCAGATCCCATAAGATATTTTTCGTTTAAGATTTTCTGTTTTAAAATATTTCACTGGCATTTTCTTTTCCCATCTTGCCCAACCAACGTATGGTAATTGATATGGCATTAGGCTAAAAAAATGCTGAAGCCAGTTTTTCCCAATAGCAAAACGAACATACCAGGCGTCGGGGTCTCGCATGTCTTTTTGTAGTTCAGGAATGCCTTTGTCTCGTACAACTGGATGCCCCCATATTGCATATTCTGGAGTAATGTGGACGTAACCGTAACGTAGATGATAGGCAATGTCATTAAGCATACTACCCCCCGTCTTTTGATAAAATCTTTCTGCCTGTTGTATTGCTGTCATGATACAAAAAAAGCCACAAGGAATTTAATTCTTGTAGCTGTTCGAGTCGCAAGTTGCGACATAGTGCCATTACTATGACACCCAAATCAGGCATGTGTCAACTGCTATGTTGCAGAAGCTGTTGCTCCAAGTGAAATTACTTTCCATGCACTACCGTCACTGAACACCAAGCATGGAGATCCTGCGTCACCATTAGAACAGTAGTAAATGCGCCGTGTATTACTGGTAGGGGATGGAAGCCCTGCGACTGTATATTCTCGAAGTTCGATGTTCGATTCATCAATATTGACTCCAGATTGTATTGTGCCTCCAGAAATAGAAACGCTGCTGGAATCCTGGGTGGCCATGGAGCCAAGCCCAAGGTTGGTCCGTGCGTCACCTGCTGTACTCGCTCCAGTGCCTCCGTTGGCTATGGCAAGATCCGCACCATCCCAATCCGCATTATCAATTGTGTCCTTAGCGGCCAATTCGCCAAGGTTTCTTGGGTCAAGTGATGTGCCTACGGGGTTTGGCATTATTCTGTTGTCTGGTTGTTCAAGCCACCTTGAGGTATTGCGTCAACCTCCACCCACCGAAACTGTGGAGAGCCTGCCGTCACGTCAATTTCTACATTGGCGGAATGCCCCCGAAGCCGGGATCTAAGCTTAATAACTGTGTCTTCTGTTCCTGAAGCCGTGTAAGATTTGAGCGTAGCTGATCGATCTGGGTCCGTAGTGTTGAGCTTAATTGTAAAAGCGTCTCCGCTTGTGACATCGGCGGCGACTCGGATTCTGTTGATTTTTTTAACAAAGCTGGTGCTACCATGGTAATCCCTTGTCTTGAGTTTGGCAGATATTGCAGTTGTGGTAGATTCGGAATCACTGCCCAGCACCCGGCCGCTATCGTCCAAGCCAGCAGTTTCCTCCATGAGATACCATCCAGTCGGCCCACAGGCAAACAGACGTATGCCCGTGCCGTAAGCCATTGTTACCCAATTGGTAATTCCTTCGGGGTAAGTATCCTTGCCGACCCATGCCTGATTCAGAATGTCGTAGATCAGGACCGTGGTGTTCTCCGTGGCGGCTCCAGATGGTACAGCCAAGTAATACTTGTTGTCATAGACAATAGCGGCCGCCTCGCTGATTACAGATTCCGTGAAGTTCAGGTTGCTGATCTCGTTGGAAATGCTAAGAGAAAGAGGGACTTTTGCACCTTGTACTTTCGAAACAGCCAACCCCATACCGGTCACACTGTCCTGAGCGGCCGACACAGTAAATACACCGTCTTCTGACAGGAAAAAGATATAACCTCCCCCGGCTGCAATGGATCGACGGGCTACACAACCATAGCGATCATCAATCGTGTATCGTGTGGCAATAGAGGTAGCGTGTACATTGGATAGCATGTGAATACTGCGGCGGTTGAACACAATGACCTGATGTTCCTGATAGCCGGCAAACCCAACTACCCAATCCGCTGCGCCCTGATTCATGTAGAACTCACCTCCACCTTCCCCGTCTACTGGTGTCACGTTGTTCACGTCCAAAATATCGCTCATGACAACGGTTTGTGCTCCGGTTACGTTTTGTGTCGGTGTGGCAATATCTGCCGGTTGAATGCCTATCATGCGTTCATTGAAGTAGAATGCATGGTGTGTAGACGGGAAAGGATCGCCAACACCAGATGCTGTGTCCGACAGCAGAGCAAACTCTGAGTCCACTACATCGCCGGTAGCTGTGGTGTCTCCATCCCATACCAGAGGACGCTGGTGATGGGTAAACAGGTACATTTTGTTGAATGCCTGTACAAAATGAGCTTTGTGGTTTCCGTTGAGGGCACACTGAAATGTATGAGTGCCTGTTCCCTGGGAGGTTAAGGTAATAGCTGTACCTGCATGAGCATTGTCATGAGTAGACGCCAGTTGGAAGTCATTTGCATTCACCCGGATGGCGAAGTACAGCGTGTCTCCCGATAATCCTCCGGGTGCTGTTCCGGTAGTCGTAAGGTACAGTGGGGTTCCGGTCTCCAGATTGTGACTGTTCTCCTGAATTTTATCCGCTCCGGTATTTACATCGGCTGGATCTACATCAAAGCTGGGGTAGTTCACATACAGCGTGTCGTCTTCATTCCAGATGATTGCCTTAAACTTGGTGGCCGTGATCAACCAATCCTTGTTCTCGTTGTCCGGGTCGCTGTAAAGTCCTGAACCATAGCCCTCTTCATCTCCCTCCGCGTAGGTGTATGCAGGCGATACCCCTGTCATGCCTGCCTGAAAACTCCAGCCGTTGCGAACCTTGGCTCGATTGCCATCCATTCGCATATCTTGTGAGTCCTGAACTAAACCCGGAGGAAGTACTTCTGGCTCCAGATAACTGTTCACTCCCTGAAAGCCACGGTCGCCATCAGTAAGTTTGGGAGTGTTCAGTCTGTCTATGAAGTTTGCCATCTTGAATTGGTAGCAGGAGAGGGATTCGAACCCCCGACCTCCAGGGTATGAGTCTGGCGAGCTGCCGCTGCTCTATCCTGCTGTCACGCTTTAATCGCTTCCCTTTTTGGGTAGGTTTGCTTTAAATTCAATCTCCCCATTAGGTCCAACAGCAAGGTTGAGACATCCAGAGGAAAGTACTAAAAAAGTACTAAGAAGGGTGTAAGTTAGTAGTTTCATGGTAGGCTTACAATTTTGAGTTCGCAGTGGAGGTTGTCAAATTTAACTCGCTGGATGGCAACATTATTGCGGTTTGCCCAAATCTTTCTTGCTTCTGCTATTACAGCGGGAGGTGGTGCTGACTTGAATCCAATCAATGTGCCGAGTCGCACACCAAGGTAAATGAAATAAGCCTGAAGCCCATTGAGCCCTCCGATGACCTGCTTGGACTCTGCCATTACTGCATCCCTCAGCATGCCGTCTGTTGCGGCGTTTCCGGTCGTCCATTTATTCCTAAGGTCGTCATGCAGATAGCCGGACAGCATAAATTTCCTGCGAGGGAATAACCAATTCAAGCAGCCGGGAACACTTGGACCATCTGTCAGCTTGCCAGCCGGAACCGTATGAGGCACAGAGCTGCCATAGTCATAATCCAGTGGCTCCAAAAGAAGTTCCCACCGTGTTCCAAGTAGCCCCTGCTTTGCGGGTGTATTTAAAAACTTAGCCATTATTTCATTGTGTCCATTACTTTAGAAAAGAATAGGTTGGCTGCAAATGCGATGCCCATGCCCATATACACCTTGGTACGCATATCATCGACCTTCTCTGCCAATCCAGAAAAAGCTTTATCTTTATGCACTTGGAGCATTTCCCGATCTTCTTTCTCTCGAAATTCTACGTTTTTCATTCTTGCCTCTAGTGCCGCAAGTCGCTCGTCGGTGTTCATGTTTCATCACTCAACTTGATTAACGATACAGTTCGATCCTTGGAAACTACACGGATTTCAATTTCTACTGAGAAAAGCCAACCTTCTTTATGTCTGGCAAAATCACAGACCTCATCCCGCAAACCATGCCCTCTATCAATTGCATCCTGATATTGCATCTGGTGTGATGGCCGTACCTTTTCAGACATCAGAAACTCAACTGGCTTGCCGATCACGTCCTTACTGGTGTAGCCCCACATTGCTGTAGCGACCTCATCCCACTTAGTGATTTTGCCTTCCCCGTCTGCCTCCAAAATGCAGTAACCAAACTCGTTGATTGTTTTCCGAAGGTGCAGTTCATCCTGGATCATCCTATAGACATCCGTAGGCGTGGTCTTCAATTGCTCGGCACTGATGTACTCGATCCTCTTGAATCCGTAGTAAACCAGCCAACCGATGCACCCAATAAGTGCAAATATGACGACAGCAGCAAACGCTTCCAGTTTCCGTATGGTTTTCATCGTGACAGATGTTCCACAATATTGTGTGCCTTTCGACGAACCGACTCTATGTCCTCGCTGGACGCAAGATCCGCAATTGCAAGTTCTAACCTTCTTACTCGTTGCTGGCACTGCTCGTTTTTCTCGATTAACTCCTTGTAATGTTTGACATAATGCCTAACAAGATAGCATAGCAC
>JAYPGZ010000010.1:29540-30292 GCA_038127095.1 Candidatus Roizmanbacteria bacterium | reverse complement strand
TATCGCTACTTTGCCAAGACGAGACGGTCTGGCGGTCGATGTTCGTATCCGGCACGCCCTGCCCACTGTTAGTTGGTGGCAAGCTGGTAGTAGGTAAGGCCGCGTTTATGGCGATGAAGACTAGCCCGGAAGTTTACATACCGGACTACAAAGAAAGCAAAGAATTCTACAACGATGTTTTAGGAGTAGGGACAGATAGTGAAGAAGATACTAGCGACAGCCGTAGCATTTCTGAGCGTTTCCGCACAAGCAACTGAATTGGATAACCTACTGACTGCAAGCCAGTCGATTGTTGATACATTCAGTGACGGCATTAAGGTTGTAGGCGGTCAGTTGGACTATGCTGCAATTGGCGGTATTAGCCCGGAGCTAGCTGGTCAGTATTGGATTACTACTGAGCAGATGGATACCTACAATACAGCTTTGGCTGCGGTTGAGAACATGGGTATTGACGCTGGTGCGCAGGCATACTTTGATAACCAATCTCAGCAGGCCATGCAACAGCTAGAACAGGCTATTAACACCTACACACAGGCCGCTGGTGCGGTGATTGAAGTAACTATGCTGAACTCGATGGTCAATGAAGCTATCCAAG
Organism: Candidatus Roizmanbacteria bacterium; assembly: GCA_038127095.1. Taxonomy (GTDB): domain Bacteria; phylum Patescibacteriota; class Microgenomatia; order UBA1406; family HO2-37-13b; genus 2-01-FULL-39-24. The sequence continues at coordinate 29,697 of JAYPGZ010000010.1, read as the reverse complement.
CAGGTGACGCTACTTCGGCCATGGAAATACAGACCTATGTGACAGATAACGATTTAACCCTGAACCAAGTTGAGTTGACTATATATAACGAAGCTCTGTCAGGTGTAGAAACCAACGCCCAGATTGCTGCATCTTTTATGGCGGTAGCAGCCAGTGC
>JAYPGZ010000010.1:12874-29530 GCA_038127095.1 Candidatus Roizmanbacteria bacterium | reverse complement strand
ATTCAGTCAGCTAACAACCAAGCAGAACAACAGCTAGTAGATTACAGCGCGGCATCGTCCGCGACGTTTAACTCCTCTACCAAAACCGTTGAGGTTGCCTTTGCTGGCTCTAATGCAGCAGTACAGCTAGATGTCATGACCGCTTATAAATCATCTGTAGACATTATCAACGCGGGTACAGAGTCTACGTTCTACACTACCAGCCCGGTAGCAAATCAATGTTTCTTTGCAGCAGACCCTGAAGCCTGTATAACCCTGCAAGAATCTGAGGTTGCAATCTAGTGGAAGATATAGAACTCAATGTAGGTGGGACAACGTTTAAGGGCGTATGGATTGCCATACTTGTCTCTTTTGCATCTACGATTGGTGGGGGTATCTGGGCAGCCAGCGAGTTCTTTAGCAGGCTGGAAGCGCAGGAAGAAGCTGTAGCAGAGGCCGCAGAAAACGCTAGTAATATACAGGCGGGTTTTCAAGAACTGCAAGAAACCATGACCAGCAATATAGCCCAATTTTCAACTAGAGTTTCTGGCGTGGAACAATCCCTATCTGATAACGATGTTTCACAGTTACAGGGTAAATTAGCAGAGCTTGGGACAAACATTGCGCAGATTATGGAACAACAGAAACAACTGTTAGACTTGCGTGAAAGGATAGCGACCGTGGAAAAATCTAATTCAGAAACGGTTTTGATTATAGAGTCAAAAGTAAAAGATATAGATTCTGTCACTGGTAGCATTAAATCGCTACAGACTGAAGTAAATGATTTATGGAACGGCTTGGATGCTGTTGCAAACCCATTACGGTAGGGGCACAAAATGATAACTTATGCGTGGACTATAAAAGATTTGAGTAGGCGAGAGGCCACTGGTGCTGTTATTGAGGTTTCATGGCAATGTGTAGCTACAGATGAATATGATGGCGTTACATATACAGAAACCATGGCAGATATTTCTAAATACTACCCAGATGTAAATTCGCCTGATTTTGTTGCTTATGCAGACCTAACAGAGTCAGATGTGCTATCGTGGCTAGATACAGACAGTATTGAAGCCCGGTTACAAGTGAGGCTTGAAAATGCTATAGGCGGAAAGAGGGCCAGCGGGCTACCGTGGTAAACGATTATGGCTAAAGACCCAAGACTAACCAGACTCGGATTAGAGGCTTATAATAAGCCCAAAAGAACGCCATCACACCCAACAAAGTCTCACGTTGTCGTTGCCAAAGAAGGTGATAAAGTAAAGACTATACGTTTTGGGCAACAGGGCGTTTCAGGCTCGCCATACAAAAAAGGTGAATCCGATTCGGCAAAGGCTAGACGGAAATCGTTTCAGGCAAGACACGCCAAGAATATCGCAAAAGGCAAAATGTCAGCAGCATACTGGGCCAATAAGGAAAAGTGGTAATGGACTTTCAAGTAGCATTTAACTTTGCAATGTCTTTCATCTTTATTGGTACGGGCTGGGCTATTCGTGCTATTTACGATGGCATAAATAACTTAAAAGCTGACCAGATTACACTAGAACGCGAAGTTGCTTCTAATTATGTGCGCAAAGACGATTACCGTCAGGATATTATGGAAGTAAAGCAAATCCTTTCCCAGATATTCAACAAGCTGGATAATAAGGCTGACAAATGACTGAATTTACTAACAGAAGCCCCACAGGTAATACCTACTTTGATGTATCCAGAGGTGTATTCAGAAAATTAACCGCATTAAATATCTTTGGCTTTAATACTACCATTGCCACAGATTATGAAACTGCTTGGACAGTTGGCGGGAAATACACTTATCCATCCAGCGCATTGACCATGAGCGTGGTATCGGCATCTGCGTCTGACACAATGAACGTTTTGATACAGGGGCTTGATGCCAGCTATAACGAAATATCCGAAATAGTAACGCTAACCGGGACAAGTGCTGTTACCACTACAAATAATTACTACCGAATAAACACCGCAGTAATTCTGTCTGGTTCCAATGTGGGGAATATAACCATATCCAATGGCGGCACTACATACGCCAGAATTGATGCCGGAGTAGGTTTAACGCAGGCTTGTATATATACGGTACCGGCTGGAAAATCGCTGTATCTGGTGCGTATTGATGTTAACTCTGCAACAGCAAACCCCAATAAATATATAACCATTCGTAATCAAACCAGAACAAAGACTGGAAGGATATTAAAGGTTGCACAGGCTACATTTGCTACTTCACAAGTAAGTTACGATAGGCAGGTGCCATTTAAGATAGACGAATGCACCGACTTTGAATTTGAAGCAAAGTCTAGCAGTGGTGAAAATGAAATAGCGTTTTTTGTTGAAGCTGTACTTGCTGAAAACCCAACAGATTTGAGGGCAAAATAATGGATAAAGTAAACGAGATATTCAAAAAGATTGGCGGCTGGATACACAGCTTTGTATTAACCGAAGATAACAGGATGCTTGGTATACTTGCGTCTGCTGTCGTGATTCTGTTGGTTATTTTGGCGGTTGTGTAATGCCGATTAAAAAGGGCTACGGCAAAAAAACGATTTCCAGTAATATATCTATGTTGCGCAGGGAAGGTAAGAAACCAAAACAAGCGATTGCGATAGCCTTATCATCTGCAAAAAAATCTAAGCCGAAGGGTAAGCGCAAATGAAATTTGGCAAACTAAAAGATTTGATAGGTGGTATAGCGCCAACAATCGGGGCAGCCATGGGCGGGCCTTTGGGTGGAATGGCAGGTAAAGTAATATCTGACGTTTTGGGTTGTGACCCTACCCCAGCCAGCATAGAACAAGCTATGCAAACCGTTACTCCAGATCAGTTAGCGGAAATCAGGAAAGCCGAGTTATCTTTTGAATCCCGCATGAAGGAACTGGACGTGGATCTTTTCGCACTCCAGACGGCTGATACTCAAGATGCCCGCAAATTTTTCTCGAAAGATTGGACGAGTAAATTTATTGCACTGATTATGGTATTATTTTTCTGTGCATATATAGCAATGATAACTATAATGCCGCCCGAGCAGAACAGCATGGAATTGATTAATCTGGTGCTGGGTTATATGGGCGGGCTAGTCTCGGCTGTAATTAGTTTTTATTTTGGCTCATCACAAAATAACGAAAAATGAATATCATCGAATTATTACGCAGGCATGAAGGTGTAGAGACCCACGCTTACAAATGCACTGCCGGAAAAATCACCATTGGTGTTGGGCGCAATATAGATCCCGCTGGTGGTTTAGGTTTATCACAAGATGAAATCGACTACCTACTCGAAAATGACGTGGCAAGAGTAGCCCGGGAGCTTGGAGCAGAATTTCCATGGTTCTCGGGGCTATCTGAATGCAGACGGGATGCCGTGATTGATCTGGGCTTCCAGTTGGGCATTACGCGACTGCGCCAATTCAAGCTGGCTCTGGGAGCCATGGAAAACCAAGACTATGAAGAAGCCGCCCGGCAATTCTTAAATAGCAATTACGCCAAGCAGACCCCGAATCGTGCAAAGGAAGTAGCAAGCATGATCGAAACCGACCAATACCCCGCCTAATCTCCAAAGTAAACAAAACCCTTTTCATAACCCATTGATTTGTAAAGTAATTAAAATGCTTTACTTTATATCCTAAACGCGATATAATGTCTTTACCGTGAAAATATTATCACGGGTTCTTAAACAACTTGGAGAAAGATGATGAATACCGAAACTATGATTACTAAATATGTTTACGAAGTCCGGGATTGTGAGGGTGATTTAGTAGACATCTGCGATACGCAGGGTGAGGCGCACGATATGGTGGGCTGGTGCGGAATAGAGTACCCGAAATACTCCCCTTACAATATATCCACTGTTTTAGTACACGGAGAATAACCAACCCGGGCCATGGATGGCCTAACCCCTTTCCTTTATATATCAAATCATTTATAATTGTTTCGCTTTACAACAATAATGGAGATAAAAATGACAACTAAAATACCTTTCGAGCAAGAAGTGTGGGAAACCCTGTCAGACATTGATGTGGGTCAGTACATTGAAAAGGCTGGTAAGTTTAATTACCTGTCGTGGACATGGGCTTGGTCGCAGATGATGAAGCACTACCCGCAATCAATCTATCGGTTCAGGAAAGACAAAATATACGCTGACGGTACGGTTGAGGTCAGATGCGAAGTAGCAGTGATTCGCGGCAACGAAAACTGTGTTCGTTATATGTGGCTCCCGGTTATGAATCATCAGCATAAAGCGATACCTAATCCTGATGCCTTCCAGATTAATACAGCTCGCATGAGATGCTTGGTTAAGTGCATCGCAATGCACGGGTTGGGCCTGTACATATTCAGCGGTCAGGACTTGCCTGAATCAGTGCAGGAAAAAATGCAGGAACTGATTACCCAAGAGCAAATAGATAACCTTATTGATTTAGCTGACGCGCAGGAACTATCGCATGAGCAGGTATTCAAGATTGAGAATATTACGTCTTGGGAAGAAGTAACGCAGGGCCACTACACAATCATCCGAGATAAGCTGGCTACGCGGATGGAAAAATACGTTGCCCGCCAAAAAGAAAAAGCTGAAGCGGAGACACACTGATGCGAGTCACAGAATACGAACAGCGCAGTGAGGAATGGTTTGCTGCCCGGCTTGGTGTACCAACTGCCAGCTCATTTGGTAGATTGATTACCCCCACCGGAAAACCGTCTGCAAGTGCTGATGCTTACATTGATGAGCTGATAGCGGAAAAGATTACAGGTAAACGAATCGAGATACCCACAACGTATGCTATGACTCGCGGCACTGAAATCGAGCCAGAAGCCAGAAAGAACTACGAATTTATCAATGACTGCCAAGTATTTGAGGTTGGGTTATGTCTGCATGATGAAATTGACGCTGGCGCAAGCCCTGATGGATTGGTGGGTGACGATGGGTTATTGGAAATCAAATGCCCGTTGGCCCATACCCATATTGGTTATTTGCGCGAAGGCAAACTACCGCCCAAATACAATGCTCAAGTGCAGGGCCAATTGTGGATTACAGGCAGGGAATGGTGCGACTTCATGAGTTACCACCCGGACATGAAGATTTTTATTGTCCGAGTGGAACGCGATGAAAAATACATACAGGTGCTTGAAGAAGTAGTAACAGCTGTCTGCTCAACCATCCAAAAATTCAGCTTGGAGTTACTAGCCCAATGAATATGCTAGAACATGTTTACGAGCAAGTCACAGGCCATAAATGGCAGCACGAAGACCCGGAAATACAAAGAATCTGGGTCATGGCGTGGAATGCCAGCCTGAAAGCAATTAATCAACAATGCCAATACCTATACTATAAAACGGAGGAAAAGTAATGGCTGACTACGATAACAACAACACTGGTGCGTTGTTTAAGAATGACAAGAAAGAAACCGAAAGGCACCCTGATTACAAAGGCAGTGCTACCGTAGATGGGACTGAATACTGGATGAGTGCGTGGATCAAAACCAGCAAATCTGGGCAGACATTCATGTCCTTTGCTTACACGCCAAAGGAAGAAAGGCCAAAGCCTGAAATTCCAGCACTTGGTGATTTTGATAATTCGAAAGACATTCCGTTTTAAGGGGTAAATCATGGAACACTTTGGAAATACGTTACGAACTGTACTAAAGGAAAAGATGATTACCCATAAGTACATGAGCGACCGTCTTGGAATCAAACCGCAACGATTCTATCAGATTACTAAAATGGCTGATGTTAAGCTGAAAACGGCAATATCCATTTTAGATGTTATTGATATGACTGTTGGTGAATTTCTGGATTACGGAAAACAGCCTGAACCGGAAGACGATGGCCAGCCTACAAGTTATGAGGAATATCAGGACTTGTACGATGGCGATGATAGTCACGAAATCGAGTACCTGTAATGCAAAGCTGGCGGGTTAATTCAGAAACTACGCTAAAGGGTTTTTTGGAATATGCTGCCCAGCTGTATGCTGACAACCACTATTTAGAATTTCGGTGGACAGCAGGCAAACAGAGGTCAGAGGCGCAGAACAACGCGCTTCACCTCTGGCTTGGGTTATTAGCCAAAGAGCTTAACGATGCTGGTCTGGATATGCGGACAGTGTTGAAACCGGAAATCGAAATACCGTGGACAATGCTATCCGCTAAAGACCACCTCTGGCGACCGATTCAGAAAGCAATGTATCAAAACGAATCGACTACAGAGCCAAACACTGTTGAGTATGGAAAGATTTACGAAGTGCTTTCCAGACACTTAGCAGAAAAACATAACATTCATGTGCCATGGCCGGGGTCAAAATGAAGCAAATATTTATCAGGGAAAGTTGGGTTGAATATGCAAAGCGTAACTATTCCGGTGATAAATATAACCAAAATACGTTACTGCCAGCAGGACGCGGACAGTTCGCAGGAGTTATAGGCGAGTGTGCTGTTGGCAGGTATTTTTTAGATACCGGAATTGATTTTGATTACGATGCAAGAGAAAGCTATGACTACGATTTTGTGGTCAATGGTTACCGGATAGACGTTAAAAGCAAATATTCAGTGGGTGACCCGAAACCCCACTACACTGTACGAATCCCCGAATACCAAAGAAATCAGGACTGTGATTTATACATATTTACTTATGTTACAGATTCCAAAGTAACGGTTTTAGGTTATATGAATAAAGATGATTTCTGGGAGACTGCAAGCTGCGCAAAAGCGGGCGACAAAGCGGATGGTTTTACTGAGCGTGTAGACTGTCATTATATAGAAATCGAAAACCTGCACCCGATAGAAAATCTGGAATTAAAACTAATTGAATACTAGACGTTGCAAACATTGTCGAGCGAAGGTTCCGGTGGAAGAAGCTGTAATTACCCGGATTCATGCGTTTTGCTGTTTTGAACATTTGATTGAATACTCGAAAACCGAAGCAGCACGCAGGGTAGCTGCTAAATCAATTAAAAAAGAATTCAGGGAAGCAAAGAAACGCTTACAGACACGCGCAGACGTTGTTAAAATCGCCCAGAAATCGTTTAACGAATATATAAGGGTAAGGGATAGGGGTAAGGCTTGCGTGTCTTGTGGGGCAATACAGGGCGTTACAGTACATGGCGGCGCGTTTGATGCTGGTCACTATCGCAGTATAGGCTCGGCACCGCATCTGCGTTTTCATCTTTGGAACTGCCATACCCAATGTGTAAAGTGTAACCGATACTTATCAGGTAATGCGGTTGAGTACAGGAAGGGATTAATTAAACGAATCGGGATAGAAAAGGTTGAACAGCTGGAAAATATACATGCTTCCCGTAAATATACGAAAGATGATCTGGAACGGATTATTCGATTAGCAAAAAAACGCAAAAAAAAGATAACACCCCCAAGACAAAAATAAAAATTTATATTCGGGTCCAATACAATGAATACAGAAAGTGATAATAATTTAAGGCAAAAGCCCTGCAAATGCGGTCATACGATGGCAGAAGTCATTAATGCCGAGCAGGGGTACAGGGTGGGCTGGTGGTGCCCAAAATGCAGTGATTTTGATAAGGCTATAGGCCGTGAGAGGCAGTATGTTCGGATACCAACCTAAACAATGCAGATATTGCAGCAAGTTAATCAGTGGCTCCACTAAAGTAAGCGGAATCCTTTATAACTACTGTAGTCAGGCACACAAAGAAAAGCATGAGGCCATGCTGGATAATTTCGGACAGCTAAAAAAACCCGACCCAGAGGGAACTGGGCCGGGAAATCGCTTTACAACTGAGGAGAGTTGAATGAAAATATAAATGTCGGTGGTATTGAGCGATACCTGAAATCCGATTGGGAACGTAGGCGAAAGAAAATCAGATACCCGACAGGGACTATTTTCTCACCGCCTACATAAAAATACAACATTTTGTGTTTTTATTTTCAATCGAATCTATATCTGCCTTCCCCGATCAGTGTGGCAAAGCCTGACTGTAAACTCTGGCTCATGGGGAGCTAACCCCTAAAACATAGCCCCAGAAATGGGAGAACCGAGCATCGTCAATACCTGCGCTGTCCCACCCATGACAACAGGTGACCGGAAACCGAAAGGCTAATTGATGTGAGGTCAGCAATCAGCAGAACATCGCTGGCGGGAGGCAATTCACCATTGTGGATTGTGGTCAAAAGTATCAAGCCTTCGGGCTTTCGGCTTGCCGAACGGGAGTAGAATCACCAGTATGCTGACTGGGCTATTTCCGGGAGAAATTGGGTAACTGTGGAGAAAATAAAAATGCAACTCAGAGAACACCAACAAAAAGCTATAGACGGTATACGTCAATCATTCCGCACAGGGAATCGTAAAGTTTTACTATCTGCTCCCTGCTCTTTCGGTAAGACGCACACAGCGGCTTCAATACTAAAAAGCGTACAGGATAAAGGCAAACGCGGCATATTCTATGTAGACCGCTTGAAGCTGCTAGACCAGACATTCGGAGCCTTTGACGATTGGGGTATAGATTATGGTGTAATACAGGGTGACTGCATACCAAACCCGAATGCACCGATACAAATAGCCAGTATACAGACGGTAACCAGACGTGGATTCAGGCGGCTAGATTACGATCTTGCTATTGTGGATGAATGCCATGTTATCTGGAAAACGATTGTGCAACAGATGGAAGCATTCGATGCGTTAAAGTTTATAGGCCTAACAGCTACGCCATATACCAAAGGACTTGGTACAGTCTGGCAAGATATGGTCAGCTCGGTAACGCAGGAAGCACTACTCGAGAAAGGTTATCTTGCGCCGGTGCATTATTATGGCGGAGCATCAGTAGATACCGCCGGGGTGCGTAGGAGAAAAATATCTACCGGGACTTATGACTATCACCCAGACGATATCGCAGAGCGTAGTGAAAGCGACAATCAACTAACGGGTGATATTATCCGCAACTGGCTAGAACACGGGGAGAATGCCCAGACAATAGCTTTTTGCCCGTCTATCAAGATGAGCAAAGGGTTGGTAAATGAATTTCAACGCAATGGCATACCAGCAGGGCATATAGATGGTTACGCTAGCAGAGAAGAACGAAAAAAATTATTTGATGCCCATGAATCCGGGGAAATAAAGATTTTATCCTGCTCACAGCTATTAGGCGTTGGCTACGATTCACCAAAGACTCGCGTACTGATTGACTGTTATCCAACCAAATCACCAACAGTTTTTCAGCAACGTGCAGGGCGTATACAGCGCATACATCCAGATAAGCCATACGCCATATATTTAGACCATGCGCAGAATGTCCGCAGATTTGGATTCGCTCACCTGATGGAGCCAGATTCGCTATGTCAGAAAGAGCGTAAGTTTTCCGAAGCTAATCAGCTGGTCAAAAAAGACAAGAAAGAAACGGTTATTAGAAATTGCCCACAATGCGCCAAGATCATGCAGGGCTTGAAGTGTATATGCGGTTACGAATATCTAATTATTGATATACCTGAAAGTGATTGCACAATGCTGACCCGGATAGATAAAGCAAGTCCAGTTGATATGCAGATAAAAAGGGATTGGATGTTACAACTTTATAGCATTGCGTTGGACTGCGGCTATAAGCATGGATGGGCTGCACATAAGTACAAAGAAAAGTTCGGAGTATGGCCTAAGGGCCATGCTTTTGATATGAGCGAGCTAAAAAGCGCAAAAATATCAGAAACCGTGCTCAATTTTGTTCGGTCACGCAATATTGCCTACGCAAAAGGCAAAAAAAAGTCGCCGCAATATAAAAATCTTGAAAAAATATTAAATTAATAAAGAAAATACTTTATTTTACTATCGCAATATGGATAATACAACTCATGGAAGCAAAGGGTGCTTCCCTAAATGGAGAAACGAAATGGCTACTAGAGCAACTTATAAATTCTACAACACTCAACTTGTTAACAGCGCAACCGTGTACATCCACTGGGATGGCTATCCAGAAGGTGCCGCCCACTACATTGCAGAAGCGACAGACGATAAAAACAGGATTACCGTTGAGCGTTTTATCAGGGCTAACGAAGGCGCGAATATCACACAGTCGCATTCTTCACATGGTGACACTGATTACCGTTACGACTTCCACAGAAATGGCGAAATGAGCGTAAGCAAGCGCACAATCGAGCTAGTTGGCGATGAATACGAAGAAAATTGGAACTTAATTTTTACTGGCAGCATCAGCGATTTCTTAAACCAGTACTATGAGGCGGGGGAGTAATCCCCCCCCAAAAAATAATTAAAATAATAAATAAAATACTTTATTATACTATCAGATTATGGATAATAAACGTCAATGAAGCAAAGGGTGCTTCATCTAACGGAGAAATAAAATGAGCAATATCAACTACTTTTCAGAATATGGCCCATTAGAGCTGGACTTTGACCCAAGCAAATATAAATCTGCTTCTGGTGCGGCTAAAGCGTTTCATAAAGCCCTGACTGAGCTCGCAGAATCTATTGGGTTGTGCGCAGAATATGTTCATCTTTGGAATCCAGAAAAAGCATCCAAGATGCGCAATACCGATGGCTGGTGCGTCTGCTGGGATGAGGGTTGCTTTGAATGGTCATACGGCACTGCATCAGATATTAACGACCAGCGCGGCTTTGCCAACTGGTACGCTGAACCGTATTACAGCTTCGACATCTGTTTTCACAACGCCTAATTAGACCGGGGGCTACGGCCCCCACAATCAACTGGAGAGCATAACAATGATTACTAAAAAAGAAATGTTTGGCGATATGACCAATAAAGAAATAGCTGTAGAGGTGATTGGTGGGATTATCGGAGGTGCTGGTCTGATAGCATCAGTGTGGTTTTTTCTTGTGATAATGGGAGCATAAAATAATGCGGAGAAGTTACAAAAATAAACCAATTACAGAAGTGCTAGAAGATAACTTTTATCATTTTTTCGATAAGGAGGGGGATGGCGCACCAGATGAGCACGCATATGACATGCTAACTAAGTGGGTTATGGATAACCATGAACAGTATCTAAAAGAGTTGCTCGATGAACAGGCGGTTAAAATATTATTCAAAACTGTTGAATGGGGCAGGTGGGACGATTTCCAAAAGATGTGCAGGGTAATCAGATACAAAGCCCGGATGATTGGGAACGATTTAAGTTTAGATCATTTTGAATATCTGAATGAACTATACTGGGCTGACCAAGAAAAAGGAAAAGAGCACGCTAGAAAAACAGCAGAGGATTATGCTGCTAAAATGGGAGATATAAAATGAAACTAAAAGAGCTACTATTTAACCACCATTACGATTTTTTCAATCGTTATGGCGAAATGGAACCAACATCACATGCTATCAATCTGGTTGCTGATTGGGTACTAGAATTCAGTGATTACCCAGCTGAGATGTGGGAAGACCCCAAAGACCAGAAGTTGATTGCCAGAGCGTGTATTACTGCTAACTTTGATGATTTCGCTGATATGGCTGGTGCTATTCGCAGGAATGCAAAGGAATACGCTAGACGGTTGATTGCACAGCATGAAGACTATCTGACCGATTTATACTATGACCAGCTGAACCAACGTGATGAACCGCAGGATGACTTCAAACATAAAGTATCAGAAGCCATTTTGAAAGCCCATCACGACTACATGGATAGCGTTAAATAATTTCTCCAATAGCACAGGGAAGTGCGCTTTAACTCTAAAATGGTACAAATATACTTTTGACTCGGTACAAATGTACTTTTTTTGGGGGAAAGTATGTTAGCAACAATCTTATGTATCGCAGAAGCGATATACTTTGAGGCAAGAAACCAATCAATAGATGGGCAGTATGCAGTAGCCCATGTAGCAATAAACCGTGCCAACCACCCTGATTTTCCCGATAACCCATGCGATGTTATAAGGCAGGGCGAATATCTCGGAATCCACCCTATCAGAAACCGTTGCCAGTTTTCATATTATTGCGATGGATTAAAGGAAACAATCAGAGACCCGGAAGCATGGGGTAGTGCCGTAATTGAAGCTGCCGCAGTATATGCCGGGATCATTCCAGACATGACTAAAGGCGCAATCTATTACCATTCGACCAGTGTATCGCCAAGCTGGGCAAAATCATTTACGATAGTAGCTAAAATTGATGCACATATCTTTTATCGTTAATGTTTTCTGATATACTCACCCCGAAACGCTGGTGGCGTAAACTGTACGGGGTACACATGACAAACTTTCCAGAGACAAAAACTGTCAGCACAGACAGTTTAATTCCTTACGCGATGAATTCGCGCACTCATTCAGACAAACAAGTAAACCAGATAGCAGCAAGCATAAAAGAGTTCGGTTTTCTGAACCCGGTCATTATAGATGGCGATAACGGTATCATTGCAGGGCATGGACGTGTTCTGGCGGCAAAAAAGCTAGAAATGCTAGAAATCCCGGTTATTGAAGCCAGCCATCTAAATGAGGCCCAGAAAAAAGCATTCGTGATAGCAGACAATAAACTTGCTATGAATGCTGGATGGGACGAAAAAAGATTATTCTCAGAAATCAACAGTTTACTTGATGATGAGTACAACATTGCTGTCATAGGATTTGACGAATCAGAAATAGCCAAAATATTGGGTACAGATTCAGAAGAAATAGCCGGGGAGATAGAATTCTCGCAAGAAATCGGAGAATCTAACAACTACGTCGTGCTAGTTTTCCGCAATGATCTGGACTGGTTGGCGGCACAAACGCATTTTGATTTAAAAACAGTTTACAGCAAAAGAGCCAACGGCAAGCCGTGGAGCAAAGGTGTTGGACGTGTTCTGGATGGAGCCAAATACATTACGGGGCAGAAATGAAAATTTTTGTGCCGTCATATGGTAGGGCCGGACAATCTACCACAATGGCAAAGATACCAAGCGCAGTCATTGTAGTACCTGAAAAGCAAAAGACCGAATACGAAGTAGCGTATCCCGGCAGAGTGTTAGCTATTCCAGACGATAAAGATGGCAATGTCGCAAAAAAACGCAATGCTGTGCTTGAGCTAGTGGAATATGGCGAACTTTTTTGGATGCTTGATGACGATCTAGTTAAAGCGGATTTCTTAAAATCTGGCCCCATTGAAGATATAGAGCAAATACTCGAATCTGTGCATTCCACTATGGAAAGTGGCGGTTTTGATTTTGGGGGATTCAATGTAACCTCCGATCCTGTTAAATATGCAGAATACGCACCGTTCTCCCTGACAAAGCCTTCATACCAAGCAGTATGTTTGCGCAGAATTGAGGGAATATCTTACGACTTGAGCCTTAAACGGTTTGAGGATATGGACATTTTTTTACAGTATTTAAAGCATAGCAAAATGGTTTTCCGGGATAACAGAATATTCCTTACCTTTCTCACAAATAAGGATAAAGCAACCACTAATCAAAAAGGCGGCATTGTTGGCAATGACTTAGACCATGAAGATGCCAAGCTTGCAATACTGACAAAATGGGGCAACCTAATCCGGGTAAAAAATGGCATAGTTGCAGGGATAAATAGCCCAGTAGGTGGCCCATGATAATTATTGCTCCATCATATAGAAGGGCTGCAAGCGTCAATACTCACCGTTTATTGCCGGGTGTAAAATATGCCGTTCACGAGTTCGAGTTTGCGGATTATGTCGAGAATGGGCATGAGTGCATCGAGCTTCCAGATTCTACCCGCGGAAACATACCCAATGTACGTAACTGGCTAATTCACAAATATGGTGACGATGACCTGTTATTTGTTGATGATGATATAGATGCATTTACATTCTGGGATAATTGCGAGCAAAAGCACTTATCTGGCGATGATCTGCTAGAACATATAGAGCTAATGCTGATAATTGCTAGAGATATGGGTGCTTGCTTGTTTGGTGTTAATCCAGCTATTGATAAAGGCTCTTACAGAGAATACACACCTTTTTCAACAACCAGTTATATATCCTGCTCTTTTCATGGCATGATTAATATGAAGAACCTGCCATATAGGTATGACCCAAGCCTTCCACTAAAAGAAGATTACGATTTTACGATACAAGTCTGCAATGGCGAGAGAAAGGCTCTACGTTTCAACCGTTACGGAATGAAGAAAAAAGACCATGGCAATGTAGGCGGTTGCGCAGATTACAGAACGCTTGAGATCGAAAAAGAGCAATTTGATTTATTGCAAAGGAAATGGGGTAGCCAGATAGTCAAAAAAGATAAAGCGAGCAAAGGGTATGACCTAAACCCAATTATCAAAATACCTATAGGTGGCGTATGAAAAACGGCAGACAGGGAGAAGGTGGCGGCAAGCCAATGATTGTCTTTACTCCAGAGCAGATTGCTCAAGTGGAGGCTTTATCTGCTGTAATGTCAAAACAACAGATATCTGATTATTTTAGCATCTCATCCACTACATTCCGCGAGATAGAAGGCAGGCAGCCAGAGGTATCTGACGCTTATAAAAAAGGGAAAGCAAAAGCGATAGGCGCAATCGGTCAGTCATTAATAACACAGGCCCGTAGCGGTAATCTGGGCGCAGCTATTTTTTATCTCAAGACGCAGGCTGGTTGGCGTGAAACCGATAATGTAGATATGCGTCACGAACCGATTACCATTAATATCGTAAAGCCAGATGGCGCAAGTTAATCCTACCGTACCGCAATACGAATATATCTTTGACGCTAACCCTTTCCCCGCTATGGTTGCGGGGTTTGGTGCCGGTAAGACAGAAGCCGCTATATTGCGTTCAGTAATAGGAATACTTAACTACCCAAACCTGAACCGTGGCTTTTACCAGCCTACTTATGACCTGATTCGCATGATTGCGTGGCCCAGATTTGAGGAAACGCTAACCCTTCTGAATATCCCATATCGTTTACAGAAATCACCAATTAATCAAATCTGCATAGAAGGCTATGGAAATATCATATTCAGGAGCATGGAAAACCCGAATAGGATTATTGGGTACGAACACGCTGATGCTGATATAGATGAGCTAGATACCCTAAAGCCCAAAGATGCTGCTTATGTCTGGAGGCAGATACTAGCGAGAAATCGCCAGAAAAAACCTAACGGTAAGCCAAATACGATAGGCGTTACTACAACGCCAGAAGGTTTCCGATTTGTATATGAGACATGGAAAAAGAACCCCAAAGAGGGGTACAAAATAATCCAAGCCCCAACACAGTCAAATCCGCACTTGCCTGAAGGCTATGTGCAATCATTACGCGATATATACCCAGACCAATTGCTCGATGCTTATCTTGAAGGGCGATTTGTAAACCTAACACAGGGTAGCGTATATGCTTCATATAATCGGGGCGTACATAACACTACAGAAACCATTAGGCCAATGGAGCCGCTGTATATCGGGTGCGACTTCAACGTGACCAGACAATGCGCGGCAGTATTCGTGATCAGGAATGGTGGCGAGTGGCACTGTGTAGAGGAACTTATTGATATGTATGACACGCCAGAAATGGTGCGCATCATTGAGGAAAGGTACGAAGGGCACAAGATATATATTTACCCGGATGCCAGTGGTAAGGCCCGAAAGACAGTAAACGCATCAATATCTGATATAGCGTTATTAGAACAGGCAGGGTTTGCAGTCAGGGCAAAGAAATCCAATCCAGCAGTAAAAGATAGGATAATGGCTACTAATTCTGCATTTGAGAATGGCGCACTATACATAAATGCAATAAAATGCAAGACTATTGCAGAATCTTTTGAACAATTGGCGTATGATGCGAACGGTGAACCAGATAAAAAGTCTGGATTAGATCATGCGATTGATGCCGCTACATACCCGATAGCTTATGAAATGCCTATTGTGAAACCATTAGCGTACATACCAGTGAATTTCTCAATGTAGGAACAGCCATGCCAGTTTCTTCTTCCAACAAAGAATACAACAAAGCCTTACCCAAGTGGCAGCTTACCCGCAATGCCGCCAACGGTTTAACATTAGATTCCGCCAAGTTATATATCCCGCGCAGGACATACGAGACAGATGATAAGTGGTACCCGCGTCTGGAAAAGGCAATCTACACGAATTACACAGGCCGCACCCGTGAAGGGCTGAAAGGCGCAATATTCCGTTTGGCACCGCGTATTGAATTACCTACAGATATGGAATTCATGTACGACAATGCTGATGGTGCTGGGCAGTCTTTGGAAACGGTAGCCAAGCAATGCACCGATGAGGTGCTGGAAACAGGCAGATTCGGAATGCTGGCAGACTACCCACCCGTGATGGATGCGATGACTGCTGAACAACAGGTCAGATTGGCCCTACAGCCACATATAGCAACCTATACTGCAGAAACAATTATCAACTGGCATAGTCATGTCGTAAACGGCAAAAGAGTATTAGGCATGGTTGTGCTTAAAGAGCAGATGCCAGTACACGAAGATGAATTTGTCTGGGAATACGAAGATAGGTACAGGGTGCTACGGCTATCGGAATATGGTTATACCCAGCAGCTATACGACAAAGATGGCGACCCAGTAACCGAAGAAGTGGTTATTCGTGATGCCGCTGGTAGGCCGTTTGATTATATCCCGTTTCATTTCGTTGGCTCCCAGAACAACCTACCAGACTGTGACGAGCCTACCCTTTACGATATAGCCCGTATCAATATCGGGCATTTCAGGAACTCAGCAGACCACGAAAACAATCTATCCATGCACGGTGGCGCAACACTGGTTATATCTACCGATATGTCACC
>JAYPGZ010000010.1:0-12774 GCA_038127095.1 Candidatus Roizmanbacteria bacterium | reverse complement strand
GATTTCTGGCAGGATTCGCTGACACCGCAGGAAATTATGGCGATGATTCAGGGTAACGATGCAGGAGTTATGCCGAAGGCAGATATTGTCCGCAGGCTAAAAGACGCTGGGTGGATTAGCAGCGAAGAAACGCCAGACGATATTCTTTCCATGATACAGAGCGAAAGCCCTATCTAAATGAGCGCAGATGATTTCATTCTGGATGCCTCAACACGGCACCAGATATATGTGCAACGCTTTGCAGGTGGTCAAGTAAAGGAAATGCTTGGCTATCTCCGCGATTTGGTTTTACAGATAGAAATCAAACTCGCACAGGCCGAAACCTTATCCCAAGCCCAAAAGCTAACAGTAAACCTGCGCGAAGTGCGCGAGATACTAGAAGAAGGGCTACAGGCGGCATCTGGCAACCTATTGGCTAACGTGGAAGATTTAGCAGAATACGAAGGCCAGTTTGCCGTTAAAACACTGAATGCTGCCGCTACCATAGATGCAAAATTGCCTGAAAGCCCTGTATTACGGGCAATCGTTTCACAATCACCAATGACACTATTGGGCGGAACAGATTTGCCGCAAAGCATGACTGCTAGACAGGCCGTTGAAACGTATAGCCGCAAGAAAAGCACAGAATTGCTTAGAGTAATCCAAAACGGTTATATCAATGGTGAGCCTGTCGGTGATATTAGTCGCTCAGTGCGCAGTCTAGTTAAAAGGCAAAGGCGGCAAGCTGATGCGCTAGTCCGCACAGTAACAAACCATATATCAGCTGAAGCCCGTTCAGTAACGCACAGGGAAAATACGGACGTTGTGATAGGTGAAGAATTTGTCGCAACATTAGACGATAGAACCACAATCGGATGTGCGGCATTAGACGGTAAAGTGTTTGGTTTTAATGAG
Source organism: Candidatus Roizmanbacteria bacterium (assembly GCA_038127095.1). Taxonomy (GTDB): domain Bacteria; phylum Patescibacteriota; class Microgenomatia; order UBA1406; family HO2-37-13b; genus 2-01-FULL-39-24. The sequence continues at coordinate 11,880 of JAYPGZ010000010.1, read as the reverse complement.
CCGCCACAAGTGCCAAGACATTGGAACTGCCGTTCTGTCAGGGTTGCAAAGCTAAACCCGAAATATGCTCAGCCTGATGAAGAAGGCGTGCGCTCATCTCAGTTTGGCCCCGTATCACCTAAAACAACGTATTCAGGGTGGTTCAGAAAACAACCAAAGTCTTTTCAGGAAAAGGTGCTTGGTAAAGAACGCGCTGAACTATATCGAAACGGTGGCTTGAACATAGATAAGTTTACAGATGATCTTGGTGTAACGTATTCACTTGATGAATTAAAACGATTAGAGCCTGATGCCTTTGAAAGGGTTGGGATTTAGTTCAGTTGAACTTTTTTTTGGTTCAGTTGAACTTATATACAGTAACCTTTGCAAACTAAAAAGATTACGCTACAATCTCAAAAACGCGTCTGGGGCGCATAATGTACGGGGTACACAATGTTAAAGTATGAACTAGAAGATTTAACCGAAGTTGACGAAGCTGTCCACAGTCTGTATACAGAAAAGGACGGTAAATATATTCTTGCTATTGACGGCTTGCCAGAACCAGAAGATACCTCTGGGCTGAAAAACAAGCTAAATGAATTGATGGGTGAGGCTAAAGAAGCCAAACGCAAAGCCAGAGAACTGGAATCCATCAAAGAGCGGCAGGAAGAAGAATCAGCAAAGGAAAAGGGCGAGTTTAAAACGCTGTGGGAACAAGCACAGCAAAAACTAGCCGAAAAAGATGATGAACTTTCTAAGTTTCAGAAAAGGATTCAAGAAAAAGACATAAATCTCGCAGCAAACAATATCGGTGCGCAGTTAGCGAAAAGCGATAGTAAAAGAGCCGAAGTATTGAGTGATTATGCGGCAAAGTACGCAAGACATAATGGCGAGAATGTAGAATTTATATTGGGTGGGGTTGCCATATCGGAAACCGACCTGATGAATTTCCTGAAAAAGGAATACCCATTTTTGGTGGATGGTTCGAGTGCCTCTGGTGGAGGTGCATCGAGCGCAAGCGGGAGCGGGGCTTCCAAAGAAATGAATAGAGCCGAATTTTCTAGATTAACGCCGCAAAAACAGATGGCGTTTATTAAAGATGGCGGCATAGTTGAAGATTAAACTTTATAGGAATTACCACAATGGCTAATACATTGACAAATCTTACTCCTGATCTGTATCAAGCACTTGATACCGTATCACGGGAACTGGTAGGCATGATCCCTGCCGTAACTCTGGACGCTAGCATCGAAAGAGCCGCTAAAGGCCAGACCGTTCGTTCACCTGTTGCCCCTGCATCCACTGCCGCTGATATCGTTGCCGGTCAGAATGCTCCTGACACTGGCGACCAGACTATCACCAACAAAACCATTTCCATCAGCAAAGCCCGTGCTGTACCGATTCGCTACAATGGCGAAGAACAGCGTGGTCTGGCTACTGGCCCCGGCTACCGCCCAATCCTTCAGAACCAGTTTGCTCAGGCAATGCGCACTCTGTGTAACGAAGTTGAAAGCGATCTGGCTGGCCTGTACACAGGCTTCTCTCGCGCTGCTGGTGCTGCTGGTACCACTCCATTCGGTACTGCTGGCAACTTCACTGATGCCTCTAACGCACTGCAGGTATTGAAAGACAACGGTTCACCTCTCACTGGCAACCAGCTTGTCGTTTCTTCTGCCGCTGGTGCCAACCTGCTGGGCTTGCAGTCTCGCGTAGACGTACAGGGCGATGCCGCCATGTTGCGTCAGGGCGTTATGCTGACCACTGCTGGCATGGACATTCGTGAATCCGGACAGGCTAACAGCCACACCAAAGGTACTGGTGCTAGCTATCTGGTAAACGATGCTGCTCTGGCAGTAGGTGACACTGTAATCGCCGCTGATGGTGGTACTGGTACAATTCTGGCTGGTGACGTTGTTACCTTTGCAGGTGATTCCAACAAATACGTTGTAACCTCTGCTCTGGCTAGCGGCTCATTCACCATTGCGGCTCCCGGCTTGCAGACTGCTGTAGCTGATAACTCAGCCATCACTGTCGGTAGCAGCTATACCGCTAACATGGCTTTCAACCGTTCGTCTATCGTTCTGGTAACTCGCGCTCCTGCCCGTCCAGAAGAAGGCGATACTGCTGATGACGTTATGATTATGACCGACCCGCGTTCTGGCATTAGCTTTGAAATTGCTCTGTATAAAGAATACAGGCAGGTTCATTACGAAGTCAGTCTCGCATGGGGCGTTTCTCTGATTAAACCCGAGCATACTGCACTTCTGCTTGGCTAAATCTAAATGTGAGGGGCGGCATAGCCGCCCTTTACTTTATTAGGGGATCTATCATGGCACACGTTGAAACAGTTAAAATTAGCGATAGCAAGTCCAAAGATGGTTATGTCATAATCAACGAATCAGATTTTGATTCCAAAAAACATAAACTATTCGATGAAGCATCTAAGCCAAAAGCCAAAGCAAAAGCCAAAGCTGCGCCTAAAGCAAAAGCCAAAGCCAAGCCCAAAGCCAAAGCCAAAAAGTAGAGGGTACTGAGATGCCGAGAAAGAAAAAGCCAGCAGATGATGCTGTTGAAATCGTATCGGAAGATATTGAAGTATCTGAAACCGTTGAAAGCATTGATACCGTCAGAATGATTCGCCCAGACAAAGGCGTAATTGAAGTACCTGCCGACCAAGTTGAAAGATATAAAGCATCTAGCTGGAAATTAGTTTAATGGCAACGATTATTGTTGAAGATGGCTCTATAGTTGCTGGTGCCAATTCATACGCTACAGAAGCAGAGTTTAATAGCTATTGTTCTGATAGGGGCATTACTGTTACTAGCTCAAATGGTAGCGTATCTGAATTGCTAATAAAGGCAATGGATTACTTTGACCAGCAGCCGTTTAAGGGTATCAAGTATCTGGAAACCCAGCCTTTACAGTTTCCCAGAGCCGATTTCTACATTGATGGCTACCTGATAGATACAGACTCAATACCCAAGCTGGTGAAAGATGCGCAGATTACCATAGGCGTATCCATCATGCAGGGTAGCAATCCGCTTGCTTCAATAGATAGAGCAACGAAGCGCGAAAAGGTAGATGTACTCGAAATCGAATACATGGACAATGCCGCGCCAGATACTATTTTACGCAGTATCAGCAATATCATGCGCAAGTTGGTCGTATCTAGTACATCAGGTAGCTCATTTTCTGTTGTGAGGGTATAGCATGGGCGTTAATTATACTGCCCTGCAAACCAAAGCCACGAATCTGCTAAAGAATAACGGGCAGGAAATTACTTTTACTTATACCAGTGGTGAAGATATAGACCCGGCAACAGGTGTAGTATCCGATGCGGGCTCTATCACTACCGTTACAGGTTATGGTGCTGCTACCAGATACAGAAACATTGAGATTGACGGTGATGCGATACTGGCATCTGATTTACGTCTAATCTGCAATAGCGTTTCAAGCGAGCCACAGGTGGGCTGGAATGTAAGCGTAAACTCTGACAGTTTCAGGGTTATGGAAGTCGAATCCGTAAACCCTGCCGGAACTAACGTAATCTATATATGCCAGATTAGAAAATGAGCGCAGCAGAGAAAGATATACATACTGCATTAGCAGTTAGATTAAAGGCTTTCCAGACTGCTGGCTCCCCACCTATTGCCTACGAAAACGATGATTACGAGCCGGTAATAGGCACTTTATATTTAGAAGAAACCTTCATGCCGAACACGAAAGACCCTGTCGGCTTGTCGCACACTTCAAGCGATGATTATGAAGGTATGTACCAGATTACTGTACGTTCAGCAAAAGGCGGCAGACGATTCGATGCACAAGAGCAAGCAAGACTTGTGGCATTGCATTTTCCCCGTGGTGCTGAGTACACATATAATTCCACCAAAGTAAAAATCGTGACCGTTGAAGTCAATCAGGGGTTGATGGATAACGATCGGTACTTAGTGCCTGTCACGGTATCATGGAGGGTTCTGGCGTGAGCTTTGAATCCGATATGAACAAGATACAAAGGAAATTTGAGAAAGGCTTGCACAACGCAACTGTCGCAACTCTTTTGAACGTAACTACACAAGTGATTAAAGGCACCCCAGTGGCTACAGGAAGGGCAAAAGCAAATTGGCAAGCAACTATCAATACTCCTGCAAACGGGACTGTAGACGCTGTTGATACAAGTGGACCGAGCAGTGGCGGTAAAACGCTACAAGCCGCTATGCCTGTAGCACAGAATGCAGTCGGTAAGACTTACTACCTAACCAATAATGTGCCGTATATTGGGATACTGGAATTTGTTCCAAATTTCACCAAGCTAACAGAAACTGGTTGGGTGCGTAAATCTGTAAAAAAATTCAATAAAATTCTCGCTCAAAATATAAGGGCAGAATTTAAGAGGTAATAAATCATGGCTATACAGACTTCAGCCGGAACTACGCTCGGAATCAGCACTTCCCTGCCAACAACTTTTGATGACGATGGCACTAACGGCTATCCTTCATTGACATTTACCATTGTTGGCGAGATCACTGAAATCCCCGCATTTGGTTCCGTATACAATTTGGTGACTCATTCCCCACTGGGTGAAAGAACAATCACCAAAAAGAAAGGCTCAGTAAACAATGGCTCTCTGGCTCTGTCTTTTGCGGCTGACGCATCAGACACAGGTCAGGCCGCATTGCGCACTCAGCACACTAGCGACAGTGAAATTGCTGTAAAAATCACATACCCAGATGGTGAGGACGATTACTTCACTGCACTGGTTATGGATTATCAGATGAATGCAGGCGGTGCCGATAGCATTAAAACTGATACAGTAACCATGGAACTGACCAGACCGCCAGTAAACGTAGCGGCCTAATTTATCAACAACATATTCACGGGGTGAATTATGGATTTAGCAAATATTGACCTTCAGGCTTTTGCGGAGCAGGGCATTGAGGTCAGGTTACAGCATCCTTCTACGGGTGATTATTTGATAGACGCTGACGGGAACAACGTAGCCATCACGGTACTTGGGAAAGACAGCGAAACATGGCAGCAGACAGCAAAGCGTGTGAACGCTAAAAATGCCGCTAGATATAAAGACCGCAAAATCCCGCCATCTGCGCTGGAAAATGCACTTTATGAGATACTAGCGGAGTGTACTGTCGATTGGTCTGAATCTATCGAATACAACGGAGAAAAGCTGAAATGCAATAAAGAAAACGCTTTAATGTTATACGAAAAGCGTAACTGGATTGCAGAACAGTTAATCGAAGAAGCCGCAGACAGGAGTGCTTATTTTTTGGGGTAAGCCGCCAGCTTGTCATTTATTCAAAAATGCTCGCATGGCTACATACACCAGCAAAAGACCAAGCTAAGTCCCGAATTGACCATCTTGAAAATGAAAAGGCAATACTCGAACGGCTCCCGGATGTGGAGCCATTCGATTACATGGTGGGCTTGTTCTCCGATATTGGTATGGCTATCAATACGGGGAACGGGCTTACACCTGTAACATGGCAAGAGATAGAATCGTTTAGTAAAGGCACAGGCGTTGAATTAACTGCTTGGGAAGCCAGAACAATACGAAATATGTCTGCGCAGTATGCCAACGGGGTGGTAAAATATACCAACGTAAATGTAGAGGCACCTTTCCGTTCTGAACGGGAAAAAGTACGAATTGCCGATACAATGAAATCCGCATTACGCGGTATGGTAATTAGGGATCAAGATGGACTTAGCCGAAATAGTAATAAAGGTTGACACCCGTGACCTACGCTCCGCTAATGATGAAATTGGCGCAATCGGTAAAACAGGCAAACAGACCGAACAAGATGTAAATAAGTCTGCCAACAATATGAATAACAGCTTTAAGGGTCTCACAGGCACCCTGAAGCTGGTAGGAGGCGCGTTAGCGTCTTTAGGCGTAGTTGCATTAGGCAAATCATTCTCGGACACTGTGACCGAAACAGAGCGTCTGAAAGGCTCTCTGGTTACAGTAACAGGAAGCACTGAAAATGCGGCACTAGCATTTGATAAATTACTCGGGTTTGCTTCTACCACGCCATTCACTCTTGACCAATCTATTACTGCATTCACCAGACTTTCTTCGCTCGGTTTAACCCCTTCAGAGCGCGCATTGAACTCATACGGCAATACAGCAGCCGCTATGGGTAAAGACATGATGCAGATGATTGAAGCCGTTGCAGACGCTTCTACAGGTGAGTTTGAAAGGCTAAAAGAATTTGGCATCAGGGCATCTAAACAGGCTGATGAAGTAACATTCACTTTTCAGGGCGTAGCAACCACCGTCAAGATGAACTCTGAAGAAATACAGGGTTATTTGCTCGGTATTGGTGAAACAAATTTTGCCGGTGCTATGGAAAACCAGATGTCTCGATTACCGGGCCTATTTTCCAACCTGTCAGACCAAGTAACCAAATTCTTTCTCGCGCTTGGCGATGCTGGTGGTGTATCTTTGCTGGCTGGCGCAGTAAGCGCATTATCAGGCGCAATAGCCATGATGACGGACAATGTTGATGTCCTGATAACCACATTTGAAGTGTTAGGCGTAGGCATTGCAACCTACTTTGGGTATGCCGCTGTCACCGCAATCATTGCCAATATCGGCAAAATACGAACTGCAGTAATGCTACTGAATACAACCATCGTGAGAATGCCTATAGGGGCAGTAGTTGCCGCTGTTGCCGCTGGCTCAGTCTTAATTATCAAGCATTGGGATAAAATAAAACAAGTTGCTGAACGTGCCAGTATCGCTATCAATATCGCATGGAATGAATTGAAGTTGTGGTTCATTGAGAGTTTTGGTGGGATGCTGAATACTATCATAAACACTTTTGATGGCATGAAGATTAAAGCCGAAGCCACAGCCTATGCGGTAAAAATGGCGGCATTAGACCCGCTTCATGCTTACGAGACTTTTAACAACACATTCGACCGCACTATTGGATATTTGCAAGCAGGGAAAAAAGAATCGGATATATTTGCCGGTTCTGCTGAAGCAACAAGAACCAATATTGTTAATTTGGAATCTGCATTAGCGGCTACCTTCACAGAACTGGATATAGGAACAACTGAAGATATACCAGCGGCAGTTACCGCATTGGAAGATTTAGCTAATACCGCAAGTGATACCACTGTTCCAGAAATAGAAGCTGTCGGCACTACTGCAACTACGGCTGCAACAGCTACCAAAACAGCAACAGATGCCATGGCAAGACATTACAGAACAATGACTAATAATGTTAGCGGGTTCTTTAGTGATTTGTTCACAAATGGCTCAAGTGCTTTCGGAAATCTTGCTAATTCTTTTAAGAATATGCTGGTCAAAATGGCGTCAGATTTCGCTGCATCCAAAGTAATGAAACTTCTTGGGTTTGGTGGTGCTGGCGCAGCTGGCGGCTCTTTGCTTGGCGGGCTTGGCGGTGGCATTTTAGGTGGTGCCACTGGCGGCATGTTTGGTGGCGGTGGTGCTGGTGGTGGCGCAGGCAGCCTTATAGGTGGTGCTCTGGGGGGTGGTGGAGCTTTGGCTGGTGGTTTTGGTGCGGTAGGTACAGCTGCTAGTCAATTTGTAGGTGGTTTAACTGGCGGGGCGTTTGGTGCAAATGCAATGATGCCTACAGTATTCTCGCAAGCTGGAGCAACACTGAATGCTGCACTATTTAACCCGGTCACAGCAGCATTAGCTGGTTTACTTGTAGCTTGGAAAGTGTTTGGCAAGAAATCTACGCCTTCGTTTAATGCAGGTTTTATGCTGTCACCATTAGGCATACCCGGTGAATATCCAATAGACCCATTTGCATCCGGCATACAGCCAGCAGGATTTGTAAGACGAGCAGGCAGGGAGCAATCTAACGCAGTCATTGAATCATTCCGGGCTGTTGACTCGGCTATTGTTCAAATGTTCGCTGATGCTGGCGTAAACTTTAAATTATCCGGTTCAGGTATTTCGGGATATGCCGAGACAGGTTTAGGGCAGGGATTGTTCTATGGTGCGGCAGGTGAAGAAGGGAAACCCGGAGTACCAGTTGACCAACAGCTTACACGCTATGCCCGTGAAATGTTCGAGAAAGGTTCAAATTACGGATTATCCCAAGAACAAATTAGCTCAATCACTTCTGCTGGTAATTACGCTGATATGCTTGAAAAAGGCAGAATGGTGCTGTCGGGCTCGCATAAAAACGGATTGGACTATGTACCGTATGACGGTTATATAGCTGAACTGCATCGTGGCGAACGGGTAATGACTGCTGACGAAAACAGAAGCAGGGATAACGAAATATCTCAAAAACTTGATGCGATGATTAAGATACTTAGTCGTAGCGGTGCAGAAGCAAATCAGCAGAACAATGAAATCGTGCAGAACACTTACGAAACTGCTAGACAAATCCGTGACGCAATCATAATGGGGAACAAAGCCAGTGTCTTTAACTGATGCGCAATGGCTGGCTTGGTTGAAGCAAACCGATAAAAACCCAACAGCCGCAATACAAGTTAGTTACGAAGATGACGGTGGCTCACCGGGCACTCTATATATATCTAATTTTGGATACATAGACCCTTACAATGTAAACGGTAATAACTACAAAGCTGTTATCACCAATGACGTAAGAATCAGGCAAGACGAAAAAATATCAGTAATGGAAAGCATTGATATTAGAGTCGAAGATACAAACCTTTTTGATTACTACTTCATCGGGCAAAGCCTGACAATTTACTATGGCGATAAATCATGGCCTTTTTCTGATTTCAGGCAAATATACACAGGCAAGATAGCTGACTTTGCAAGAAAGCCTAATAATTATGCAACCATATTGATGGATTCCAACCTTCTAAACACTTGGCTCAATCAAACTATTGATATTCCGGGCATGGATTATTCGCTTTACGATTCTATAGATTACCCATGCGGTATAGGCTCAAATTGTTTCAATGTTAAGCCTATAAGGTTAAGCAGTACGGTTTATCGAATATATTGGTTCGACCCAAGATTAGATAGTTTAGTAGTTAGGAAAAATGGCGTAACCCAAACATTGACCACTCATTACACGCGATCAGTGTATTCAGGTGCAGGGGGCGGTGAGTATTCAGGAATCACAATCACTTTTGTGAGCGCACCATCAACAACTGATGTAATAACGGTAGATTTAACTGGTTGGAGTTATGACACGGCTAGTTCTGCTTTCAACATCGTGGGAAACACAGCTGCCAAAATAGTTCCGACAGCAATACCAAACGATTTTTCCAGTGCTTTTGTTGATTCTGATGTTGGTTATGTTTGGTATCAGCCGGAATCATTCAAAGTCTTTGCTGAACTGTGTATGGCGTCTTGCAAAGGCAAGCCAAGACTAAACGCTTCATGCGAAGTCGAACCGTGGTGCAACCCTATAGCATCAACATCTACTTACAGAACGGTAACATCAGCAGAACTATTGCAGGGAACATTGCAGATAGTGAATAAATCGAATCCATGGAGAAAAAGTACGCTGGGCTGGAAAAAGAATTTCTACCCGCAATCTTCCGGGCTTGCATCCAGTGTAAGTGAAGCAAATGCTAGACTTTATGCTCAATCATACAGTTATGACATTTTAGATAGCTCTACACGGGACGAATACCCTAACCCGCTTTCTGTAGAAACCCAAACCATTATCACGGATTGGTATGATATGGTTTCTGTTTCCGAATCATTGTACGGCTACGATGGTGGCGAAAGAGTCGATATCCAATACAATGTTCTGTATACCGGGATATATGACAATATTGGCGACACCGTTAAACTAATAACAGATGAGCTTGGATTATCTGCCGGAGAAATCTACACGGTTGTCGGTAATAACATAAACCTCAATACTGGCGTTTGCACCCAACGGGGTAGGACATAATGGCGTTAGATAGCAAAATATATATAGGCTGGCATAACAGGCTGACGGATTACACGCTGTCTAGCACGTTGGCTGCCGAGACAGCATACCCATTGACTAATATGCTCAACCAAACCAAAGGTGAGCCGACCAGATGGAATATGTCTGCCACAACGTCTACTGCGATTACATTCTCGTCAGCTACAGCGTATGCCGCTAATAACTTTATGCTGAAAGGCCACAATATGCCGTCTGATGCCACTGTCAGATTGCGCTTATGGGCAGATGCAGGGCAAAGTGGAACTTTACTATACGATTCAACGGCAACCGCTATCTATTTAACGATACCATGGGGTGAAATGATTGCAGGGATAGACCCGTGGGGTAACTACTACGACCCTGATAGCAATCTCGACCCAGTATTTTCTCTTGGATTTGATATAGTAGAGTTCAAGTCTGGGCAGATAGATATATCAAACCCGACACCAACAAACGATATTTTGGAAATTGATAAACTGGCTTTGTTCTACGGATGGACTCCAGCCTATAACTATGAGCATGGTGCAACGACATCTATTGAAGATTCAACCAAACTATATGAAACATCTAGCGGTGGGTTTTTGCCAAGCAATTTCCCAGCCAGACGTAAAATGGAAATAGATTTTACTGCTATGTCAGATCAAGACAGATCACTATTGACTCATATACTGGTTGAGCGCACAACTAAAGCAAACGATTTATATATAGTGGCAAACCCAAATGCTACAGGTGTGAGTAAATATCTGCATACCAGTATATTCAAACGAGCCAATGACGCTAGTTTCACCCAAACATCTTACAATCTGAATGATTACCCCCTGACATTGAGGGAAAACTAAAATGGCTATTGATTTACAAGACAATAAGATTGCGGTTGGTTCAACTGATTACCCGACCGAACATAATGCGATGATTGACGATATCCAGAACTGGATAAATGCAATCGGGCAGGGCTATCAATTACAGGGGGAATTAGACGCGAGTGCTGGTTCTTATCCTGCATCACCAACAATCAATGACGCATGGGTGATCAATGTAGCGGGAACTATATCAGGCACAGCTTACAGTGTTGGCGATGTTATTGTTTATAGTGGCTCTGGCTGGGTAAATGTTACACGGGTTCCGAGCTCAACTGTGTCGGGTGATATGACTGTTACTGGCAGTCTCCAAGTAGAAGGCTATGTAGACATCGGATTAGGCGGTGGGGCTGTTAGCACTAATACCCGTGTTGGTTATCAGGCTCTTGACTCTAACACCACTGGTGCTCAGAACACCGCTAGCGGCTATCAGTCTCTTTACACTAACACCACTGGAAATAAAAACTCTGCTTTTGGCTATCAGGCTCTTTACAGCGCCACCACTGGCCTTAACAATACTGCTGTTGGTTATCAGGCTCTTTACGACAACACTGCCAACAACAACTCTGCTTTTGGTCTGGCTGCTTTAGGGAGTAATACCACCGGTACTAAAAACGCTGCTGTTGGTACTCAATCTCTTAACTCCAATACCACAGGCTCAAACAATTCCGCTGTTGGTTATCAAACTCTTTACTGGAACACCACTGGTTCTTATCTCACCGCTATTGGTGATTCTGCTCTTGCCAACAACACTACTGGCAATTACAGCACCGCCAGTGGCTTTCATGCTCTTTACAGCAACACCACTGGGGGACAAAACACGGCTGTTGGCTATAATTCTCTTATAAGCAATACAACAGGCTCTGACAACACAGCCGTAGGGACTAACTCATTAGAAGCTAATACCACTGGAATTCACAACTCAGCAATCGGCAAGCTCGCTATGTATTGGAATACTACTGGCGGGTACAATATCGCTTTAGGCGGCTATGCGCTTAACAATAACACCACTGGCAATAACAACTCTGCTGTTGGTTATGCGTCTCTTTTCTCCAACACTACTGGCTATCAAAACACTGCTGTTGGCGCACAAGCTAATTACAGCAACACCACTGGCTATTACAACACCGTTGTGGGTCAGGCAG
>JAYPGZ010000009.1:31776-35446 GCA_038127095.1 Candidatus Roizmanbacteria bacterium | reverse complement strand
GGACTCACCGAAGGTGAAACGGAAGAAGATGGTGATTGTGAAGGAGAAATTGATGAAGACGGTGATTGACTTGGTGAAGCAGATGGTGAAGCTGACGGTGAAATCGATGCCGAAGGAGATTGGCTTGGAGAGGAGGATGGTGAAGGGGATGGAGAAATACTCGCACTTGGCGATTGACTTGGTGAAGAAGATGGACTTGCAGATGGTGAAGTTGATGAAGATGGACTAACCGATGACGATGGTGATTGACTTGGTGATGCGGATGGACTAATCGATGGTGAAACAGAAGGTGAAGCAGATGGGCTTACCGATGGTGATACCGAGGCAGATGGACTCTGACTTGGACTTGCTGAAGGTGATGCGGACGGTGAAGATGATGGTGAGGTTGAGGAAGATGGAGATTGGCTTGGTGAAGAAGATGGTGATGCGGATGGAGAGATACTTGCGCTTGGTGATTGGCTTGGCGAAGATGAAGGAGATGCGGATGGACTTATAGAGGCTGATGGTGATTGACTTGGACTTGCAGAAGGACTCGCTGATGGAGAAATACTCGCGCTTGGTGATTGGCTGGGAGATTCTGATGGTGAGGCAGACGGACTAATAGAGGCTGATGGTGATTGGCTTGGCGAAGATGAAGGAGAAGCGGAAGGTGAAATTGAAGGAGAAATACTCGCACTTGGCGATTGACTTGGTGAAGAAGATGGACTTGCAGATGGTGAGATTGAAGCGGAAGGAGATTGGCTGGGAGATTCTGATGGTGAGGCAGACGGACTAATAGAGGCTGATGGTGATTGGCTTGGCGAAGATGAAGGAGAAGCGGAAGGTGAAATTGAAGGAGAAATACTCGCACTTGGCGATTGACTTGGTGAAGAAGATGGACTTGCAGATGGTGAAATACTCGCGCTTGGTGATTGACTTGGCGAGGATGAAGGAGATGCAGATGGACTAATTGAGGATGAAGGAGATTGACTTGGTGAGGAAGACGGTGAAACTGATGGTGAAATTGATGCAGACGGTGATTGGCTCGGTGAAGACGAAGGTGAGGCAGATGGACTAATAGATGCAGAAGGACTGACTGATGACGATGGAGATTGACTTGGTGATGCGGATGGAGATATAGATGGACTGACCGATGCTGACGGTGATTGACTCGGGCTTGCAGACGGTGAAACTGACGGCGAAATTGATGCTGAAGGAGATTGGCTGGGAGAAGAAGATGGCGATGCGGAAGGAGAAACTGATGCGGACGGTGATTGACTTGGTGATTCAGATGGAGATGCTGACGGAGAAATTGATGGACTTACCGATGGCGACACTGATGATGATGGAGATTGGCTGGGTGATGATGATGGAGATACAGATGGACTAATAGATGCAGATGGTGATTGGCTTGGTGATGCGGATGGAGAGGCAGATGGACTTATTGAAGCAGATGGTGACTGGCTTGGACTTGCAGACGGTGATGCTGACGGCGAAATTGATGCTGAAGGAGACTGGCTAGGACTTGCTGAAGGTGAAATTGATGGTGAGATTGAGGACGATGGACTTACTGATGCCGACGGTGATTGGCTTGGTGATGAACTTGGAGACGCGGATGGACTTACCGAAGCAGACGGTGATTGGCTTGGACTTGATGATGGACTCGCTGAAGGAGAAATACTTGCGCTTGGAGATTGGCTTGGAGAAGCAGATGGAGAGACTGAAGGTGAAACTGATGATGAAGGTGATTGGCTTGGTGAAGAGCTTGGGGAGGCAGATGGTGATACTGATGGTGAATCAGATGGAGAGACTGAGGCTGATGGTGATTGACTTGGACTTGCTGAAGGTGATGCAGATGGTGAGATTGAGGACGATGGCGATTGGCTTGGAGATACTGATGGAGACGCAGATGGACTAATAGAGGCGGATGGACTCTGACTTGGAGAAGCAGATGGACTTACGGAAGGTGAAATACTCGCACTTGGTGATTGGCTGGGACTTGATGATGGTGAGGCGGATGGACTAATGGATGCGGATGGCGATTGTGATGGTGAGGCGGATGGAGAGACTGAGGGTGAAACTGATGATGAGGGTGATTGGCTTGGACTTGATGATGGAGACACTGATGGACTTACGGAGGCGGAGGGACTCTGACTGGGACTCGATGATGGACTAACTGAGGGTGAAATACTCGCACTTGGTGATTGGCTGGGACTTGATGATGGTGAATCAGATGGTGAAACTGATGATGAGGGTGATTGACTTGGACTTGATGATGGTGAGGCGGATGGACTAATAGAGGCAGATGGTGATTGGCTTGGTGAAGAGCTTGGAGAGGCGGATGGACTAATAGAGGCGGAGGGAGATTGACTCGGTGATGAAGATGGACTTACGGAAGGTGAGATACTTGCGCTTGGTGATTGTGAAGGTGAGGCGGAGGGAGAGACTGAAGGTGAAACTGATGCCGACGGTGATTGGCTTGGAGATACTGATGGAGACGCGGAAGGTGAAATACTCGCACTTGGTGATTGGCTGGGACTTGATGATGGTGAGGCGGACGGACTAATAGAGGCGGAGGGTGATTGTGATGGTGAGGCGGAGGGAGAGACTGAGGGTGAAATGGAAGCGCTTGGACTTTGGCTGGGTGATGAAGATGGACTTACGGAAGGAGAAATACTTGCGCTTGGTGATTGTGAAGGTGATGAAGATGGACTTACCGATGGTGAAATACTCGCACTTGGACTCTGGCTGGGACTTGAAGACGGACTCACACTTGGAGATATTGAAGCAGATGGTGAAACTGATGATGAAGGTGATTGACTTGGACTTGATGATGGTGAGGCGGATGGTGATACGGAGGCTGAAGGTGATTGACTGGGACTCGATGATGGACTAACTGAGGGTGAAATACTTGCGCTTGGACTCTGGCTGGGACTTGCTGAAGGTGATGCAGATGGTGAGATTGAGGACGATGGACTCACCGATGACGATGGAGATTGACTTGGTGATGATGATGGAGACACGGATGGACTAATGGATGCGGAGGGACTCTGACTGGGACTCGATGATGGACTAACTGAGGGTGAAATACTCGCACTTGGCGATTGCGATGGAGAGGCTGATGGAGAGACTGAAGGTGAAACTGATGATGAAGGAGATTGGCTTGGACTTGATGATGGTGAGGCGGATGGTGATACTGATGGTGAATCAGATGGAGAAATGGATGCGGATGGCGATTGTGATGGAGAGGCTGATGGAGAGACTGAGGGTGAAACTGATGACGATGGCGATTGGCTTGGAGATACTGATGGAGACGCAGATGGTGATACTGATGGTGAATCAGATGGAGAGACTGATGATGAAGGTGATTGGCTTGGACTTGATGATGGTGAAGCAGATGGACTAATAGATGCGGAGGGACTCTGACTTGGAGAAGCAGATGGACTTACGGAAGGTGAAATTGATGCTGATGGAGATTGACTCGGTGAGGAAGATGGACTGACAGATGGAGAAATGGATGCTGATGGTGATTGGCTTGGTGATGAACTTGGAGACGCAGATGGTGATACTGATGGTGAATCAGATGGAGAAATGGATGCACTTGGACTCTGGCTAGGTGATGAACTTGGAGACGCGGATGGACTAATAGATGCGGAGGGACTCTGACTTGGAGAAGCAGATGGACTTACGG
>JAYPGZ010000009.1:0-31676 GCA_038127095.1 Candidatus Roizmanbacteria bacterium | reverse complement strand
AGGAAGATGGACTGACAGATGGAGAAATGGATGCTGATGGTGATTGGCTTGGTGAAGAGCTTGGGGAGGCAGATGGAGATACTGATGGCGAATCAGATGGAGAAATGGATGCGGATGGTGATTGTGATGGAGAGGCGGATGGAGATACTGAAGGACTGTCGGATGGCGACAATGAAGCACTTGGAGACAGTGAAGGACTGTCAGATGGCGACAATGAAGGCGAATTGGAAGGTGAACCAGTTGAGCTTTCAGTTAACGCTACAAATATCCCAGCAGTGTCACCCGATACTGCTAGTGTCGGATTAGATGTTTCCCCTGTTGAAGTATTAATCCTAAATTCTCCCCGTGCAATTACAGCAGCTGAATTATTTCGAGAACGAATTGCGGAGATTACAGTAAAACTGGTTGAAGCAGTAATTTGTGTAGTGGTATTCACTTCTTTCCCTAATCCTCTAAAATACAAACGCGATGTACTCGAAAGACCAGAAAATGAAACAGATCCGAATCCAGTACTCGCGTCGGTATTATTCGCTACAGGTGCCGTATCTAAAACCAAATTATTACCCGCTGCAACAGTAAATTTGTACATCGATGAACAACGATCGGTTGTTGAGTCATGGTTTATGGTGAATACTGTTCCCACTGCATTCGTTCCCGATGAAACAAATCGCCAAACTGATGTACATACACCGTCGTTTGGTGCTCCTCCAACCGTATTAGTTTGCTCATACAATTTCGTCCATGTTCCATTTCCACCTGTTACCGACGTATGTGTATTTGAATTTCCATCAGTAGTAGCTACATTATTTGAAACTACCACTAAAATTCCGATGTCTCCTGAGGTAGAAAGATTCCTTGTAACAGTAGTATGAGTAAATGAGGTACCAGAAGAACTTGCTGCACCTGTTCCAACTGTCCCGACCGCTGCGATTGCCATAAATTATATTGTACTAATAATGTGCCTTGGTTACTAACGGTCGTGAAGAGTTTTATGTAATTAACTAAAAAGCAGAAGAATTTTCATGGCTGTCAAATATTTTAATTTCATGCGTATTTTGCTTGAGATCTTTCAGGTCTTGTTCTGTCCACCCTTTTATTGGCCAAAACTTTTCTACCAACCATGAAAGCGGTCTAATTTGCTGTGGCCAATTATTTGAGAAAAATAATTTACGAGCATACGATTTTGCTTTTTCTTGATCGTGCACCGAAATAGGATATGGGAACCCAAAATCACCACCTTGCGTTCTAAACATATGTGCATACCACGTGTGGTGATTAACAAGTACCCTACCGCCCGACAACCACGTTTTAACAGCGACCTCGATACCTTGAGAACCCCATCCGCCAAAGTTTTCATCACATATGTTTAAGCTCCAATATTTCTCGCGGGTTAACATCCAACATGAACCTTGCAACGACATAGTTTCGGTGAAACCTGTTTCTTTTTTATCTTTTTCATATTGTGGTCGATGTTTCCAATCTTCAAAATACTGGAAATGAGGAGTTGCGTCAAAACAATACGAAGTACTTTGTGGATTTGATTTGCCAACCCACATCATTTTACGGGTAAATACCTTACCCTCGCATGGTTTCCCTGTTCCTTTATAATTAGTTTCCAAACATGCTTTGGGTGTTTTGCCTTGATACCATTTCTTACCACATTTCATACATTTCCAATCAAATGCCCATAAATTTCGCATAACAGGTACCATTGTTGCGTTATCACCCATGCGCTTAAAACCTTCAATCATTTTACGATCGAATCCTTGATCAAACGAACAATGCGCATCAACTTTCATTACATATTTACCCTTTGCCAATCTACACGCAAGGTTGGTTGCGCCC
Organism: Candidatus Roizmanbacteria bacterium; assembly: GCA_038127095.1. Taxonomy (GTDB): domain Bacteria; phylum Patescibacteriota; class Microgenomatia; order UBA1406; family HO2-37-13b; genus 2-01-FULL-39-24. Next base: position 29,831 of record JAYPGZ010000009.1, on the reverse strand, counting down.
CGTTGACCGATGCTTTTTGGCAAATATACTACATTTACCCTGTCGTGCTGAGGAACAGGCGGATTCGCAAGTTGCCCGTCGAGAACTACAATAATTTCTGTATTTCCTTCTACATGTTTTATTAAATCCTCTACGGTATTAGCCAAAAACATCTCATTTCTCGCTGGAATCAGAATGCTTAAATCAACGGTGTCCATATTATTCTTTAAAAGCTTCAATCATGTTATGCAAACCGCGCTCAAAGCTTACTTGTGGAGACCATTTTAGCACATGTTTTGCTTTTGTGTTTGATGCTTGTGTATGGGTGGGTTCTCGCACTGGCGGTCCATACAGAGGACGAACCGTTTTTCCAAGTGTTACTGCCAATTGAGAAAATACTTCATTAACACTGATACTTTTCCCGTAACCTATATTAAAAACTTCTCCAGAAACAGTGGACTCGGCTGCCAAAATATTTGCCTCAACCACATCGCTAATATAAGTAAAATCTCGAGTTTGTGTTCCATCACCATTTATTACTGGCCGCTTCCCTGCCTGCATTAATTTCATAAATTTGGGAATCAAATTCGAGTAGGTACTATTTGGATTCATTCGTGGACCATACACATTAAAGTAACGCAAACTTACAGTACCCAATCCCCAAATGTTTGAAAAAAGTCGACAATAATCTTCGCCGATCATTTTGTGTAGTGAATATGGAACGAGTGGGTCAGCTACCATGTTTTCAGTAAATGGTAATTTATTTTTATTACCATAAATAGAAGAGCTTGATGAAAATATAAAACGCTTTACTCGTGCATCACGCGCGGCAAGCAATAAGTTAAGCGTACCATCTACATTCACCCTGTGTGTTTGTAATGGGTCGTCGATTGATCGTTGCAGACGGGGAAGCGCGGCCAAATGAAAAACCACATCGACTCCACGCATAACAGTAGATACGTCGCCAAGTATTGACTTTTTTATTTTAGTAAGTCGCTGGTGAGTCGGCAAATTACGCCAGAAGCCTTCAGACAAATCATCGATAACCGTAACAGTGTATCCCTGCACAAGGAGCCGATCAACAATATGAGAACCAATAAAACCTGCTCCTCCTGTTACCAGTGCTTTTTTATACTTCATACTACACCTTCACAACTTTCCGTTGCTTAAATTCCTTATTGAGCGCATTAATAAGTTCTGTCCTAAAACCATTTAAATCCTGGAGCTTTTTTGCATCGGCACGAGTATGCTTGTTTTTCTGGACTTTATCGACCAACATAAATATTTTTATATTGGTTATTATTAATTCGTCAATAATGGTTGCAAAGTTTTTTTTCATAGCATGTTACAGTGATGTATAGATTTTAGCGATATTTTCAATATGATACCGCTCTGCAATAGGCAGTATCTTCGTAACCCAGTTATTATAATACGATTGGTCTTTTAATTGTACAACTTGTTTTACCAACTCGCCAAGCGTACGTCCTTTCAGGTAATAGCCCTCAACATCACGATATCCCAACTTATATCCACTAACCGTTGGTATTCCAAATGACATGGCGTTAATTATTTTGGTAGCATGATATTGTGGAACATGTGAAATATGACGAATATGCCCAATGATTTGAATATCTATACGTGAATAAAAATCGAGAGTATCTTGTCGTTTTTTAAAGTCATACAATTGAATCATCTCCATATCAATTTCTTTGAGCCTGCGCGCAAGATCGTTATTTATTTTTATATGATGCTCTCGAAATGTGCCAATGTACCCGCATACCTGAATTTTTTTTCGCGTTCTTTTGATACGTTCAAAATTTACGTGGTGGTGAGGAATTAATACAATTGTATTCGACAATTCCTGCTTGAGCCAATCATAATGCGGTCCAGACATAGCAATCACATGAATGCCCGGTCTTAATTTCAATAACTCAGTTAATTTCAGATCATCAAGAACATCGACGTAATCACCTTCACGAACATTCTCGAGCGATGAAGGCTTTACAAATATTCGCACATCATTAGGAGCATGTGAAGCTTTATTATACGTACCCCCCGTAAATTTTGCGATTTCCTGTGCTCTAATTATCGATGATGCCCGCTGCAGATAACGACCACTATTTGCCTGCTTGTTTTCTCGCAAAAATGGAGTTTTTGCAAAAAATGCGAGACTCATACGCGCTGAGAAGAAGTATTACGAATAATAACCAAATTATCATCGTGTGTTTGTGGAAGAATCGGTGCAATTTCACATTGATATCCAGCAAGGTCCTGCACCAATTCATACGGACTACTGACGTCTTCGATTATGTAAATAACATCTTTTTTAAGTAAGGGTAAGACCGTTTTTGCCAGAAAAACTTGTCTGCGTCGATTATGATTACCATCATCAATAAATACGTCTATATCTGGTCCGGTTTGCGCAATAAGATTAATAATGTCTGCCTCTTTTCTCTCGTCGCATAAAAATGTTTGAATTCGGTCATCGGTAAAAAGCGTGCCTGGCTTGTCATCGGCGCCATAAATCTGAGCATGTGGAAAAAAATCTCGCCACATATATAATGATGCACCCATATGGTAATTGCGTTTTAAACCCGCATCATACACGACTTTTTTTTCAGGCATACCTGGCATATAACCAATACCCATTTCCAATACTTTTTTTATGCGTTTTTTATGGGGATTAAGAAGTTCATAGTAGTATGGCGTATAGGAATGTCTTAACTGCGGACACTTATCGGTTCCATAGCGATATGCAAGTTTACAAAGCGGTGTGATTGCAGTAGTCATAGGCTTTTTTTCGCGTCGGTGAGTATTTTTTGAACATCCCAACCGGGCACTTCATACCCTTCTTGCCATCCTGCTGCATACTCTTTATTTCTAAAATCATCTACCGACCATTTTGATTTTGTTAGATTATTCTCATGACGAATGCATAAATTTGGAAATACAGATTGATAATTAATTCGAGGTCGATTTCGAGGTTCATAGTGTCGATCGAAACCATTTTTCTTAATTTCCTCTACTCGCTTGCTATAAAAATCAAGTAGTAGTTCCCTATTAGCAGCGATGCCTGAAACCTGTTGAGAATTATCTGTTTTTACACAAAATCCGTCACTCCAGCGTACTTTCCAAACATTTACATTAAAAAAATAGGCATCGTCACGTTGAGGAACAAATTCAAAGTGTGAAGGATGATAGATAACATCGCTTTCGGCAAGAAACACGTTCGTAGCATTACTCGCGCGCAATCCCATGACAATTTGCTCATGCATCATAAGCGGGCTACGCTGCCCTTGAGTCATTAAGCGAACCGTTCCGAAGTCGATTGGCTTGTTTAACGAAACCGAAATAATAGGCAAAGCAATGTTGTTTAAATATTTACGACAAACATCGTCGATTGCGGGTACATGCGTGTTGCATGTGTAGTAAATTATATTCATTTTATCCATAACCAACTCCTCCATTTGTCGCGCCATCCATCTTTACCAACCACGCGTTCTCCCAAAACATATAACCGATTGACTCGCATAATGTATGCACAAATATCTACTGCGCCTTTTACATGAACTCCATCATATACCGGCGGATTTCTATTTTCACGAGCGCCTCTGACAAACGCATAATCATGGCCAGAAATAATACCACCTTTTCTCACCTTTCGTTCCCAACCAAAAATATCCATTGCAACATACGGTAGTGCATGATTTCCATCAATATATACAAAATCAATTGAATTATCTTCAAAATCCTGCAACGCATCTTGTGAAAACTTCTGAATTATGGTGCAATCATAGCCTTCCAAATTCTTACGTGCAATTTCATAATGATTCTCATAATGCGCAGCCTCTTTATATTCATTGTATGCCGTATACGCATCGATACCAAAAACTTTCAGCCCTGCTTTACACAGGCTCACAGTAAATTGTCCTCGATCAACCCCAACCTCAACCCCTACCCTACATCCATAATCATACATAAATTTTGGCAAATCTTCTCTTCCCACATTAGGAATCTCTACTCCTTTGAGTCCGTAATACGGAATCATAAAATTTGGTTCCAAAGCCAATCCTTCTTGAATAGTCATTGTAAAATTTCTTTCTGATATTGTAACCATCGCTTCTTACCGAATTCACCGTCTTCCATCCATCCTTTCACTTTATTAACTGGGTATACTGGCCCTCCCATTTTCTTTTTTCTCCATGCTACCGATTTTGGCAGATATTTTGCTGCAATTTTGCGAAGCGCATATTTACCAAATTCTCCGTGAATCTTTTCTTCCATTGGCAGATTTTTTATAAAATCATCTAATTCTTGGCTATCTTGATACGGACGTATATTTTTTATTCCAAATGAACGCGCGATTCCATCGGACATGTCGTCCATTTCTTTACGTTTTTCAATATTTGCGGCAAGAACAGTATTAAATCCCTGCAAACCTGTGGTAAGCTCAATGGCTTGCAGCTTGGTAGGAAGAATGCTCCCGATTAGCTCTTTATACTCATGGAAAGCCTCAAATTCGTAAATCTTATATAGATAGTCAATAATAATGTCGCGCGCGTAGCCCGCCATTGTTTCATCGGGTCCATCACCCAAGATCACTTCAGTCTCACCCATGCTTGCTAAATGCTTATACATTACATATAAAGGGAAAATATTAAAGTGTGGAATTGGTCTGCCGATGGCCTTTACCGCAAGTCGTGTGTATTCATCAAACTTAGAACTGTCGGTACGAATTACAATATGTTCAATATTCAGATGTTGAGTAACTTTGCGTGCCCACTGAATTTCGTTATATTTACTACCACCTGGCATTTGGACTGAAATCGCAAACTTTGGCTTTACGACAGCGGCTAGCGACCTCGAATCGATTCCTCCCGATAAGGCAATCGGTTTTCCTTTGTGTGGGGCTACCTGCTCTTTAATTCTTCGCTCCAATTCGGACGTGTTGTTTTTCATAGTTTTTCTCTCCAATTTTCTGGCCAATTGGGCAACGGCCAAAATTTTTCGATTAGTTTTATAAAAGCAGGCTTATTTTCAGTAACCCAATGTTTATATGAATATTTGTAGCATTCAGTACGAGCAGTATCATTTATTCCATATCCTCGTTTGCCGTGCAAATGACAGTACCATGTATTTTTATTTACCACAACTCGGCCCCCATTAAACCATGTCGTATTACCCAGATAAGCCGCCTCTTGCGCATGCAGCTCATTATAGCCTTCGTCGTTCATAAAATCACATGCATCCCAATGCGCTCTTGTCATAAACCAAAAAGAACCTTGGAACGTAAGTGTGTCATCTATCATGACTTTGGCACGCTCCGTTGCTCGGGCTGGCCAACGAAACCCATGGAGTGAAACGGGATTATAGCGTCTGGGCCAAATCCAATACTCGTAGTCAACAAATTCTGCAAAATTAGGCGACCACGCTTCTTCATTCAGCTTATATCGTCGTGGAATCTGAATCCAATTATCATGATGGTCTTTTATGAGCTGTGTATCAAAACCAGGGGCTACAATACAATGTGCATCTATCTTCATTAGAAATTTACCGGACGTGCGTTTTACTCCTTCGTTTAACGCGTATTTCATGCCGATTGGAGAAGGATTATAAATGTAGGTAACTCCCGGCAACCGCTTTTCGTCTTGCCCATCTAAAATCACAACTATTTCAATTTTTCCTGCGGCTTTGGCCTGTAAGTCAAGAATGGTTCGATTAAGATATTTCTCTTTTCTTGCGGGAATTAGTATTGAAAGCATAGTATTTTAATACAGAGCATTATAGCGCACTTGAAAGCACGTTTGCAATAGAATCTACTAGGTCTTTATGCGCCATTTCTTCTTAATTTCTTCATAATATGGCCGCCAAAGATCGTGTGCATATTTTAAATTTGGATAATAATCAGTGTTTCCATAGCGATGTGTTCGAGGAAAGCTAACGTGCTTGTGTGCAAACCATGTTTTTTTATTAACCATTAACTTCCCACCCATTTTCCATGTCTTAAAAACCATTTCATGAGAATCCTGATACATAGGTCCATACCCTTCACTTTGCAATTGCCCGATTACTAAGTCCCACCACGATCGGCGCATCACCCAACACGATCCTTGCATCGCCATCGTTTCATCGATCAATATATCTTTACGTTCCTCTTGACGCTCGGTCCACGGAATACCAGTGAATTTTTTGGTGTCACGTGCACTTTGTATGCTGAGCTTTTCATAATCAACATATGGAATATCCATCACTTCCCATTTCACCGGGTCTAAAAAATATCGTCTAGGAGTAACAATCCAATTAGGAGCACACTCGGACGTAAGAGCTTCATCAAATCCTTTAGCAAACATACAATGCTCATCCGTTCTCATAATGTATTCCCCTTTGGACATGCGCACGCCCGTATTAATTGATTCCCGCATACCGCTATTCTTTCCAACATGAACATATTGCACACGTCCGTCATTATTTACGAATGTTTTAGGCCAATAACCATCAAGAACAGCGATCACTTCAATTTCTCCGGTAGCATTTGTTAAAAGCGATTCGATGGTTTTAAACAGCAGTGGATCTTTATATGATGGAATTATGACTGAAAGCATAGCGCATTATATCCTTTTTAGAAGACCTTATCAAGATAATCGTATTTGAGTTTCTTACGATTTGCCCAATTTGCTGGGAAACCCGCTTCGCCTCGTACATATCGGAACGAACCTTCCTCTGTTTTTGCCTGCATTATGTACCAAGCACCATTGGTAGCTATAAAACCATAGTAGCTTATGTCGGCATTATCGATTTCTGCGATCTTAAATCCTTCCATGAGCTGATCTACTGTTTTCTGACCTTGTATATGACTTTGGTCGTGAGGAACAGTTGGACTCAAATGTTGCCCACCAATTTTCATCCACTCTTTTGGAATCATAGACGTTGGCCTACGACTTATATTTAAGAGAGAGTAAATAAACAAGAATATACCGGTACTTCCCACAAGTTTCAAAAATACCCTACGATCATCATCGCTAACTTCCATACTTTCACTGAGCGGAAGAATATCATTCTTAGCAACTGCAGTTTTCACTCGAGCCTCGAACCGCTGATCAAGAAATGCTTTGTACGCAACATATACTAACAATGGATATAACACCACCGCAAATGCGAGTTGGGTAAGTGTAGTAGCCATAATAAAAATTGCCACAACAATACAGGTAGCTATTGCAAAGCTCCAAATTGTAAATATCTTTCGTATCATATTATTTTATTTCCACAACATTATTTCCTAATATATAGCCAGTAATTCCGTCCGGCAATTTAACCGCATACCAATCGTCAACTTTTTCGACTGCTTCTAATAGATCACCGTTGTATGCTTTTGCAATTATTGAAGCGTCCGCAAGTGGGTTTGCACGAATATTGACACGCAAAGCTTCTCCAACAATAGTTACCCGCAGTTTAATCACCGACAAATCCTGTGCATCCTGAGCCGCAAGCACGTCGGGTACTGATTCCTGTTGTGTAAAAAGTGGTTCACTTGTGGGAATGGTTGTTGGAGCAACCGAGGGGATACTACGAACTGGAACCTCCGCCATCTTCCGATGATAAAGAATATTGCGCGTACCAATACTCGTTAATAATATAAATCCAAAGAGCGCAAGTGTTAAAAATATATTCTGCCGTCTCTTTTTATGTGAAATTACATTACTTGTAAGGTTCTTTCTTTCAAGGTGATCAACTCCACACGGAATCAGTAGAGTGCGTAACATGCTCATTTCACCCTCTTGTAAAGCCTCGCAGTTCATAAACTGTACGTACTACTCGTTACTCATGCCCATGAGCGCACGTGTGGAATCTACAGAAGGAAAATGCGCACCGTCGTGCGCGAAGTAGAATGGCAGCGATGTGTGCGTGCCGCTGTGATGCAAATAGTATGTCAGTAGTTTTACATGAGTGATATCGGGCACTTTTGTACCAATATAGACTCCTTGAAATATGCTACCAACGTGATGGTATTTGTGATTGTAGTAAATTGCATACCGAGTGCACAACGAGCGCATAAACTTACCGAGCGAACCGGGGGTATTTTCTTTTACCAGTAAATGGTAATGGTACGGACTCAGGCTGTAAGCTATTAGTTCAACATCTTTATAATAATTTTTCGGTAAGTGAGGAACTCCTTTATATTCATGCCCATTTATTTCAAATGTTGTCTTAAGAGCACTTCTATCACGCGCAGGGGTAAGATACTCACGCATGTACTGCAGGAACACTTCATAGTCTGCTTTATCGGCAAATATGATGCGATTTTCTACACCTTTGTTATACAGGTGAAAATAGATTCCTGGAATATCCATTTCTTTACTGTAACTTGAAAGAAAAAACATTGCAAGGGGTAAATATGCTTAAATACTATATATCATTTTCACATCATGTTTTTTTTCGAAATGTGAACTGTTTTACCTTGTCATTACGGCAAATTTTGATATATTTGCATATATTAAAATGGTTATATGAGGTGTTGCCGGGTATAAGTTTTGAGCAAATAATATCTTCAAAAATGCCTTGTAAAGTTCTTCCTTACAATTGATATAGGATATGTAAATCTGGAAAAAAACGGTAGGTTTACGAACGGTCAATCTTGCCTAAAATAGCTTGCGTTAGTATTTTTTTCTGCTTTAAACCCTTGCTAACGCCATTTTCATTCTGGTATGCTGAAGTTATGAGCAATCACCACGAAAACATTAAGCGATCTATTGCAAAAGCACTTACATTTCGGAGTGTGATTATTATCTCGGACGTGATTATTGTGTATACAATAACTCAACGATATGACTTAACGCTAGGAGTATTAGTTTTTTCCAATTTGTCCAGTACCACAATTTATTTTATCCACGAACGATTCTGGAATTCCGTTCAATGGGGCAAAGTAAATAATGCAAAAAATGCTTCTCGCAGAAAGTAGATACAGAGCCTCAAAGTGTATTTTAATTTAGCCGATAGCGTGATATAATTCCGAGTACATTCTTGGGGTGGCAACCGACACCATTAGATCGCTTGATGGAGCTGTAAAAGCTAGTCGTTTACCACAACAAAAATGGCACCTTAACAACAAGGACATTGGATTTATTTTACCCGCCAAAGAATGTCATTCTGAGCGCAAGCGAAGAATCTCATTCACCACCCGAGCTCTATGCTCAAGGAGAATCGAACCATGCTTCAAAAGACTCATAGCCTCACGTGGATGTTCCCTGGTAACATGGGTGACAAGGTCGAAACCTTCTTCCTTCCGCAGGCAAGTAAAGCCCATGGGAGTACTGGAGCCTACTGTGTGAGACCAAACAATCGGAGTCTGCCCGTGACTGTTAGGGTAGACTTCGCTTCACCGGCCCAACTGGATAAGTTCTTGAAAAGCAAACATCATCTGAGCGACCTCAACACGCGAGCCACAAGCTTGAACGTTCTCTACGGAGGCGTACAGAAGGCTTCCTCATCACAGTTCTACGAACCGATCGAATGAGTCGGTCTATAGACTTAGATTCAGCATGATTGCTCTCGAAAAAGAGCATTCTAACAAACCAAATCCAGTTTCCGTGGGGACCACCGGAAGCTGATTGGAACAGAATCTAACCGGCCAGTACTCCATTGGAGTACACAACCCGAGCAATAGCTCAGAAAGCAGCCCATGCACGATCTGGTCTTGATCAAGGTAACCTATCGGGGAATCAATCAAGACGGACAGGGAGAGAATCCCACCGAATGGCTTGTGCGGGATCATATCCCTGCCTTCAGACAGGCTTGCCCAGGCTTTGTGAGTGCTATCATCATTCCAGATGGAGCATTCATTCAAGTTCATTTGCTGGTAACGGCAGATGGATGGGCAGCGTACAGCAACTCAGATCGCAGGCAGGCAATCGCTGACGACGCACGGGATCACGGCTACTCATCAGGCAACGTGGTGACTGTGTCCCACCTCATCTCCAACGACGACGGTTCGCCTTCCAGCGGCCATGGCCACGGCCCTGAGTCGCGAGACAGCGGCAACTTCGAGTCCGCTGTACACCACTTCGGCTAAGTCTCAGCGCGGGTAAACGGCAAAAAAACACATGTCTGGGAGAAGTCCCCACTTCCAGGCATGTGTTTTGCCTACCCCCAATGTCCTTGTTGTCGTTTCTACAAAAATAACAACATATATTCTTCCACAGGAAATACGACGCAAGTTCAGCTTAAAATAGTAACGCAGAAAGAATCACGATCGTATAAATAACAACTTTCAACATTTAACTTCGTAAGACTTCACATTAGCATTAGACAACCTCTGGATCAATCTTTGCTATCGCAGCACCTCTTGCTAATTCATCTTGTTGAATTTTTTTTCTAATTTCGCCCGCAAATGTACGCAAAGAATATTTTTTTCCCGCAACAATTAAGTTAAATAGCCCATACTCATCTTGCTCAAGCTCCCATCTTTGTGACCTATCTACCAAAAAGTGATCCAATTCTTCATTTAACCGTTCAGCTAATTGCGCAGGACGGACTGTTGCATTCACTTCAGCAAGACTTGCAATAATTCGGTAAACCATATGTATCATTTGTACCCCATGCTCTCCTTTTCGCATTGCCAACAAAGCCAATCTATCCGCATCGTCAAATCTTTGCCCAATTTGCGCATACGCAGAATTTCTATTTTCTACATCAGCACAAATATATCTGACTGTTGCATTTGGTGCATAATCTAACCCAAACTCTAATAGAAAATTTCTTACCCGATAATACTCACGATTACAGACCTCTCTAATCTGAGGGAAGCGCCTATTAATTCGTTCTTTATTAAGATAAGCCACAACTCCTGCTCCAGCTAATGCGGCACCTACTCCGACGCCTATAAAATTATTATGCGGTTGCATTCTTCCAATTTGTGAAATCCTATCATTTAGGTCTAGATGCACTTCTTCCTGCGTAAACTCACCTGCAGGAATCGCACCAGATGCATAACGTACATGATCTGCGGTCCGTAGCGGTGTCTGCGAAGGTTGGGTTGATTCATTTACTGTTTCAGGAGTAGATGGTGTAACCTTAGGTGAATCAAAAATAACGCCTCGATTGATTTCATTCTGCTGTGCGGTTGGTTGTGGTTCAGTAATTGGGTAATACGCTTTCCAGTCTTTCCCGTACATCTGTTGTAATACTTCTACCAACTCTTGTTCACGCATATCTTGGAAATCTGGCTGGACTGGTTGTGCTTGAGGTTTACTTTGGGGCTCTGGCATGCTCTGTTCGTATGGTAATCCAAATGAAAACCGTGCCCCTGTAGGACCAAAATGTTCCCCGGTAAGGGCAGTATAAGGCATGTTAATAGACAGATGCGATTCTTTGGACATAGGCGTTAGTATATCACAATACTATAGGGATGTAAATAGAATATGGCTTATATTGGGTCTTTTTTGAGTTTTAGTTGATACCCAATGTAGGTTACCAACACGTGGAGCACAAAGAAAATAAGAATTATCTGTATGTATTCTGTAGCAGAAAACGTAATTATCGGGAAAATAAATACGGCGGCTCCCAAAATATAGTCAATCTGATCAAATGGAAACCAACTTTTACCAGAAGGAATGTTTAACTGTCGTTTAAAAAAACTTTTTACCGCATCGCCAACAAGTGCGCCTGCGCCCAAAAGAGTACCAAGCAATATAATATTTTGAGATGAATACTGCAATAAACTTACCGTCCGTACAAATTCTGACGTTAGAAAAAGCTGTTGTTGAAGGTACACTGTTACAATTCCAAATATTATTCCCGCAATGAGTCCGCGTATTGTTTTATGATCTCCTAACATTCGCTTTCCACGAATTTTGCAATAAAAATCCATGGGAAATTCCAACGATGCGAGCCACGGAATTTTACTCGCTAAAATAGGCGCCATATTGGCAATTCCTGCCGGCAAAAAAAGCCATATAAGCGATAGTATGTTTATCATAATAACTTTCGTAACACATTCATCTTAGGACATAACAGAGAATACAGGGGTGCATATGTAGCATGCACTGTGCCTTCTCTTAGTTGCACAACTAAATTTTCCTTCACAACCTCACTGGCAACAATTGAATAACTTGTTCCAGTTCCAAATACGCAGTGAGCATCGCTACTGGCTGCTGTTGCAAAAGAGTGACTATCGCTAAACCGAGCCAAAAACTCTTCAACTTCCCTATTTTTGTTAGTAAATATTCCACGTCCGTTGAATATTTCGATGATATCGACGTGCTCTAAAATCGATAAAAGTGTGGCTTGTGAAATCCCACTTCGCACCGTTTCGAACGGATGAGGAATATATACTAACCCCTTTTGTTGTTTAATCCTTTCTATTGTATCTTCTGCTGCAAGACCCGGGTCAATCTTCTCTTGTAAAAATAACCCAATAATTTCCCCCTGCTTGGTCATAATTTCTTCACCCACTATTATTGCACTTCCCATTTTTTCTCTCATTTTCAGAGCATAACTAATCTCATTATGGTCCGTAATAGCAATATGCTGAAGTTTTCCCGACGAGATAACACGCGCATAATCGTTTTCATCTAGACCACCGTCGTGTGATAGTATAGAATGAGAATGTAAATCAACTGTAATCATATGTTATCTCAGTATAAACCAGTCATTGAAAAAAAAGTAGCTGCGTATATTGGAAATATTCCCGTACATCCTAATGTAGTAACTCTTGCGGGAATGGTGCCTTCGTTCCTTTTTATGTATTTTTTATTGCATGGAAATTACACGTCTGCACTTTTTGCATATTTAGGAAATTTCCTTGATTTTGTTGATGGTATTATTGCCCGCACACAAGGAAAAACAAGCAAATTCGGCGGATTTTTAGATTCGGTGGTTGATCGTGGTGTTGATTGTATACTTATTTGTGCGTTTGGATTTGCAGAAATTGTTCGATGGGAAATAATAATTCCTCTGTTGATAGTTTCATTCTTAATAAGTTACGCTCGTAGTCGTGCAGAACTAGCGAGCGGATCAACGGTAATATTTAATGTGGGAATTGTGGAGCGCACGGAACGACTCGTTACAGTGTATATAGGACTACTGTTATGGCTCGCAGTGCCAAGGTCTTCTGTGTGGACCGCATGGAAACTGAATGTTGCAGAAGTTATATTTGCGATTTTACTCGTCTTTTCAGTATATACTCTATGGCAACGGATGAAGTATGCGTATGAAAAGCTGAGGTAATTATTGGCGGAGGAGGTGGGATTTGAACCCACGTGAGTATTTCTACTCAGGGGATTAGCAATCCCCCGCAATGGACCAGCTATGCGACCCCTCCTTACTGCAATCTGCAGATATTATAGCACGACTCTCCTATTTAATCAGTCGTTCGTATACCTTTTCCACCGTTCGTTTATTAATCGCATGATGAGGGCCTTTGTGTGAAAGGAGCGCCCCTGAAAATGTTTTGGGAATATGCATGAGCTCATGAATAATCACCTTTATTTTTTCCGTTTCAGGAAGTTTGTCGTAGTAGTGTGAAAGAACTTCAATTACATAGGTTGGAGGAATACCGGCTGCTTCGTGGAAAATGCGCGCTGTGCCCCATACACGAGCGTACGCACGTGCCTTACTGTGGTTACTGCGAACTGTGTGTATATGCTGTAATTTAATATGAGGAAGCGGCAGTGTGTTCACGATTTCATGAACAATCTCCATTACATCGGGTGCCGGTTCAAATTCCATCTTTTTCACGGGTTTTTTACGTAGTCCAAACATAGGGTTTAATAATAGCACACTACAGGTAAACGATCATGATATAATACTGCCCTTTCTAAGCTTTTCCTCAAAATCATCTGGATAAAACCACATCTGAGTGTTACTAACTAGTTCATTTGTTCGGTGTTTTTCCATAATTTTCTGTTGTAATTTTTTGAACAATTTTTCGAATAAATTACCTATTAGGCCTGAAGACTGGGTCACTGTACGAGACCTAAAATGTGCAGGGGCGCGCAGTTGACTCGCAAGCACTTTACGTGCATTTGGAAAATACGCATCAATCCATCGATTCTCATGCAGGAATTGGGCATAGGTATTATTTTTTACAAATTGTGGCTTCATTTGCACAATTTCATGTGCAACATACAAGGTCTGTTTATGCCGCGGAACAACCAAGTCTGTTCCATCGAAAAATAAATTCATACAAATCTTTCCCGCTGGACTTGCGTCATTGCGCTTCCTTCGCATTCCTAATAAAGCCGCTGTTAACAATAACAATGCACGTGCAGTCCAGACTCGATGAGGAGCGCTAATAATAAAGAAATCCACATCGTCATTTTTTCTCGCATTTTTCATTGCAAGCGATCCGGTCAGTCCAATTAAATGTACTACCGTATGGTATTCTGCAGCCCATAAAAATAGTTTTGCCGCCGAAATTTTTTCACGTGTCAATGCTACCTTTTTTTCAACTTCATGCAGTGATATGCCCTGGGGGGGCAGTGTATAGTAGCTTGTTCCAGCAATGTTTTGGGTTAGAACTTTCTTTTCAGCTACTGCGCTCTGCAATATAAGCTCCATATGACGAAGTGAGATCTTACATGGATATGTAATATAGATATCATCTGCTGTAGCCGCATATCGAAAAAACGCATAGTATTTCAAAACACGAATAAGGCCGGTGAGTTCATTAGGTTGAATAAGCATACACTATTATATACCGCAATATAAATAGCTATATGGCGCCAGATATCTGATTCGAAACTCGTTTGCACCGTGAGACATCTGTGCAACCCGAGTTGAGAATCATGATATCGAGCGGAGGATAAATGAGATATTTAAGCATTCATGTGTTCCTTCCCTACTAACCAGATAAACTTCACTAACCGTAATTGGCGAACTACCCTCCACGGCTGACGGAGAAGTCTAAATAACCATTCAAAACCAATGCTCTGTATAATCTTTGGGGCTCGAACTATATTTCCCGACAAAAAGTCAAATGCCCCACCTACCCCCATTACCACCATTCCATCAAAAAGCTTGCTATGACGTTCTATCCACAATTCCTGTGCTGGTGAGCCGTACGCCACAAATACCAGATGTGGCTTTACAGCAGCAACTATAGAAGAAATCTCATTCTCCTCTGCTTCCGTTGGGCTTGAAATTGCCGAGATTCCGGAGGTTGAGGAAATTTCTATGCCTGGATAAAGCTTTTTTTGGCACTCAACTACCCTTTCTGCTATTTTACCGCCTCCGCCGATTAGTAGTACTCGCAAGCGTCTATTGTACGCCTCTTTAAGAAGATCGGACATCAGATTAACCCCACTATAGCGTTCTCCTGCGGGAATTGAGCACAATTTTGCAGCCGCAACCACCCCAACCCCATCAAGTATATGCATTTGAGCCTTTGCAACGACCTCCTTAAAAGCTCCATTAGTAGTTGTAAGCACAAGAATTTCCGGATTTAGTGAAATCACGTGAAAAAATTTTTTTGACTCGAGTATGTTTTTAATAATTTTCTCTCGGACTTCTAATTTGGAAGCGGTTGGAATTGTAATTCCAAGGAGTTGATTTTTGATTTTCATAAAGTTTATTTATATAGGATTAAATACTTTATTTATTTGTTTCGAAATTGTCACTTTTTGTATAACTTATTTATACATTATTTGGCAGCAATATAATTTGCTGTAATAGTCTATATAATTATTAATCTTGTTTTTTTAGGGTGTTTTCGACTATTCATATATATTATACTCTACGGATACTTTCAGTATACTCGATTAGCACAATTATTACTTCTCATCGCTTGTATTTGAATTGCGCTAATTTATTATAAGCTATCTAATTGCGTCTCTAAAGCTGTCGAGGTTCTCAATAGCCATTCCGACGCCTCGAATTACACAAAATAATGGCTCTTCCGCAACAAAAGCCGCTACGCCGATCTTGTTTGTAAAATATTTGTCAATATTGTGCAAAAGCGACGTGCCACCTGATAGAACAATACCCCTGTCCACAATATCGGAAGCAAGTTCCGGAGGAGTTTGTGCAAGAACCTCTTTTACTCCATCAAGTATATTTTTAAGCGGTTTTTGCAGTGCTTCAGAAAGACTGGCCTCACTTATGTCTACAATTCGAGGTAAACCTGATTGAAAATCACGACCCCTCACTTCATACGTACGCGTATCTTTCGCTTCATCCAAGTACGCGTTGCCTATTTTCATTTTCACTTCTTCAGCCGTTCGTTCTCCAATAATCAGGCTGTGAGATTTTCTGAGATGATTAATAATTGCTTCATCAATTTTTGTGCCTGCGCCCCGAACGCTTTTGTATACCACAAGCTGACCCAGTGAAATAATCGCTATTTCAGCTGTGCCTCCGCCGAGGTTAATAATCATATTGCCTGAAGCCTGGGAAATAGGCACTTTAGCCCCTATCGCTGCTGCCAAGGGCTCTTCCATTAAATATACCTCAGATGCACCAGCATTCTTACAAGCGCTTACTACAGCACGTTTCTCGACCTGTGTAGACCCACCTGGAATTGAGATCATAAGATCTATACCTCCCCAACTGGTGCCTCCAAGTGCTTTTTTAATAAAGTAGCTTATCATTGCTTCAGTTACTGTGTAATCCGCTATTACTCCTTCACGTAGAGGACGAGCAGCAACTATCGTACCCGGTGTTCGACCAAGCATTTCTCGCGCATCATCTCCCACCGCCAGTATTCGTTTGTTTTGAAGGGAATATGCAACAACTGTCGGCTCATTAAGCACAATACCCTTACCAGCAACATAAACTAAAGTATTTGCAGTTCCTAAATCGATGCCAATTTTCTTACGAAAGTTCATAGGGTATAAATTGATATATTCTGTCCTATTTGTATTATAATAAGATACGTTAAAAAGCGCTAATTTAGACCATTATACCACGTACAAATGGGTATATTTGAGAACTATTGACATACATTTGACATACATTCGGAAATGGATCAGTATTATTCACCACATGCGGCGCAAGATATCTGTTTGGAGACGAGTTGAAGCGTGAAACAACTCTTCACTCGAGTCGACAAACACGCTATCGAGCGGAGTAAAAGACGGAGATTCTTCGCTAACGCTCAGAATAACACTGTGATACAATTAGTTCATGTTCTCGAAAGTTTTGATACGGTTCATATTAGCAACAATATTCGTCGTCGCTTTCATACTCATTGTCGGATACGCACGCGGATATCGACTGAATTTCGGTAAACAAGAAGTGACTTCAACCGGAATATTGGTCGCCACATCTTCACCTGACGCCGCCAAGATTTATATTAATGGCGAACTGTACGGTGTAACAAATTCCAACATTACTTTACCTCCTGGGGATTACCATGTAGAACTCAAAAAAGAAGGATACTCAACATGGGCAACAGATTTGAAACTTAAAGGAGAACTGGTTATGCGAGCTGACGGTATTTTGTTTCCCCAAAATCCATCACTTTCCCCACTAACATCCTTAGGTATTGTAAAAGCCTTTTATTATGAAAAATCCAACAACGTCATATTACTTGCAGATTCTGGTGAAGCTCGCGACATGCCTGTAGAGCTTGCAAAGGATGGTATATATTTCCTCGACAACGCACGTCGCCAATTATCACTTTTTAACCCACTCAAGCTATTGGTCGCAAAACGACTATTCCCAGCTGGCGTAGATTTTAAAGAAGCTACCATTGCTATGTCACCTGATCAAAAAGAAATGTTATTTGAAGTTGGCAATCGAACATATCTGCTTTCAACAACAGAAGAGACAACCGATTTGATTGACGTAACAAAATCTCGTGCAGCGGTACTTGCGGTATGGAAAACTAAACAAGAGGCTGATCTAAAAAAAGTCTTGGAGACATTCAAGAAACCATTCCCAATGATTGCAAGCACATCATTCGATATCATTAGCTTCTCTCCTGATCAAACAAAGATATTGTATGTTGCAAAACAAGCCGCAAGCATTCCTAAGATCCTGGTCCCTGGCCTCGTTTCTATTAATCAACGTCCTCAAACACGCACTATTCAACCGGGACGAATTTATATTTATGATAAGAAAGAAGATACAAACTATGAACTCACCGTACCTCAGTCGATAACAGAATTATTAACAGTCAATCCAGCAACGCCTACTACACTCCCAACAACCCGGGTGAATACACTCCCTACACGCCTAACTACCATTGCTTTACCTATCGATGTTGGAACAAGTCAGAACGCAACAGCACTCGCTTCAAAACTTATTTGGTACCCCGATAGCAAACATATTATTATGCGCGAAGAAAACAA
Source organism: Candidatus Roizmanbacteria bacterium (assembly GCA_038127095.1). Classification (GTDB taxonomy): domain Bacteria; phylum Patescibacteriota; class Microgenomatia; order UBA1406; family HO2-37-13b; genus 2-01-FULL-39-24. The sequence continues at coordinate 11,568 of JAYPGZ010000009.1, read as the reverse complement.
GATTACTATCGTAGACTACGATAACTCAAACAAGCAAACAGTATATTCCGGACCAATCGAAAGTGATTTTATCAGTATCACTACCGATGGACGCCTTTTAATATTGGCAAACTTGAATCCACAAACGAACAAACTTCCCGATGTGTATGCAGTAGGCATTCGATAACTACTCAACTTCACGCTTAGCAAATACAAGGAGTCGCTGGAGCGTGGTTCCAGGTGGCCAGCAGGTTTGCAGGGTTAAGAATTCCCCATCGGTTTTGCGGGTTAAATATTCTACTTGTGATGGATCTACAACCTTTTGCCCTACCACTTTATAAGCAAAGCGCTTACCTTTGTAAAAAATATTAACCTCGTCATCATTTTTAAGCTTATAAAGCAAATAAAATACAGCGTTATATTGAGAAACATTCCAAAAATAATCTGTGGAGTGAGCAAATAAGAAAATATGACCACTTTCACCGGGGAAGTTGCTGTTTGCAGCGTGAGCAACGCCTTTTTTTAGGGCTTCCAAATATTCCTCTTGATCAGCAGCGTTCACGTTCGGAAGTATTTTTGCATTAGCAGCTATTGCGGGAATTACAATACTAAATTCAGGATCTTTAGGCTGTAATAGCTGGATTTTATTATTTCGAACGAGCTCGGCTAATTTTCCTTTAGCCGCCAATTCTTGCGCTTCTGGAGAGTCGCTCAACAGATACTGCTTGCCACCTAGCTTGTCAAAATAGTACGTGATTTCTCCTTTTACCGGCTCGTAAAACGTTTTTATCATGGTAAAGAGCGAGAATAATATGAGGAAATTTCCAATGGTTCGAAGAGTTAAGACACGTAGAAAATCAGGATGTTTATGAGGATATTGCATAAACATAAGTATACAGTATCACAATCATGTGAAAAAATAAAAAAATCATGACATATTCATATCGCTATTTTTGTGATATAATACGCAGGCTATGTCGTATCGCATTGAGCCAGGTAGGAATCATTCAGATATACTCCAAACACCCTACCACGAATGGCAACCATTAACCCCTGTAGATCCTCATCATGGGATATTCAGTGCCAATCCACGCGCGTTGAATCAATTGGAAATAAATAAAGTACTCGACGCTATGATTTCTAAATCAGCAAAGGAACAAGATGTTTTTACACAGGTAAGAGACTTAAACCAAAAAGCGCTATACAGATCAAATGGGAGAGTTTCAGTCGTACTCGATGGCAGAGCTAGGAGTAAGACAGGCGATCCTCGTATAACTGAAGGATATTTGGGAGATATTATAGAGGCGAGTGCAACAATACAGCCGCTTGTAGATGCAGGTTTAGACATAACCATATTTACTCCACACACAGGAACAATAACATCGCAAGGTTTGCCCAATTTACAAATTGTTGGTCTACCTACTCATATTCCACACATTCCCCACTATCCGTGGACTACAGAACTACTTGCATTTACTCAACAACACAATCCAGAAACTCCAATATTCTTTCCGCTTAATGCGGCAACTCCACTCCTGGTCACCTCTTCCACAAACGGAACAATAACCAACCAGGAACAACTGGAGCAAATACGATTTTGGCAATATGGCAAACCTGGAATAGTTAACCAAGACTTGGAATATGGAAGACCAATTATCAAAGAAGCCGCTTGGTCAGCGCAAGACATTCACCAACTTCAGGCCCTACAAATTAATTTAGATCTATTGGGAATCCCTTTACAAGAAAATACCCTACCTCCACCCTATTTAAAACCCAGCAGTATCGCTCAAGAACATGCAGCAGCATTAGTGAATACGCTATTTAGTGAAATTAAAGTACCCGAAGGAACTCATCCACTTTTTATTCATACGGGTGTAGCAACGGGCGGCATGAAAGTTGCTTCAAAATATTATCCTCCAGGCAAGTGGGAAGAGTTTTTTGCAGCATTACAGACTGCTAACCTGCCCATAACAAGCTCCATTTTCTTTATTCCAAGCGATCGTCAACAAGCTCAGGAAGTACAAATTGTAGCAAAATATGCAAAAGATGCTGGACTTCAAACGGCTTTTGTGCCTGAACACGCACTTGCATCACAATATGGTTGGTCATTTGGCACCTTTATTGCGTTTTTACAGGAACTATCGAAAAAAGACAGTATTGTGCTTGGGTGCGATAGCATGCCCGTTCATGCGGCAGGCGCAACAGGAAATAAAACAGTAGTGATCGGTAACAAAACATTCAATCCAAATTTTTACGCACCTCGACATGCTACAATAGCTCTTCCACTCAACGGACTATACACCCGAGATGTTGAACCGGATCAAATTATTAGAGCGCTACAAAAGGCTATTAATTCACAATAGTATTTACCTCGTTTGACTTATACTTATTATCTTCTCAACTGCCATCTCTAAATCTTCTCGTGAATGCGAAGCAGATGGAATGAGTCGTATTCGTGCAGTTCCCTGAGGCACCATAGGGAACTTAATTGCACTTGCAAAAATTCCTTCATTAAATAGTTCTGACGCGAACTTTACCGCACGATCTTCATCGCCAAGCATTATGGGAGTTATGGGTGACTCTGAATGACCCACATCAAAACCAGCGTCCTTGAGAGCCTGTTTTAAGTACCGTGCGTTGTCCCACAGTTTTTTTACGAGCTCATCAGATTCACTTAAAATAGTTACACCTTCAAGCACCGCAGCTGCATCAGGAATAGTAAGGGCATTTGAGAAAAGAAACTGACGTGCCTTTTGTCGATATACACTTATCAGACTTTTCTTCCCAGCAATAAATCCCCCCATAACAGAAAATGCTTTCGAAAGTGTACCAACCTCAATATCTACACGTCCATGAAGTCCAAAATGATCCACGATTCCTCGCCCACCCTTTCCCAAAACCCCTTCTCCGTGAGCATCGTCAACCATTACAAATGCGCCGTACTTTTGCGCAAGCTCAACGATCTGAGGAAGTGGCGCTAAGTCACCGTCCATTGAAAATACACCATCAGTAACAATGAGGATTTTTTGATTAACACCTAGATCCTTCACTTCGTTCAGGATGACTTCGAGATGTTTCATGTCACCATGCTTATAAATAAACTTATTTTGCACGCCCGACAATTTTACCGCATCAATTATTGACGCGTGATTCAGTTCGTCGGAAATAATCACATCGTCTTTTGCCATAATTGTTTGGATAGCAGCGCAATTTGCCATGTATCCACCGGTAAAAATAATCGCATCTTCTGTACCTTTAAATTCCGCGAGCGCTTTTTCGAGCTGCACATGCAACGTATGAGTTCCCGCAAGTGTTCGATAACCAGTGGCGATTCCATATTTATCAATAGCATTCTTTGCTGCTGTTGTTACTCGAGGATTCACTCCTAAACCAAGATAATGACTCGAACAAAGATTGAGAAGTTTTTTTCCATCAACAGTTAAGTATGCTCCCTGACTGGAGTCAATGATCCGTGGCGCTGGCGCCGAAGCATTGTAGTTTTCTTCGAGAAATTGCGTTAGTTTATTGTTCATAATAAAATGAGAGCGAGATACCTGATCCGCCAACTGGCGGAGAGACTCGTTTGCGCCTACAAACGACTACGCAAGCCGAGTTCAGTAGCAGCGTATTGAGCGGAAATATCAATACGCCAAACTGAGATTCCTCGCTGCGCTCAAAATGACTGGTTAATTATCAAACTTCCAACAACACTTTTCCGCATTCCCCACTCATCATTACCTTCATCGCTTCTTCAAAATCGGCCAATTTAAATCGATGAGTAATTATTTTCGTTAAATCAACTTTGCCAGATGTGAGCAAATCAGATGTTTGATACCACGTTTCCCAAATCCGTCGTCCGAATACTGAATCAATCGAAAGCTCTTTATTGATCAAATACTTACCCCAATTCAATGTTATATCTGCTTTGGGAATACCAAAAGCAATAATTTTCCCCGCTATGCGAGCTGCGTCAAACGCAATTTGAATTCCAGCTTGCGATCCGCTCATTTCACAAATAACGTCGAACGTGTCATTTTCTACTTCGGGAAGTTTTTCAAGCACTCGATCAAACCCAACTTTTGTAGCTAGATTACGACGATATTCCCCGCGATTAATACCCACAACCTCACTCGCACCGTATGCTTTTGCAACCATACCCGCACACAATCCTGTTGGACCAAGTCCAATAACTAATACTTTTTTACCAGCAACGTTTCCTTTGGTAATAACATGTACTGCATTACCCAATGGCTCTGCCACACTCATTGCTTCAACAGGAATAGATGTATTATTTTTCCACGTTGTGCGAATGGGAATAGTGGCATATTCTGCAAATCCTCCATTTCTTCCTATTCCAAAAAGTTCCATTTTTTCACAGACGTGAAGATTTCCTTTACCGCACTGGTAACAATGACCACAGTAAATATGTGTTTCCGAAGAAACAATATCGCCGAGCGAAAGTCCGTTACGTTCCTTTGTTTGATCATCACTTCCTATTTGAATAATTTTTCCCACCACCTCGTGACCAATAACAATAGGAGGAGATATGTGCCCTGCTGCCCAAGGAGTCCAGTTATATATCCCAATATCAGTACCACAAATTGACGCATTTAAGACCTTAATCAGCACCTCATCGTCACTAGGAACAGGAATGGGTATCTGTTTCACAATTACCCCTGCTTCTGGCTTTTCCTTAACTACAGCAAGCATCGTTTTTTGCATAGAGCGATTGTAAACCGTTTACAAGAAACTGTCAATATAGTATAGTAAACCCTATGCTAGAAATACCCAAAATTGACACGAATCAAAAAAAATCAGTTTACATTGGCTTGGCAATTCTACTTACGGTTTCACTGAGCGTAACTGGTTTCTTTTTATATAGATTTAGTGCAATGAAGAATGATCTCAATATAGGACAACAAGTTTCTGAAAAAGAAATACAAGATTTAATTAAACAAGTCGGCAAAATTTATGAACTTCCCAAGGGAGAAACACCAAACATAGCAACGGTCACCGACCCAAACCGGCTAAGAAATCAACCTTTTTTTGCTAACGCACAGATCGGCGATAAAGTATTGGTCTATATTAACGCTCGCAAAGGTGTTTTATATAGACCAAAAACAAATCAGATCATTAACGTATCGCCGGTTAATATCAATAACCAGGCAGTCACTCCTAATCATGCAAAAAGTTCAAAAGAATCATCTCAGGTCATACGAATTGCCCTATACAATGGCACACAAAAAAGCGGACTTGCTAATCAATTTGAACAAAGTTTAAAGCAAAAAATTACGAACGTGCAAATTGACGTGGTAGAAAAAAACAATGCGAAAAAAAACGACTACAAACTTACGCAAGTTATCGACCTAAAAGGTAATTTTGATAAACAAGTCATACAAATCGCCTCAGCTATGGATGCTGAAAACGCAAAATTACCAAACGATGAAAGCGCTCCTCGCACAGATGCAGATATTCTCATAATTATTGGGGGTGATTATTCAAGCGCCCCTACTTCTTCAAATTGATTGGAATGCTATAATATTGCAAGTCCCGGTAGTTCAATGGATAGAACAAACCCGTCCTAAGGGTTAAATGGGGGTTCGATTCCCTCTCGGGACACATCATTTCTGGCCACATTCAAACACTTAGTTCACGATGAACCAGTCAAACTCGACATCCTCATCTTCTGCAGACTTAACTTCAACCGTAAATGATGTTTGAGGTTCAAGAACAGTCACGACAAGCGGATAGCTTATTAAGCCCTTTGGCGTTACAAACACATGTGACTTTTCAGTTACTGCTTTGGTTTTCACTACCACCTTTTTAGTACCACTTTTCAATATGGCAGTACCAACGCTATTGTCATCACCATCTTTTTCGTTACTTATGTTCAACTTCTTGGTTGTAATCTGACCTTTTGCAGTAATACTTCCGTCTGTTGTAACCAATACCTTTCCGTTCATAATATCCAAATCGTTGAGTGCCGTTGCCTGCAACCGTAATGGACCAGTAATGGTTTCAATACTCGATCCACCTACCGAGTCAAGACCAACAATTTGCAACATACCAAAAGTTGCATCGCCAATAACATTTATATTATTAAGTTTGGCAAGTCCGGTAACCGACAGCTCGGAAAGTTTGGACTCATTTCCGGTTATAAGAGAATCAGCATCATCAAGCGTGGCTGATGCACTCGCAAGTGACTCACTTGAAAGCTGAGGATTAGATGTTCCGATACCCAAAACAGCTCTACCTTCTTTGAGCTGTTTCAGCTGATCTTCAAGACGTGCAAGTCGAGAAGAAAGTGAGGCATTTTCCGAAGAGAGCTTAGTTACTTCACTGCTAACGCCATCTACCTTACTATCTAATGTATTCATCGACATGGTAAGCTTTTCAAAGTCTGCACTGATCTTCACGAGGTCTTTAGCAATACTGTCTGTATTTGCTGGACTCAAACTCGTTAGATTTGACGTTACACCATTAACATCGCCGGTACTACCCAACGCAAGACTTGGATCAAACCACGAACTCTCAACGAATACAATTACCTGGTCAACTATTGAAGGATCGCTATTAACATACTCTGTCATTGCGTATCCAAGAATCTTTCCCGCTTTTGTTGCCTTCATTCCGACTCCTGGTTTACTTGAAGCAACAATTGGATCGCCGATTTTAATCGGTCCATTTTCGGTAGAAACTAATACCGGTACTCGACCCTTTAGCGCTACTTGAACTTTTTCAGTACCGTTGTTTTCATCAAGAACTATGCCTGGCTTTGTGGAAACAATACCAAATGCCAAATTATCATATGCTTTTGAAGATCGGGTTACATTATTCACATCTGCTCCAGCTTGTTTAGCAGCAGTGCCAAACGAAACTATTTCTCCAACTTTAATACCATCGGCTTTTGCAGCCGGGTACGTTTCTGCCAAATCAAGTCCATTAGTAAGCGCATTTGGAGTTACTCGTACTGAATCAATATATACATGTGTACTGGATTTAGATGTAAGGTAAATACCAGTTCGCATCCAACGAGTGGTAGACGCCAATCCTTGTGCAGCACCACACGTTGTCCATGCTTGCCCCACACCTGCTCCGGTACACTGAGTTGTATCGGTGGTTGTTGGACTTGTATTCGATGTACAGTTTGCAAGCGAGGTATATTCACGCATACGAAGTCGTGTGGCATCAGACGATGTTAAGTACGAATACATGTTAAAGTTGTATGTATTTCCTCCGGTTGCCGGATAACACGAACTCATTACTTCATCATTAAGTGACGACATTCTCAGCGATCGATCTCCTTGAACAACCTGTGTAGAACTTACCGCTGATCCTGAATCAACATCATACCAATCATCTGGCAAATTGGCTCCCGAAGAAGTCAATCCTTCAAATCCACCATTTGGAGAAATACTTCCTTGATCAGGAAGATTGTTTGATCCATGTGCATTTCGTGAAATATTTCCACCCAGTCGCGTATCGCCTACAACTTCCAAAGAAATACTATCGCTTGGTGTAGTTGTACCAATACCAACGCGTCCGCTTGCATCGATTACAAATGGTGTTGTGTCGCTTGCAACATCTTGTACTAAGAATGCGTTTGCTGATCCGGTTTGTAGCACACTTAATTTTGCAGTAGGAACAGTTGTTCCAATACCAACGGTAGAACCAGATGTGTCGATATTGAGCAGGCCTGATTCAAAGTTAAGCGCATTTAATTGAGAATTTGCAAGATCGAATGTTGATGCATTCGAGAATGTCCACGCGCCCGCTGTTGAAGTTACCGTATCGGCACTATTATCTCCAAACGTAACTGCTCCATTATGCACCGATGCCCCAGCGACGGTAACATTCCCCAGGGTACCGAGGCTGGTGAGTGAAGAGGCGGTAACACCAACACCCAAGCCTGATGCTGAAAGGACGTCCGTTCCATTGATCTTGTAGGTGGAACCTGATGAGAGGTTGGCGTTACCTGCAACATCGAGTTTTTGAGTTGGGTTTGTGGTTCCAATCCCTAAACTGCCACTAAAATATGCACTGTAGATTTGTGGCAGTGGGTTTTTCGGGAGTGAACCAAAAGCAACTGAACCCAATACATCAAGCTTGTTTTGGGGAATTGAGGTACCAACTCCAACATTACCTCCAGTAAAGTAACTTGAACCAACCGATGTTAATTTAACAGTCGATGTTAATGATGATGAATTATTTTGTAATTCAAGAGATGGTACTGTACCTCCTGGATTTGTCGAAAAAAAGGTTCGACGGGTTGAAGGAGCAACTTCCAAATTTCCGCCAACCAATATTTGAGCATTACCATTAACTCCTCCAAGCTGAGGTAAAAGTGAGATATATGATGTTGATGATGAACCAACTTTTATACCGGTCGTGGTAGATGTTCCAAACACATGTAGCGATGTATCAGGATTTGTGGTACCAATTCCTAGTTTGCCTGAAAAATAGGCAGAATTGCTTTGTGGCAGTGGATTTGAAGGTAGTGAACCAAAAGCAACTGAACCATTTACATCAAACTTTTGTATTGGATTAGTCGTTCCAATTCCCAAATTACCCATTATGTATGAATTACCTGTTCCATTTACCTGTAAGCTTCCGCCAATAGTTGTTGCACCGGTAATACTGGCGGTTGAAGAAAGTGTAGCCGCACCTGTTACATTCAGTGTGGAGCCAAGCGTAGTAGCACCTGTGGCATTTAGGGTTCCGGTCACATCGAGTGCATACGCAGACCCAGTAGTCCCTATCCCCACATTACCACTTGACGCTACGTATAATCCAGTCGTTGAGCTTGATCCTCGCAACCATGCAGTACCAACTGTATCAAACTTGGCAAGTGGAGCTGTTGTACCAATACCAACGCTCCCATTGTCGTATAAACTACCATTTTCAAGTGCGTATTGTGCATTCCATCGAGCAATGTAATTTGCACTTCCAGAACCACCCAAATTCCCCCCTGCACCTGCACAGTTTCCTATGTCTAAACAAACCGTTCCCGTTGCGTTAGGAAGAGTCCATGTTCGAGCGGCGGTTAGGTCTGCCGACGTAATTGATCCGGTAAATGCTCCTGCGCCCTGTGCTACAGGAGTAATAGAAATAGGATCATAACCACTAGGATTAACTAACAATGGTCCCGATGCAACCATTACTGCGCCCGTTGAATCGACACGTAAATGCGAGGTCGAGCCATCTGAAGATGTTACCTTAAAAATATCAGACGATCCTCCACCAGTCGTTTGTCGAATCGCCAAACCAATGGTGCCAGAACCCGTTGGCGCGATTGTTTGTGAAGAAGAAGGATCTGTCACTAAACAATTTGAACATATGCCGCCAACACCAGTTACACTTCCCCAAGAAGGCACATTGTCCACCGATACCACCAATACTTGTCCCGATGATCCAATTCCTAATTTACCCAGTACGTTAGTAGCACTACTATATAACAGATCGCCTTTTGTATATGACGTAAGCGCAGTCCCACCACTTGCTACAGGCAACGTTCCCGTTACGTCTGAATTCGCCAAATTTACCGCGGAAGAAGAAAGTACTCCGCCCGATGAAAGATGCGCTATGCCAGCGCCCAATGATCCAAACGTTATAGTGCCTGTGGATGTAAATCCAGTACCTCCAACAATTGATCCGGCATTAGTAATACCTCCGCCGGCCAAATCAAGTGAAGCTGCAGATAACGCGCCTGAAAAGTTTCCTACACCTCCGTACAAAACTCCATCAACCTCAAAATTCCCCGTTACATATAAATCCTCGCTTCCCGATGTGTTATTAAACGTTCCTGTCCCCAAATATGCATCGCCGCCAACAACATGGAAACGAGTCGTTGGTGTTGTTGTTCCAATACCTACACGTGCGTTAATGGTGTCAAGATTAAAGAGGCCTGATTCAATGTTTAATGCGCCACGAGCATTGTCTGCAATGTCAATGGTCGTAGCATTGGCAAATGTCCAGCTGGCAGCATTGGCGGTAACGGTGTCGGCTGCAGCATCTCCAAGTGTGATTGCTCCATTTAAGGCAGATGTTCCGTTGGCGGTAAAGGCACCGGCAAGTGTTAGTCCTCCACTTGCGGTAAAGTCGGTACCACTGTTGCCAATGTCGGTAATGATGTTGGTGGCCATATTAATCGTTCCACCAGCGGTAAAGGCAGAAATGGTATCGGTAGCATTGTCAAAGGTGATACCTCCGTTTAAGGCAGATACACCAGAGACAGTGACATTCCCCAGGGTACCGAGGCTGGTGAGTGAAGAGGCGGTAACACCAACACCCAAGCCTGATGCTGAAAGGACGTCCGTTCCATTGATCTTGTAGGTGGAACCCGATGAGAGGTTGGTATTACCAGCAACATCGAGTTTGTATGCTGGGGTGGTCGTACCAACTCCCAGGTTACCTGAGATGTCTGCGGTTCCCAGTACTGAGAGCTTGTTGGTTGGTGAGGAGGTACCAACGCCCAAGTTGTCTGCACTGGTGGTAAGTGCAACGATTGAGCCAAAGTCGGTAAAGCCTGAAATATTACCTGTATCTGCATCAGCAGCACATGCCCATCCACCCGCATCAGTATATTTGAGTAGTTCGTTATCAGCACAACCTTTCAAAAGAGTGAGTCCTCCACTTCCTACCTCCAACCCTGAGTTGGATGAAGTAGATCCGGTAGTTCCGGAGGTGGTGAGATTGACGGTGAGTGCATTACCGGTAACAGCAATTCCACTACCACTCAAGTCAGTAACGGTTTCCGAGTTAATCGATACTCCAGAGCTTGCGGTAAGAAGACCTGAGAATTTACCAGTTCCAACTACATCGAGCGTGGTTGTTGGTGTTGTTGTTCCAATACCAACACGTGCATTGATGGTATCAAGATTAAAGAGGCCTGATTCAATGTTGAGTGCACCACGAGCATTGTCTGCAATATCGATGGTGGTAGCATTTGCAAATGTCCAGCTGGCAGCATTGGCGGTAACGGTGTCGGCTGCAGCATCTCCAAGTGTGATTGCTCCATTTAAGGCAGATGTTCCGTTGGCGGTAAAGGCACCGGCAAGTGTTAGTCCTCCACTTGCGGTAAAGTCGGTACCACTGTTGCCAATGTCGGTAATGATGTTGGTGGCCATATTAATCGTTCCACCAGCGGTAAAGGCAGAGATGGTATCGGTAGCATTATCAAAGGTGATACCTCCGTTTAAGGCAGATACACCAGAGACAGTTACGTTACCAAGCGTACCAAGGCTGGTGAGTGAGGAGGCGGTAACACCAACACCCAAGCCTGATGCTGATAATACATCAGTTCCATTGATCTTGTAGGTGGAACCTGATGAGAGGTTGGCGTTACCGGCAACATCAAGTTTGTATGCTGGGGTGGTAGTACCAACTCCCAGGTTACCTGAGATGTCTGCGGTTCCCAGTACTGAGAGCTTGTTGGTTGGTGAGGAAGTACCAACACCCAAGTTATCTGCACTGGTGGTAAGAGCTACAATACTTCCGAAATCAGTAAAGCCTGATACGTTCGTATCGGTATCAGTATCAGCCGCACATGCCCATCCACTTGCATCGGTGTACTTAAGAATTTGATTATCG
>JAYPGZ010000008.1:0-43658 GCA_038127095.1 Candidatus Roizmanbacteria bacterium | reverse complement strand
ATCATGGACAAACTAGGAATCAGTAAGTATACTCAAACCGAGTTGAGACCATAACTAATTATGAGGAACATAAACAGACAAAGCGGACAAACATTGCTTATTGTAATTTTACTTGCAACGGTATTGTTAACTGTGGGACTTTCTGTTTCACACGTTACGCAGCAAGAACAAAAAATTACCAAGTTGGAACAAGATGCAAAACAAGCATATGCTGCCGCTGAAGCAGGCTTAGACGCTGCGCTAAAACAAGCAGGAACTGTATCGATCGGATCACTAGGACTGGGTCAGGGCATTTCAGGAACTGCATCTACCACTACAACAACTGTAAATACATTTACAACGCCGTTATTGAAAAAGGACGAAGCCTATACGTTCTATTTATCGACGTACGATCTTGCAAACAACAGTTTCACCGGCACCCCGTTTTCAGGAAGCATGAACATATCGGTCCAAACACCTAGCGGCAACTTTACGTGCGGACCATCAACAACCGCAGCACTTGAACTTACATTTATTACCACCAACGCAAATAATTCATCTTCATCTGTGGCAGATCGACGCATGATTGATCCTTGCTTAATTACCAATGCTACCAGCGGCACCGTGTCGTTTGGACAAGCGTTTACACCCGCAGCAAGTTCATTTATGATCATACGTGTAATTTCAACGAGTTCAAGCTTTACAGGGATTGCGCTCAACGTAAACAATAACAGTTCAACCTGGCCCCCACAAGGAAAAACCATAGTATCAAGTGCCTCTACCCAAACCGGAGCAACCAAGAAATTGCAATTATTTCAAAGCTATCCCCAAATTCCAGGAGAATTTTTCGTAACCCGATTCTAATCCGTTTACTACAACTAAATAGGCATATATCTGCTACAATTACACATAATAGTATGTTAAAAAAACATCTTCACAAGGCGATAAAAGACGTTATCGGCACGGAAAAACTACTTTTACTTGCTCCAAAGAATCCTGATCATGGTGATTACGCTGTTCATAAAAGTGCAGTTCCCGACCATAAGCTTCTAACCGCCGGTTTTAAGCATGAATTAGTCGCTTCTGTTGAGCAAGTTGGAGATTTTATAAACTTCTCGCTTAGTCAATCGGCACTCTGGAACGAAGCCAATCGAATCCTTGAAGAAAAAGAGCAGTATGGAAAAAATAATTTGTTTGAAGGGAAAAAAATTATTGTTGAATTTGCACATCCAAACACCCATAAGCTATTTCACATTGGGCACCTGCGCAATATCACAACCGGACAAACTGTAAGCAGGATTTTAGAAAATGCCGGTGCTTCAGTAATACGCGCAAACTACCAAGGCGATGTTGGACTTCACATAGCCAAGTGTTTGTATGGCATTCAACATGCACCCGAACTACCTTCCCACGATACTCCTATTCAAGAAAGGATTGCTTTCTTAGGAACATCGTATGCTGCCGGCCACAAGGCATACGAAGAAGACGAAGTCGCAAAACAAGAAATACAAGCAATCAACAAGCAAATTTTTGAAATGGACAGTACCATAAAACCACTTTGGGAACAAACACGCGCATGGAGTTTGGAATATTTTGATTTAATTTACCATCGCCTTCATACAAAGTTTGATCGACTTTTTTTTGAAAGTGAAGTTGCTCAAACAGGATTCGAAATTGCTCAGCAGGCCTTACAAAAGGGTATTTTACAGGAAAGTGATGGAGCAGTTGTATTCAAGGGTGATGAACATGGCGTTCACACTCGGGTGTTTATTAATTCAATTGGACTTCCAACGTATGAAGCCAAGGAATTGGGACTCGCACAAAAAGAATTTAGCGAATTTGGAGAGATTGATCAATGTATTCATATTGTTGCAGGAGAACAATCGAGTTTTTTTACCACAACGTTTAAGGTGCAAGAATTGCTAGATGAAAAATACAAAGGGAAACAGAAACATTTTGTGTATGGATTTGTTGATTTGAAAGATGGAAAAATGTCATCGCGGGCCGGTAATGTTGTAGAAGGAAACTGGTTACTTGACCAGGTAAAAAGTCATCTACAAGAAAAGTTTCCCGATTCAAATGCGGCAGAAACACTTGCAATTGCAGCTACAAAATATTCGTTTTTAAAACTCGAAGCGCAAAAGAATTTTCAATTCGACATTAATGAATCAATTTCGCTGCAGGGAAATTCTGGTCCATACCTCCTTTACACGTATGCACGTGCAAATAGCATAGTTATTAAAGCCGGTGACGTAGGTGCGACAAATATCACAGATACCTCAAACCCAAATGAACTCGTACTTCTTAGAACGCTTATTAAGTTCCCAGAAGTTACAGAAGCAGCGGCCCAAAAAATAGCCCCCCATTTGATTGCAACATATCTGTTTGATGTAAGTCAAAAATTCAATAAACTGTATGAATCAACTTCTATTATGAAGTCGAACAATGAAGACAAAACACGATTACTTTTGCTCACTAAAGCAACAATGCAGGTTATCAAAAACGGGTTGAATTTATTAGGAATTGAGACACTCGAAAAAATATAATATGGCAACTAAACCATTAAAAGTTGGGTTCGATTTTGACGGAGTACTTTTATATAATCCAACACGAATTGTTCGTGCTCCAGTAGTATTGTTTAAACACTTTTTCATGCCTCGACGTGAAAAAAAATTCACCATTCCAAAAGGACGAATTGCAAAATTTGCGTGGAAAATGGCTCATCTTTCCAGCTTTATGATTGCACCAGGACTGAGTGAAATAGAACGCCTAGTGCGCACTGGAAAAATAGAAGCTCACATTATTACTGCACGGTTCGATTTTCTAGAACATGATTTTAAGAAAAAACTACAAAGCGTTAATAAAAGCGGTATTTTTACCAGCGCACACTTTAACAAAAAAAACGAACAACCACATTTATTCAAGGAACGCATGATTAATGAACTAAAGCTCGATGCGTTTGTTGAAGATAACTACGATATTGTCAATTATCTAAGTAAAAAACAAGCTGCAAAAGTTTTGTGGATATATAATATATTCGATCGAAATATTAGCCATCCATACAAATTTCCCAATTTACGCAAAGCTGTTGAACGATTGAAAAAGAGCCTATGAAGCTACTATTGGCAAGTGAATATTTTTATCCCCATTGGACTGGAATCGCAAAAGCATTTTTGGTTTTAGCAAAGCATTTACAAAAAGAAGGTCATGAAATTACACTGTTAACTACTCGTTTTGACGATTCTCTCGCATTGCGCGAACGGTTTGAGAACTTGTCTGTAATACGATCTACATATCAACTAAGAATAAGTAGGACCCATTATTCTTTTTTAGCCCTTCTTGATTTTTTTAAGCAAGTACGGTTGCACGACCAGGTAATTATAAACTCCCCGCATAGTAATATTCTTTTTTTCACCCTTATTGCAAAATTAATGGGAAAAAGAGTAACCATTTTTCATCAGGGAGATTTAAAATTACCACGCAAAACAGGATCACTACTAAAACACATTCTCATCGAACGTATTTTTGATGCATTAACTATTCCTTCATTTTTATTAGCCGACAAGATTGCAACATACACAAAAGACTATGCTCAGCATTCTCGAACAATGAGATATTTTTTATATAAATTTTTTGCATACATTCCAAAAACGTCGCTTCCTGCCACACGCCAAATAAAATCATCTCAGCGGCGCCAGATACGCATTGGATTTGCCGGACGATTTGTAGAAGAAAAAGGATTCGACATTCTTTATAAGACGATGGATCGGGTTGTTAAAGAGATCCCTTCTGCAAAATTTGTGTTTGCAGGAAATACCGAAATGGATTACGAGCCGTTTTACGAATCCCAAAAAAAACTTTTTGAAAGTCAGAAAAAACATGTTATCTATTTGGGATTATTAGATGAAAAAAAGCTTGCCGATTTTTACTCAAGCCTTGATGTTTTTATGATTAGTTCTCGTAGTGATTGTTTTCCACTCACACAAATGGAAGCGGCTTGTTTGGGAGTTCCTATTGTATGCACCGATATACCTGGCGCTCGTATGTTGGTAAAGGAAACGGGGTTTGGGACAATTGTCGCTTCTAATGACTCAAACGCACTTGCAAATGGAATTATTGACGTAATAAAAAACCGAGAAAAATATTTAAAAAATCAAAATAGGGTTTTACCATTTCTTAACAAATATGACTCCTTTACAATCAATTCATAAAATCATTAACGCAGAAATCGATCCGGCATTTGCAAAAAGAGCACGATTTATTTTGGACGGCATTAATTATCACAAACCCCATCGAGTTTTGGATATTGGCTGCGGACGAGGATTTTACACAAAACTCACATCGTTTTTTCCATTTGTAAAAGAGATTCAAAGCATTGATGCAAATCCGGAATATGTTAGAAAGGCAAAGAAAAATGTTGGAAATGATAAACGAGTTACTATTAAAGTCGGATCAATCTACAAACTCCCATTCAAAGATAATTATTTCGATTGCATTATTGCATCGGAAATTTTGGAGCATTTGTCGGATGACAAAAAAGCAGTTACCGAGCTGCATAGAGTTCTAAAGAAAAACGGCACATTACTGGTCTCGGTTCCAAACAAAGATTATCCATTTCTGTGGGATCCATTAAACTGGATTCTGGAGAAATTTTTTAATACTCACATCCATAAAGATAGGTGGTGGCTTGCGGGAATTTGGGCAGACCATGAACGTCTATATTCGGTAAAAGAAATTAAACAATTGCTTCAAAAAAAGTTCACTATTTCAAAACTTGAAACTGTAATTTCTTGGTGCTGGCCGTTTGCGCATTTTATACTGTATGGAATAGGAAAGAATATTGTGGAACGACTGCCGGGCAGTTCGTTTGATCGTTTTGAATTTGAAAAAGAAAAACCAATCGGAACATTGCTTGCAAAAATCTTCGCCCTCCCCTCTATGCTCTTAGACGATAGACTTCCATCAAAAAAGGCAATGAATATTTTAGTAGAGGTGAAAAAGCAGTCAAGTTAGCGGACTACTTTTTCTCAAATATAGTTACTTTCGGATGGTCATATACGGTAAACGCCTCCTCGCTCCACTGATCGGGAATTTCAAGCGTATAGGAGCCTAATGACAGTGATGGGTACGAGGTAAATTCTTTTATTTTTTTAAACTCGAGCTTTCCTGCAAACAGATCGTTGTAAAACTGAGTCATTTTAGGAAACCTTTGCGGTACAGTGGTAATACTACCATACCCGCGATTGCTCGTAAAAACGATGTAGTGAGCTTTTTGTAGTGCATCCGATATCTCTTTCCATTTTACTTCATCATCAGGGGCAAAAACAGGCATTTGAATAGTCGTAAATGAATTTACATATTCGGGGAATCCCAGCGGCAATGAGTCATCCCAGTGTTCCTGAGCAAGAACGATCTTTGGTGGCAGATTTTCATACATCCATTTGGAAGCTGTCACCCGAGAATGCGGACGAGAGTAAATTGATAGGAACGCAAGCGGCCAAATGAGAATTAACACAGCGTAAATACCAATCATTGGCCTCTTCCACGCACTCTTACTTTGGTCAAGAACATCGAGATTTGAGTTGACTCGTGAAGTAAAAGAAAAGACATGTATAACAAAATATCCGGCGGAGATTGCCAGTAATGGATATAAAATAGAAAAATACCTCATCGTCATACCAAATTGCATGCCTTGATAAACAAAAAGTCCAAGCGCCCAAACATACATAAAAACAAACTCGCTACGACGATGTTCTTTTAACAACATCCATACTCCAATAATGCCCGACAAAAAAAGAACCGGTCCCATTCCAAAGAAAAACATGTTTTTGAGAGGGAAAATAATCCTAGTTTTCGTAATCCACTGTACACCAGGTGGAAACCACGCTTCTGGTGTATTCAACACTTTTAATTCAAGAATGTTTTTTACAAAGAGTGGATTGGGCTGAGGATTAAAAAAATTGGCATCCGCAAATAAATACGGGTCAGTTAAACGCAGAAATATATACGCAGTCGCCATAAAAAATAGCCCCACCACAAAGCTGGAGAAGAAAGAACGAATCGCGATTTTTTTTATATTCTTGATAAATAATATTGCGGCAATGAGCGGAGCAATATAAAGAGCGTTTATTTTACTAGCGAGTGCAAAACCAAAAAAAGCCGCGGACAATATGATGTTTAGTTCTTTATATGTTGTTAATAGACGAGCTCGATACGCAAAATAGAGTGAGCCGAGCATAAAAAAAGTTACAAAATTATCTACGGTAAAAAAATGTGCTTGCTGAATTGGAAATACCATTACCGAATAAAGAAATGCACTTACATATTTTATCTTAGGGTGTAACTTAAACTGCTTTTCAAACAACAATACCATTAAATACACAAGTAAAACTATTCCCACATCTAATATCGCACTTATTGCTCGCCCAACTTGTGTAAGTAAAAAATAATCTCCCCGTCCAATCGCCGTGGCTACGTATTTCACAAATGTAACTGGAAATGTGCCATATACATAAAAAGGGTGCCCAATATTTGTGGGATTTAACTTTGATGTTATCGGATTAAAATACTCACTTACAGATTGTGGAAATTCTTGCGCAACAGCAACCATTGTTAAGAACCGTTCATCAGGATGCAGGTGTTGTCCTTGGTCCCAATTAAGGCCATAAAGACGTATCCAGAGGGCGAAAGCCAGAATTAAAAGTATTGGAAGCTTGGTGATGATGAGATTCTTCTCCGCCAGTCGGCGGATCAGAATGACAAAGGGATTCAGGATGACAGAAGATATCCGTCTCATACGAATTTCTCAAAATGAATATTGGCTTTTTCGATTCCGTTTTCTGCAACGAATGTTCGAAGCGATTCAACCACTGGCTGAGACCCACAAATATAAAACGTAGCACTATTTTTTATTTCTGAATTTTTTGTAATGTGCCCGTGTACATACATATTTATTCTCCCTTTTCGATAAAGCGGATCTGCAAATAGATTTTCGTCGCTTTCCTGTGATAAGCAAATCATAGGCTTAAAATTCGGATGTGTTTTAGATAGTTCTTTAATTTCTTGTGAAAAATACACGTCTTCTTTTGCTCGCAATCCCCAGTATAAATATATGTCTTCGCTCCACCCCCCGCCCAAAAGCGTTTTGATCATGCTAAGTATTGGGGCAATTCCTGTCCCTGTAGCTAAAAATATTTTTTGAGGACGCTCTTCTTTGATTGAAAAAATCCCGGCAGGTCCCTGAAAAAACGTCGATTCTCCAACCGATAAATTCGCCAGGTGCGACGATCCGATTCCGTTTGGAACCATTTCGACCAGCAATTCAAACGTTCCTTTTTCCGCGGGAGTAGAAAGAATAGAATACAATCGACGGACTTCCCCAACTCGCAAAATCATATATTGTCCTGCGCTAAATTCCAAAACCTCACCTTCCTGCAACGTAAAAACCAACCTCCATACATCGTGAGTTAGTTGTATTTTTTCGGTTAAGGTTGGATGAAAGTCGTTTATCATAATTTAGAACGTTGCACAATTTCTGCCTCTACTAATTCACGTGGTCGGCCATACTTAAGTCGTGAAAGCTGAATAATAGCTTCTGCAACTTTTGGATTTGCTGCTGCATTCAATTGAGACATGTCTTTTGTAGTATCGACTGAAAAAGGTGGAACCGGTTCGTTATCTACAATTGTTTTCATGTATGCATTAAAGCGATCAATATTAATTAAGTCAGATTCACTAAAGACAGGTTGAAATTCATGCGCCATATACGAGGCATCAGTAACACCTACTCGGAAACACATTAGGGTTCCAACGTTTCCAAAAACAGCGTTTTTAACTTCTTCGTCCATTTGGCCAATAAACTGATTTGCCACAGTAAGAGACAATCGATATTTTCGAGCTTCCGAAAGAATCGTTGCAAAGTCTGGAGTTGCAAAATTTTGAAACTCATCAACATATAAGAAAAAGTCTCGACGTTTTTCTTCGGGAATATCTTGACGACTCATTGCCGCAACAAGTATTTTTGGAACTAACACCAGTCCCAAGAAGTTTGAATTTTCTTCTCCTAGTTTTCCTTTTGATAAATTAATCAACAGTACTTTTCCTTCATCCATTACTTCTCGGAAGTTAAATGCAGATTTTGATTGACCAATAATATTTCGCATTGTCTTGTTGGTAACAAATCGGCCGAACTTTGAAACGATATAATCAAGAACTTCCGATTTGTGAAAATCTGACGTTTGGGCAATTTGATCAGTCCAATAACGTCGAATAATTGGATCTTTTACTTTTGGTAACAATTCTTGAACATATTTTTGGTCGGTTAAAACTCGAACAACTTCAATAAACGTTGCGCCTGGATCTACCATAACGGTAAGCATTGCGTTACGAACCGCATGCTCAAAGCGAGGACCAATAATACCCGTTCTCTGAGGATCGTACAATTTATACATCAAGTTAATAATGGCCGATGTAATAAAATGCTGCTCTTCTTCTGTGCGGGCATCAAGTAGATTAAGTCCCATTGGACGATCGGAATCTGATGGATCAAAATAAATAATATCTTCAGCTCGCGAAGGTGGGATAAGTTTAATAATATCTTCAATCAAGTCTCCGTGAGGATCAATCACACAAACTCCGTGCCCGGAAGCAATGTCTTGGCGCGCCATTTCAAGAAGTAGTTGCGATTTTCCCGTACCTGTCTTTCCAATAATATATGTGTGTCTTCGACGGTCAACCAGCTGAATGTGTATTGGTCGTCTAACACCGCGGTATTGCCCCATTCCAATACTCGTTCCACCGCTCTGGGGAACTTCTGCAGCAACCGGCGCTGTTTTTGCTTTAAGCCATTTAATATGAGGTGTTTCAATTGTTTTATTGGGAAAATGAAAAACGCTTGCCAATTCATCGGTCGATAAAATAGAAGTTGTTTTATAAACAGGCAATTTAAATACGGGGAAAAATTTATAAATAAAATTTAACATGAAGCTTCCTTTAAATAGCATGTTCGCAGATCCAAAGCTATTAAGATCAGAAGAAAATTGTGAAAAAGAAGATTTGATGTTTTTCAAATGCAAGTCTGCCATATCTTTACTTTTTGATGAAACAACGATTCGAATTGCTGTTTCAAAACCCGGACGAGAAACTTTTTCATCAATTTTCTCAAGTACTTTTGCGTCAACGCTAAAGCTCGCTTTGTCAGGAGTAGCTTCTTTTTTCTTTGTCTCTGAAATATAATCTTTACCTTTATGCTTCCAATGACCATCTACCGGGCGAATTAAGACCTGCAACACAGCTCCTTCGCCCTCGCTCATTTTAGAAAGAGCAGACGTAATTCCAGAAAGCGGATCTGTGGGTAATTCTTTGTATGTTTTAATTGGCTTATATTCGTCTTTCTTTTGTCGAAGCTCTGCCCATGCAACCGCGCCATCTTCGGTAAATATATGCGGCTCATCGACGAGTTTTATATCGGCAGCTGAATAATAGCCGTAAATTTGTTTTTCGACCAAATCACGCAATTTAGTTGGTGCAGAAACATAAAACCTAATTTCAGCTTCTTTTGCAACAATTTCAAAAGCGATGGTATCTGATATGTCAAAAAACGACCAAAATCCATGACTTGCAAGCCCAGAAAAACCTGAAAACATCTGTTCAGCTGCATCTATTTTGATTTCATTGTCTTTTGGAACCCGTACCTCCATGGTAACCATGTCGAGCGAAGCTTTTTCACGCTTTTTAAGGCGAACATACATAACATACAAATAGAAGATCCCAATAGTGAGTAATGTTGCAAATATAAAAGTAAACATTACAAGCATAGCCAATACAATTCTTCCGGTTATATCATCCATGGTTATATTATAATTGAATCGCGCAAGAGAATGGTTATTATTGACAGCGACCGAACAAAAAATTACATAAAGTTATATGAGTAAAACAGTCAAAGGAATAATACTCAGCGTATTTACGGTATATGTCGTTTCAAACATTATTATTTCTCAAGCGGTCTCGCCTTTTTTTCCTGCTATAACGCACTTTCAGGACATTGATCAAACGGCCCTATTTCTAAAAAATATTCGCGCTTCCAAGGAATTTCCCACTCAACTTGCCTATTTCGAAAGTCTTTATGGCCCGCAATTTCATGATAAAGTGTTTAGCGAAGAGAAACAGCGCGTTGCAACAATACAAAACCTAGAAGCAGTTCTTGCAAAAAATCCAAAAAGCACCGATATACTGATAAATTTAAGCCAGCTACATCGAGCCAATGCAGAAGCAGAATTAGCGGACAAGTATCTTAGTGAAGCAAAAGCAATCGATCCGTGGATTAATTCCCGTTAACCAACGCATCTGCCACCGTATTTTCTTCGCGGGGAACAGAAGTATATGTGGTTGGAATCCCTAACATCAACTCTTTTTCTTTAACCTGATTAACCAGTGTTTTCATAACGGGATTCTTGACTTTGTAAATTCCTGAAAGTTGGCGGACAATGAGCTGTGAATCAGAGTAAAAGTTGAGTCGGGCCACATCCAAACCGCGTTCTTTAATAAGTGTTGCAATAAGGTCGTATGCTCTACTGACCGCTGTATATTCCGCAACGTTATTAGTAGCTATGCCTATATCTTCCCGGTAACGCTGTAACTCTCCATCGGGAGAAGTTATGAGAATACCAATTGATGAAGGACCAGGATTTCCTTTTGAACCACCGTCGGTGTGAATTGAGAGAATCATATACTTTATATAGGCTGAATAGGTAAGTTATTTACTTGTCTTTACTTTAAATTTATTATTTACTTGTGAAACAAATTCCTCTGCGCTCTTTTTTGAAAACCCCCATACGCTTGTTGATTTGTTTTCTTCTATCAAATCAATCTGGCATATTCCCAAAATTTTATGGATAAATGTCTGGTTTATCAACAAGCTACTTAATTGGGAAAACATAAACGTATGTGATGAATCATTAAAAACATTCCCAGACACCAAATAGATACCGTTCTCTTTAACTTCAAGTGAGGTTTTACGAGCATAAAAAGTTCCATCAACCGCGATAAGAAGTGCGTAAATAACCGGAGGAATTAAAGCAAATACGAAAGTCATCTGAACCGCTCCATCAGTAGCCGTGGAGTCAAGGGTGAAAACAAGCAAAAACCAAGAAGCTAAAAATAATATGAAAAACTTTATTAGGCGAGTAATTAGCATAAAGGAAACTACGGAAACCTTACTTTCGATATAAATTTTCATGTTCTAAAGGATAGATGTGAAACTGGTAATGTCTTCGATTATACGTGATTATGCAGTTATTTACAATTCTCCAAGCTTTTCTTTTCGTTCGGTTTCTTCTTTAATGAGGTTTAGATATTTTTCTGTTGAAGAAAGGCGTTTGTGTCCAACAATTTTAGAAATATAGGCGATAGAACCCCCGCCAACCAGTTGATAGGCGATAAAGGTGTTTCGTAGATCTTGCACTTTAGCGTTCTCGATTCCAACTTCTCGGAAGCAGCGAGTAATAAGCGTTCGGATGTTTCGGACTAACAAAGGTCGACCCGTTTTGGTTACAAACAAATAGTCACTGTCTGTTTTGTGTCGAATAGTAAGGTATTCTTCAATCGCTTTTTTAACCGCTTTATTCAATGGGATTGATCGACCATTTACTTTTAGAGAATCGGTTCCAATATCGTCTATTTTAATCTCAGCAAGTTCACCAATACGTACGCCTGTCTGTAATAAGAGCTCTACTATTGCATATGTTCGTAGGTCTTCTTTAGAAAAATCACGAAGTGCACGATACTCTAGTTTGGAAAGAATACGAGGAGGAGCTTGTGTGTATTTAGGGTGCGAAACTTCAAGTGCGGGATTTTGAGCAATAACTCCTTCAAGCTTTAAAAATCGGAAAAATGTTCGAATAGAATTAAGCTTTCGAGAAGCTGATTTTTTTGTATATCCTTCTCCTAATAGCTTTTGGATAAAGCTATCAATTTCATCACGTTTTACTTCCTTAATATCATTTCTTTCACGGGAAGAGATGAAAGCAATAAATTGCTCCAAATCTTTCTTATATGCTACAATGGTGTAATTCGATTTTCCTTGGTTCTTGAGGTTTTCGACAAAAGAACTAACAAGTCCTCGAAGGTCTCCTGAATCCATATAACCTATAATATCATTATAATGGTCAAATTGCAACCGTAAATAACCCTATTGTACCCATACATACTATGAAAAAACTACTCATTATTATTTTGCTCGCGCTTCCAATTATGGCGTTGTCAAAGAGTATTTGGGATTCAATCGAGAAAAATTCATTTTATGACGCAAGCCTACAACAATATAATGAGCAGCTAGAAATTAATAAAAAATTAAAAAGTGATCTTGCAAAGAGTAAAGACTATTACGAAGTAGAAAAAATTATTCGAAATAAATTGGGCAAAACCAAACCAGATGAAACCGAATTAATTGTTCCCCGACCAAGAATCTCTCCTTCTGCGACTCCTACAGCAGTGCCTCCTGTATACAAACAATGGAAAAGTGTGTTTTTCTAAACAAAAAACCGCCCATTTGGGCGGCTTTTATCTATGTTGCGGGGCCGGGAATCGAACCACGGCCTAGGAGATTATGAGCCTCCTGTGCGGCCTTACACTACCCCGCTATACGGTTTATTATACTACGCACAAAGATATATAGCAACTTTTCAAAACCTCCACGGTTGGATCGTGTATAATTACTTCATGCAACGAGAAAAATTCTTAGTTTCTGTCATTGTTCCCGCCTACAACGAATCGGTTGGCATTAATGCGTTTTTAGAAAAACTTACCAGTGTTTTACACTACATTCCCTATGAAATTATATTTGTGGACGACGGGTCTACTGACGATACACTTACAATCCTATCGGCGCACGCACAGAAAAACAAAAATATAAAAATACTCTCGTTTTCGCGTAATTTTGGCCACCAAATGGCGCTTTCTGCCGGTTATGAGTTCGCAAAGGGCGATTGCATGGTAAGTATTGATGCCGATTTACAAGATCCACCAGAATTAATTCCGGAACTTATTCATAAATGGCAAGAGGGAGCAGATATTGTATACGCAAAACGGTCTGCGCGACGCGAAACCATGTTTAAACGAGCAACTGCCAGCGTGTTTTATCGATTCTTAAATACGTTTTCAGAAGTCCCTGTTCCGGTTGATGTAGGAGATTTTAGACTTATCGATAAGTCTGTTGCGCAACTATTGATAAACTTGCCCGAAAAATCACGTTTTTTACGCGGACTCGTAGCGTGGGGAGGATTCAAAACCGACACAGTAACGTTTACCCGTCACAGGCGTCAGTTTGGATACACACATTACCCGTTCTTCAAAATGTTTAATTTAGCAGTAGACGGCATGGTATCGTTTTCAACAAAACCCCTTAAAATAGCTTCCTACCTTGGAATATTTACATCATTGTTTGGTTTTGCTGGTATTGTTTACGCGCTTGCTCGACGCATCTTCCTACCACACGAATTCTGGATTACCGGGTGGACAGCACTATTTGTGTCAATTATGTTTTTTGGTGGAATTCAACTTATTACCATGGGTATTATTGGAGAATACATTGGTAAGATATATAAAGAAGTACAGGGTCGTCCAATGTTCTTGATCAAAAAAAAGGTGAATATATGATTTTTAGAGTACGAAAATTTCTTTCGCCGTTGGAAATGACAACTATTATATGAAGCTCCTCGGGTACATATTTATTGCAATTGGGTTTGGGTTGTTGGTATTTATTGGATATATAACCCTAGGCTCCAATAAAGAAACCGTTTCGCCCGTTCCCGACACTGGTGGCATAAAAGTAATTCAACTTTCTCCGTCTCGTTAATTAAATAGCTGTAGGTCTTGGTCTGCGTGAATCTATAGTAGGAACTGGTGTCGCTCTTTCAAAGCGTCGTCGTGGAGTAGGGGTAGGCATTGGCGAAACTCCGTATTCGGGAATCTCGAATTTAAACAGGTTGTATTGCCTATTAGCAGTACCTCCAAGGAATAACGTTTGTATTACTGTAAGAAATAAATACGAACCCATAAACATAGCTGTTCCAATAAATGCAAACTTAAGTGTATTTTGTGCGCCCGCAAGCTTTTCGGCTTCGCCACCCGATGTAAGATATTTAAACGCCCCAACAATAAGCATAATAAACAAAATGAGAAGAACAAAAGCAGAAGACAGGGTTAGTAAGCGCTGGAATATAACCTCTGCACATCGAATAGTAACAACATCTCCATTCACCACACATGCGCTGTTAGAAAGTGAAGCAATTTGTGCGTTTACAAAAAACGAGAACATATGTTCAGTATATCAAGCTTTTTAAAGTCCGGTGCCAGGAAGTTTGTATAAACCAGTGGGAGTAGGTACGCGACTTCCGCTCTGAGAGCCAGTAGAGCCTCCATTTGCTCCGCTCGTGCCATTCGCTCCAGAGGTACCATTTGTTGGAGAATTTGATGTTGTATTGGTGGAAGCTCCCCCAGAACCTCCGGTGGTAGAAGATGTGGATGTTGGTTTTGCAAAAATATGCGATGAATTACTAGTGCTTTTTGATGAATTCAACAGTGTGGGAATCGAAACAGGGCACGACAAACCAAAACACATCGTTCCTTTGAACACAATCTGCTCAAGTGTCCAGATGGTAGATAAAGCTACCAAAATCATAAAAACGCCAATAACCGCTGCGGTCATACGGTCGCGCGCTGCCTCGACTTTTTCCTTATCTCCACCTGAAAGCACCCATGCAAGCGCACCCCATAAAAGCATAACCAGAGCAGCAAGTCCCGCAACCACAAAAAACCCTTTTACCACAAAAGTAAGCATTTCTCCGAATGTGGGGATTTGAAAACCGAGGGTTGATTCACTTACTTGTACATCCATGGTTAAATGGTAAGGGAAAATAATCGGTAAAACAAGAGGTAGCTATCAATTCCCGAACATTACGGCGTACAGGTAGGTGACGGTGTCGAATTGGGATTTTTGTTCAGCAATGTTGGCAAACTTACTGGACATGAGAGTCCGAAACATATGGTTTCTTTGAATACGATTTTCTCAAGTGTCCAAATGATGGCTAAAGCAACTAAAATCATGAATACACCAATGATTGCAGAAGTAATACGTTCACGAGCACCTTCAACTTTTTCCTTATCTCCACCTGAAAGCACCCATGCAAGAGCTCCCCATAAAAGCATAACGAGCGCAGCAAGTCCGGCAATTACAAAAAAGCCTTTTACCAAAAAGGTGAGCATTTCTCCGAATGTGGGAATAACAAATCCTAAGGTAGCTTCGTTAACCTGAACCTGTCCACAGGGAATCGCATACACATCCTTAACAAAAGGGGCATTCAAAAGGTAGAATAGTTTTTCTCCGACGGCATTAATTACATCCATATTTAACAGTATAGATAAAAATAATAACTTGTCAATGGGTATTTTGAATTAATTGACTTACCGTCTGAAATGTGGTATACTACAGGACTATATGGATAATATTCGACGCATTATATCGCTCTTTGTAGGACTTATCGTGGTCCTTTTCCTTATTTCGTATGCATTTGGCAAGCTTGGATTCTACGATAAAAACACAACCACATCTAAAAATGGAGGGGCTTTGGCTGGCTTGTTTGGAAAAAAGGCAACTACCCCAACACCTAATGCGGCAAAAAAAATTACTATCAAGCAAATCGTAGACAGCGACACAACCAAAGTGCAAACAATGCAAAACACAACTAATAATCAAGTTGTTCCTGCAACAACCACAAAAAATGTTGTCGTTCCTACAAAAACAGTGTATGTTACCAACACAAAAGGTGGAATGAACACAACTCAGGTTGTTCAAACCATCCCAGAAGCTGGTGCAGAGACTGCATTATTACCTCTTTTGGCTTCTGCCTTATTCGGAGGAGTGTATTTACGCAGAAAGTCTTAAAACGGTGTTTCTTCGCTTACGCTCAGAATGACAAGTCGTACTCGGGTTGACCTCGATACACTCTCCTATACAACTGCTATAATGAACATATATGCGCAGATTTCTGATTCTATTATTGTCTCTTTTTGCATGTTTTAGTTTTGTTACTACAACACGGGCCGATGAAATAGACGATATTAATGGACAATTAACCAAACTTAAAAGTGATCTTGAAGCCTCTCAGAAAGCTACCAAACCTCTCGAATCAGACCTTACTAAGCTCCAGGCACAGCTTAATACTATTAAAAGCCGTTTCACAATAATCGAGAATGATATTGCAAAAAAAGAGGCCGCAGTAAAACAGGGAGAAGCCGCATTGGTTGCACAGAAAAAAATTCTAGACAGAAGAATTAATATTTATTATCGAAATGTAAAAAAAGCCGAAGTGTCGCTACTCACCCTCCTTGTATCAGACAATTTATCTGTATCCCTAAAAAATTTCTTTTACCAAAAATCGATCGCAGACCAAGATAAGCAAGCAATAATAAATTTAATTGTATATATTACCGGACTTGAAGAAAGCAAAAAAACACTCGAAAGCGAACGGGCACGACTTGCCGAAACCAAAAAAGTCGTCGACACACAGTCCACGTTTTTGGCTGGAGAAGTTTCAAAGGCCAAAAAATATCAGAGCGAACTTTCAGGTAAAATAGCTTCTCTTTCTGCACGACAGCAAAGCTTGATTGCTTCAAAACTTGCGGGATTGGGAATTCCTCGATCTGCCGGATCATCAGGAGGTCGTTGTTCAAGCGATTTAACCAACGGAAAAAATCCCGGTTTCTCCCCTGCGGTGGGATTTTTTACCTACGGTGCTCCTCATCGAAATGGATTAAACCAATATGGAGCCTACGCACGAGCTAAATCTGGTCAATCAGATGAACAAATTCTTTCAGAATACTATCCAAACTTTGCGCTTAAAAAGGATTACGACCAAAATGCGCCAGTAAATGTTGATGGCCATGGCACTTTTTCCATTGAAGATTATGTAAAGAGAATATGGGAAGTTCCAAACTCATGGGGAGATGACGGAGGAATGGCAGCGCTACGGGCGCAAGCAGTTGCTGCTCGAACATATGCTCTAAACTCTATGCAACGAAACGGACGCATTTGCACCACCGAAGCCTGTCAGGTTTTTAGACCTGAACCAAAAGGCGGCAATTGGGACGCAGCAGTAGAAGCAACTAAGGGTTGGGTTCTTATGGACGGCTCAAATCCTGCGTTTACTCAATATGCTTCAACGCATGGCGGATACATTATGAACTTAGGAAAGTTTGATGGCAGTGGCGGGAACCCGGGTAGTTTTGCAGAATTAAATGAACGCGCGTATGATAAAGCTTCTCCATGGTTTTATTGTAACTGGGGATCGCGCAGTCAATACGGCGGAACTGCGTGGCTAAAGAGTGAAGAGGTTGCAGACATAGCTAACGTCATTTTACTTGCCCGATATTCTGATGTTGATAAAGAACATTTATACCAAGTAGACACTTCCAATCCCGCAGGAAAAGAAACATGGGACAGTGCACGAGTTATTCAAGAGTTACGCAATCGAGGAGGAAACCCAGTGGGCGACGGAACAAATGTTTCTGTTTCCCCTGATTTTGGCTCGGGAAAAACCAGCTCAATAAGCGTAGGGGGTGTAACATTTAGTGGAAGTGAATTTAAAGATTGGTTTAACTTGCGTGCTCCAGCAAATATTCAAATTGTTGGGCCATTATATAACGTTGAGAAAAAATAACTTCTCAATTCCATATTGATTTTATAAAAGCGATTCGGTATGATGAGTATCCGTTAACTGAGTTCCTACTCTGCTCGCGGGCAGGTCGTTACAATCGCTCAGGACGACAAATAATTATGGTAAAACAAATTTCGCAATCAGAATTTCAAAAAGAAGTATTAGAAAGCACCGTGCCGGTATTCGTAGATTTTTATGCGCAGTGGTGTGGACCATGCAAAATCACCGAGCCTATTATTGAAGAGCTATCAGACTCACCTGAATATAAAGACAAGGTTGCATTTATAAAAATCGATGTTGATGAAAACAACGAACTCGCGCAACAATTCAATGTATTTTCAATTCCTACGTTTATGTCTTTTAAGGGTGGGCAACCCGTAAATTCAATCGTTGGCGCTCGTGATAAGGGTGGATTTAAGAGTGAAATAGATAAGCTTTTATAAAACCGTTATTTTGCAGCCACTCGCATTACTTTACCGTGAATCGTTTTGAGTTGTAGATGGGCCTTTCGCAACATATACACACAGATTTCTGCAATCCAACGAATCCCAGACGATACTGGTTTTTTAAGTGCTACAGGGATTTTTTCATCAGGTAACGGAAGTTCTAAAACAGGTTGAAGTACATCTTGAGCCGATGGCGAAACCTCGACCCCTGCCGCCGCAACATCAGCTGGAATTGTAGGAATTGATGAATTGACCTGTATATAGTCTTGCGTGTTTGACTGCTGCGGTTGCTCGTTTTTTGAGTCTTCCTGTATTTCTGCGATTGGCTTTG
The DNA here is from genome assembly GCA_038127095.1 of Candidatus Roizmanbacteria bacterium. Classification (GTDB taxonomy): domain Bacteria; phylum Patescibacteriota; class Microgenomatia; order UBA1406; family HO2-37-13b; genus 2-01-FULL-39-24. The sequence goes on along the minus strand of JAYPGZ010000008.1, from coordinate 25,191 downwards.
ATTCAATGATTCGCCCTCCTACGGGTTCTGCTTTTTCTACACTCCCTGTAGAAATCGGGTTAGCAGGAGACTGCTGTACCGAATTACTTATGCCTGGATTCGGTTGCGAAGAAGGCGCTTGATTCAATAAAAAGTCAATTGGTGTAAAGTTCGGATTCATATATTGAGTATACAGGAGAAACGATTAACACGCATATGGAGCCGTTGCTTTGCATTTAGGACAATGGATTTTACCACCATATATCTTTGCTTTAATATTTTTTGCTTTACACATCGGACATTCTTTGCACAAAAGAGTGTCTGAACCAACCGTCTTAGACATTGATTCTCCTTTTTGCAGGCTTGCGGAAATAGAATTTGATGATGAAACCGTAGGGCATGATATTCCTCCGTAAACCCTCGGGTCTTCACGTGTTTTGTAATATGAAATCCGTTCGTCTTGGGTCTTTATAGGTACTTCGTATGTGCGTACGTTTCCACTCCCTCTGTGCAAATATTTTGTATATAGTTCATTGGCGCGCACATAAATCGCGTTTCGCAAAGCCTCGGTAATCTTCAACACCTCTTGTCCATCGGCATTCAAATCTGCAAGATCATACCCGGCCAATTCCCGCACCATACGTTTATAAAGCCGGATGTCTTCTGAAAGCTGATGATCGTTTTTTGCCATTGCTTGTAATTCAAGTGAACGGGAGATTTCTTCTTGTCCGATTCCAAGAATACTGAGCGTTGCGTCAAGTGTTTGGCGCGAACCATCCGAGAGCGCAATGGGGCGTGATAACATATCTTTATTGGTTTGCATATATGGACCATAAAGTACCTGCTGTCCTGTTAGTTGTTCAAGTTCGGCGTATTGTCTTTTTGCACTATCAAATGAGACCTGATCACCTTCATGCATTAAATTAATTTGGGTAAACCATTCTCCTTGGGCACTTGATGGATCAACATAATCATCATTCGTCCCAAATAAATCGCCTTTTGCAAGAATAAAGGTAAACCGCCGATCTACCTGAGTACCGTTTCCATCTGTTTTTTGTGGAGAGGAAATAATTGCTCCAGCAGCACCTTCCCGAAGCATCTGGTGAGCAGCCTCATAACCACGCGTTTCATAATCTTCATTACTTCCCAATCCAAATCGCTCTCGAGCCCGAGCCCATGAGGCCGACATGTTAGTACCTTGAATGTCCATATGTCCTTGCGGAGAAAGTTGACCTAGAAAATAGCTAAAAGGAACTCTGAAACTATGTTCATTAATAAAATTAAGCGCGCTCCGTTCAACGTATTTGTCTGCTTGTGCAGGAGTTAGGTGAGGATTATTCTGTAAAAATACTGCTTCATCAAGTGGTCGCCACGTGTCGTTAATCGATGCTCCGGTTTCTGGGCGTTCGCTCTCTAAAGCAGGCTGTGGAGAGTAAACTGCGGGTGGTTCAGGATAATAAGATTGTCTGGCTTCAGTGTACATATAATTTCCCTGCTCGGGGTGAGATCGAAGATTGGTATTCGGACTTGTCCACTCCTTTGGAGTGAACTTACCGTTGCGGCACAGCTTAGGATTTTCACCTAATTCCCACAACCTTCGTGTTAGTAACTATGTTGAAATTTCATCAACCGATTCATTATACTGTCGGGCCAACATAAAAAACAAGTCTGACAGTCGATTGATGTATTGCAAAATGATTTCATCGTCTATTTCCAAAGAAACCAGCACTCTTTCTGCCCGGCGCGTGATTGCACGCAGCACATGGAACCAAGCACCTACCTCGGTACCTTGGGGCAAAATAAATCGAGTAAGTTTGGGAATGTGATCTTGTATTTCATCGATGCGTTTCTCAAGCACAAGCACATCGGTGCTTGCAACCATATCGCCTTTACGCGCTCCCACTACATATCCCATGATCTTATACAAGTTCGTCTGAATGTCGGTCAAGAGCTCCTTATCTTCTTTCTTCTCTAGTTTAGAGATTACCAGACCAATAAAGCTTTCCAGTTCATCTATTGTTCCACATGCATTAATGGTTGGATCCGATTTGGAAACCCGCGTTTTACCAAACAAACTCGTTTCGCCTTTATCGCCTGTTTTGGTGTAAATTGACATATTAGCACGCGCTAAAGCCACAGCTGTAGCACTTTTTACACCCTTCCTCGTGTACCAGCGATGCCGCTCCACAATCTGGACAAATATCAAAGTGTGTTGAACGAGCTACTGTTGACGAAAGTGCGTGTGAAGCGGTTGTTGAAGCCGCTCGCGCCATTGCATCGGCAATTGTTTCTTGCTGCGCCGTTACTGATTCACCCTCTTCAAGAGCGGGCGCTTGAACAGCATGCGCACCGTTTCCATTCAGCTCGGTTTGAGCAACCATCTGGTTACTGTTAAGCTGATGATGCATTGAAAGCACCTTTGCAACTGCGTCTGGCAAGCTTCGAACACGTTCCTTTCCAAAACCTACCGCACTACTTCCACCAATATTCGAAAGTTCGCTAATAATGTTGGCAATTTTGTCTTCTGGCGACAGGTTGGTTGAAAGTCGCAGTGCAAGCGAAATCATACGACCCAACCCTTCGGCCATTGCAGCAACGTCTGTTCCTGCTTTTCCAACATTAATAAACACTTCCATGGGGGTCTGCCCACCGTTCGTATTTACTGTTACGTATGCTTTACCAACGGGGGTATTAACTTTGTATGTTGCGCCGTGAACAACCATAGGACGTGGTTTAACCGCATATTGGAATACGGGTTTTTCAGCCACTTCTTCTTTCTTCTCCTCAATGCGCTCAAGAACTCCTTGTCGGGAACCTTCTCGCATATAAGCAATACCCTTAAGACCGTGGTCATATGCAAGGGTATAGAGACGCTTCACATCTTCGACCGTATGCGTTGTAGGCGCATTAACCGTTTTGGAAATTGACGCATCAACATACTTCTGAATTGCGGCCTGAACCATCACGTGGTCTTCAGGAGAGAGATCGTTTGCCGAAACAAACCATTCGGGTCGCTTTAAATTTCCAGCAGTAATTTCCGCCTCGTGCTTGGTATACCATTCGTTATACAAATTGTGGCGAATAACATCTTTTCCTAATCGACTATACCGATTAAATTCAAATTCATACACCGGTTCGATTCCCGATGTTGCATCGGCCAAAAGCGCCGTGGTTCCCGTTGGTGCTTGCATAAGCAAAACAGAATTTCGAATACCGTTTTCACGAATATTGTTAACCAAATCCGATGGAAGTTGCTTTACAAATCCTCCTTCTGGGTAGTATTTCTTATCAAACTTCTTAAAGCTTCCCTTTTCTTTGGCAATTTCCATAGAAGCCCGATATGCTTCGTCACGAATTGTTCGATAGATTTGCTCGATTACCGGAAGCGATTCAGGTGATCCGTAACGCAAATGCATCTTTATAAGTGCGTCCCCCAAACCCATGGTTCCCAACCCAATTCGTCGTTCTCCTTCAAGCTGTGTCTTGCGAATACCCTCAAACACATACGGGTCCATGTCTACTACGTTATCTTGAAATCGAACCGCCGTGTGTACAACTTCTTTTAATTGTTCATAATCAAATTCTCCTGGAGAATCGATATCGGTATACTTAACCAGTGCCGATAAATTAATTGAACCTAAGTTACATACTCCCCATTCTGGCAGACCCTCTTCTCCACAAGGATTAACACAAATAATTCGATTCCAGTAATAGTTGTTATGAAGCTTGTTGTAGCGCTCCATAAACACAACGCCAGGCTCAGCACTTCTCCAGGCCGCATCGGCAATTAGGTCCCATATTTTTCGTGCCTTAACAACCTTATGAACAATTACTTTTTTACCGAGCTTTTTCCACGCCTCCAAATCTCCGTTCCATTTTTCATCATACTCAGAATCGGTTTTGTCGGGGAAAACAAGCGGCCAGTCAGCATCGGCTTTAACAGCTTCCATAAAACTGTCAGAAATGCACAATGACAGGTTTGCGCCGTTAATTCGCGACATGTCTTGTTTTACAGTAATGAATTCTTCGATATCAGGATGCCAGTCCCACAACATAAGCATTAGTGCTCCTCGTCGACTGCCACCTTGCTGAATAATGTCTTTGGTCGCCACGGAAAATAGTTCTGCCCAATTACATGGACCAGAAGAAAATCCGTTAACTTTTTTAACACGGTCCCCACGGGGACGGAGCGAGGAAAGATTAATCCCAACTCCTCCTCCGTGGGCCATGATTTCAATCATTTGTTTAAGCGTGTCCAGAATGCCACCTCGCGCATCTTTAGGACTAGGAATAACGAAACAGTTGTAGTAAGTAACCGAATAGCCAGTTCCAGCTCCTGCCAAAATTCGACCTCCAGGAACGTATTTAAAATCCTCCATTACAGAATAGAACTTATCTTCCCATTTTTTTCTTTTTCGACCATCTTCCATTTCAGCAACCGCAGCAGCTACCCGTCGCCACATCTCTTCAGGAGTTTTTTCCAAAGGAGCTCCTTCTTTGCTTTTAACGGAGTATCGATCTAAAAAGACCTTATTGCGAATGCCTGTTAAGTTCATAAACGTAATGGATTAATAAATTTATAATAATTTTTTAATTTCTCGCTGCAAATCGTTCACATCTAAAAATCTCCAAAAAACCGATGCAAATCTAATGTATGCAATCTTATCGATTTTTTTTAATTTCAAGGCCGCTCGTTCCCCAATTGCACTGCTGGGAACTTCGGTCGATTCTCCCTGCTTCAACTCTGTTTCAATCTGGGCAATAATCCCTTCGATTTGCGCCTGGGTAACCGTTGTTTTTTCAACCGATTTTATAATCCCCTGACGCAATTTGTTTCGATCAAATCGTTCTCTTTTACCATCACGCTTAATTACAATTATGGGTAACTCTTCTACGCGCTCGTATGTGGTAAAACGCTTTTGGCAGTTTGCACAAGCACGGCGTCGACGAATTGTAATTCCCTCATCCGAAACCCTTGTTTCAACCACCTCGGTATTACTGCTTGCGCAAAATATACAATGCATAAATCGATGCTCAAATTACTTTATCTAGTGTCAAGTAACACTTTATTACACTAATTAACCCCTGTCAACTGATCAAATGCGAACGCGACTATATCAAGTTTTTATGCTTGTGCCTAAGTGAAAAATTTGTCTCACTTTTCTGCAAATTGCAGAAAAAACTTTATACAATTTCTGTAGATTTATTCAATTGACAATGCTGGTGTAATTGGAGAAAATGAATATATGCAAAGCAATCCTCAAACAATTTTTTCATGGGAAGCTCCTCTGCGAGCATATAAAAAACAGTCGAAGGGTGTTTTGCGATTTTATCTAGCTCTAGCTTTACTACTGTCACTGATAGTTTTTTTCTGGGGAGAAAAAATTTTGGTTCTTCCAATTTGGGCAATGCTTTTTTTATTTTACACACTCACCATTACAAAGCCTCCTGTGGTGAAAAATAGTATTACACGATTTGGTCTTACTGTTGATAGTAAAACCTTTCGATTTGACCATTTGTCATATTTTTATATAACAAAGCAATTCGACTATTACATGCTTGTTGTGGTTTCCCAACCACCACTTTCATATCATATTTACTTTGTAATTCCCGACGAAGAAGTGCGCGATCGTGTCGTTGAAATATTGTCGGACTACTTAATATATCAAGAGCATCCTCGCAGAACATTCACCGACAAAATGATTGGAGTACTTTCAAGCCTTATGCCCAGTGACCGAGAGTTTGTTGAGCAATAATTCCGCAGGGACTTCTTTAACCCCAAACATTCTTCCCCAACGAAGAACTCCTTCGTCAGCAGAAACCAGGTAACCATCAAGTTCTTTTGCAAGAACAATAAGGTCTAAATCAGCAACACTATCAAGAAAATTAAAACGAGTAGCTTGTCGGTATCGTTCACGCAGTTTTGTAATAACATCTCCCAAACCCTTTTGATATTCGATTTTGTTTTCAAATGTCTTGCTCGACATTAACTGCGCACCTGCCTCTACCTGTTCTTGAGCGACCGTTAAACCTCGATATGAGCGTGTACGAACTTCATCGACCATCGTATAAAATATAGATGCAGGAAATTGGACTGTAGAAACATCGGGGGATTTAATCGTAATATGTGTAAGCAGTGTTTTTATATCGTCCTCGCTTGCGGTGCTACTAGTAAATTCACTTGTTTCCCGCGCAACACTTGGTGGCATAAAAAATTCTGCCTTCTTTTCGGTTTTTAATTTCGTAGCAAGCTCAATAAAATTGGCGATAATGTCGTGCGCATTAGAACCAAACCCTGTTTTTACCTCAAGGTTAAAGAAAAAATTAGTGTCAATAATGTATGAATCCATGTGAGTATTATACAGTAGGGGCACTATCGTTGTCATTTCAAGCTCTATCAGCCAATAGAGAAGGGTCGAGATTCTTTAGCTTAGATTCAAAATAACACATCAAAACAAGTATATTATTCCAATTACAATTGCTCCCCAGAGCACAATTGCAGCTATAAGCGGTTTATCTTTCGTAATGATTGTTTCTGGTGACTCTCCTTGCTCCTTTTCATACAGAAGTTGTGCATATCGAGCGATTCCATACACCACAATTGGAACTGTTACCATAATCCATTTGCGCGCTTCAAACATGGGGAATTGTTCACTGAAAAACTGCGAAATAGGCGTTGATATAATCGGAGGCTTTTCAAGAAATGTATACAGCGAATACGATGTAATTGTTAATGTGGCAAATGTTGTGGTTAAAAAGTCGATCAAATGTTCTTTATATCGATACAGGGAAGATCGAGTTTGGGTCCCGTGATTAACTAATTCTGCATGACGCTTCACTGTGGCAATAAAAAGTGAAATAAAAAATACGGTCAGTAATAGCCAAATTTGAATGTGGTATCCGGTAATAATTGAACCGGCAAACGCACGCAGCATGAACGAAAAGGAAATAGTAAAAATATCAAGAACCGGGTGCATCTTGAAATAAAGGGAGTAAAAGAAGTGTAGCAACAAGAAAGCAAATGCCACAAAAAAGAATGGTATAGAAAAAAATAACGATGATATAAGTACAATAAATGTTGTTGCAAATATTACAAATGTTGCATCGGGAACCGATAATTCACCAGAAGCAATGGGACGAAACTTCTTAGATGGATGTTTTTTGTCAAACGGATAATCGATAATATCGTTAAGAATGTATGAGACCGATGAAAGCAAACAGAAAAGTACAAATCCAATGAGCGTGTTTAAGAAGAGTTCTCCATTAAACAGTTGTCCGGAAAAAATAAGTGAAGTAAAAATAATGAGATTCTTGAGCCATTGATTTGGACGAGCTGCCCGATATACCGCTTTCAATTTCGCCAGGTTCATGAAGAAATTATATCATAGATTGAAGATTCTTCTCAGGCCGCGGTCAGATTAGAATGGCCACTGATCAAAACGGCAAGGTCATACTAATGTCATTTTTGGGTTTACTATGCAAAACGCTTTTCCAATTTACACGAATGGTTGCTTTCCCAGCATGATTTAAGTAATAAATTTCTCCGTGCTCGACTCCGTAATCGAATAGTTGTCGAGTAATGTTTACGTCACCTTCACAATATTCTCGAAGTTCATCAATCTTCCCTTCCTTAAACAATTCTATTGCGTGTAGTCCGTGCCCGTTCTTCTTTAAGCCTAACGTTGCCCCAACAACATCATTAAGTGCCAATCGGTGCCCTAGTTTTTCTTTAATATCATCCAGAATGTCAAACGTCTTAAACTGCTCTACGTTACCCGGGTAGTATGCTTGCAAAACCGGTAAATCAAAACTCACAATATTAAAACCAATTATAAAAGACGCTTCCTCGAGTTTTTTATACAACTCACCAAGCTCATTTTCCAAATAACTATGCATTGTGCCTGTGGAATAATCATATAGCGATGCGATCGAGATTCCTAGTTTTTTATGGTCAGAAAAATCACGAAACGTATATTTTGTTTCCAGATCTAAAACAACAGGATGGTTCATATGTCAGTTTACTAGCCGTGGATCAATATCGTCGCGGTTGAAGACCTCGAGCTTAACGGTGCGTGACGATGCGCTTTCATCTAAATCAGATTCACTTCTCCATTGAGTACGTGAATCAAGATATGAAAAAAAGTGTTCCGCTTCCGACTCATCAAGAAATTCTGCTGCCTCACGTGCAATCTGCTCGATTTGAGTAATCTTCCAAAGCGACTGGACAAATCGATCCTCATCGTGCTTTAAGCTAAAAATATCTCCTTCGATTGATCGAATTTTCACATTGGTCATTTTTATATCGTCAATCATGGTCTTATGACCAGGACGCGCAAGATCTAGCGCTTGAACACGTTCAATAAGTTGTATTGCCTTTTGGGTTTTGTGCGAAGCTGAATTCATGGTATAATCAACTATACAATGCTTACCGATAAAATTCAACAAGACCAGCTAGCAGCACTCAAAACAAAAGACGAATCAACGCTCAACACATTACGTCTTTTAAGCGCTGAATTGAAAAATAAGCAAATTGATTTAGGCCATGAACTCTCCGACGAGGAAGCAATGATTGTCATTCGCAAACAAGTTAAACAACTCAATGATGCAAAAGACATGTTTGAAAAAGGTGGACGAGCTGATTTAGTTGCTGAAAACGAAGCACAAATTACCACGCTCAGTGCTTACCTCCCTACCGAAATAAGCGATGAAGAATTACGAACCGAAGTTGGACGAATCATCGCCCAAAACGACGCATTAAAAATATCGAGTCCCAATGCGCTATTTGGAGTGTCGATTAAAGAACTCTGCGAAAAGGCAGACCCTAGTAGAATCACAAAAATGGTGAAAGAGCTCCTTGGGAACGTATAATACCTGCATGAAATACTTCATTAAAACATTTGGGTGCCAGCAAAATGCTGCCGATTCAGAACGGGTTGCTCAAGCGTGCCAATCACGCGGAATGGAGCCTGCACGCTCTATAGACGATGCCGATTACATTGTAATAAACACCTGCATGGTACGAGAAACAGCAGAAAATCGAGTATATGGACTCGTGAATAATTTGAAAGATAAAAAGGCTTCAAATCCAAATCTTAAGATTATCGTAACCGGCTGCATGGTAGGAGTGGCTTTCAGAGATAAGACCGGAAAATACCTGCAGCGTCTCAAAGAAATAATGCCACAAGTAGATGAGTTCATGCCAATTGAAGAGGTTGGGTTTGATCATCCCCCTGTTCGTACAAACAATAAAAGCGCGTGGGTTCCCATTTCTAATGGATGCAATAATTTTTGTACATTTTGTATTGTGCCGTTCACTCGAGGACGCGAGATTTCACGGCCATACGAGGCGATTATTCAAGAATGCCAGGATTTGAGAAATAAAGGATACGAAAACATAATGCTTTTAGGACAAAATGTAAATTCATATGGAGCCGACTTGATTATGGGTGAAAAGGCCGTGCAGGTTATGCGCGATGTTCCGGGGAAATCGTATTTTAAGGGAAATGCAAAGAGCGCTCCTACCGACTCCCCGACCCAAACTCCCACCTCTGCGGGAGAAAACGACTTGTACCTAGGTAAAAAACCGGTGTATGTAAAACATTTAGGTCGCCTGCGTATTCCCACCCTCTTTCCGCATCTATTAGACGAGGTTGCACAAATGGGATTTACCGTAGTTGATTTTATTTCTTCAAATCCTTGGGACTTTTCAGATGAACTTATTGAAGTGATTGCAAAAGATAAGAATATTTCTCGAACGCTCCATTTTGCCTTGCAATCAGGGGATGACGATGTGCTTCGCCGCATGAATCGCTGGTATACGGCAAAAGATTACCTTGCTCTACTAGAGCGGATTCGCGCAAAAGTTCCCGACATCCGATTTACCACTGATATTATCGTGGGTTTTTGCGGAGAAACTGACAAGGAGTTTGAGAATACGGTTAAGCTTTGTAAAGCTGCAAATTTTGAAAAAGCATATATCAGTATCTATTCCCAGCGGGCAATGACAGCGGCTACAAAATTAATGAAAGATGACGTGCCGCACGCAATTAAGAAAAAGCGGTGGAATATTTTAGATAAACTAATTAACCAACCCAACGTGGGCACTGATCATTTTAAGACAAAGTTCAAAACCAGCGCTTCTACGAGTGGTTTAGGAGTCTAGTCACTAACACCTCGCCATCACTATTTTTGCCTGGTTAATAGCACATATTTTTAGAAGAATTTTTCCACCACTTCTCTTCCCAGCTTTACCGCATAGTTTGTTCCCCGATCGTGAGGATATGTCATATCTAGGTTTGCAATATAAAAATTTTGTGCAGGAGTAATAAAATCGGGTTTATTTTTCAAGAACTCTTTGTCAAAAATCGGCTGTGCATATGGAGCCTGGAATCTATAAATTTTAGGTTGTTGCAAGGCTCCTTTTGGCCCAATTGCCTGTAAGTATGGTTTAAAATGGTTGTAAAGCACCCGATCTGTCATTTTAAGCAGTGGAGAATTATCTTCCAAATAGTTCCCAACATACAATAAGTGTTTGTCGCCGTAGTATTTTTTACTTACAAAGTTGGTATGCTGCACTAATACCGTAATGGGAAACTCGGGAATACACACATTGAGCCAATAAGATTTCTTGAGGAGTGGTTTATCGGTTTCCAAAATCAGTACTTGCGCCCATAAATAATGAAGGTTTGAGAATTGTTTTAAATACGATGCGGGAAATATTTTTTTTCCTATTTGTGCAAGCGCTTGTGTTGGAAGCGTTGAAATAACTGAATCAAAATATTCTCCGTTAATAACATATTTCTTCCCTTTCTTCACAATGTCTTCTATCCCCTTTCCTTTCTTAAACACAACTCCTTGCTTCGTATTTACTACCTCAAGGTGCTCAATAAATGTTTGAAATCCTCCATTTATATACCCGAGTTTCTGGGTTCGCTTCTTAACACGTGACCAAATCCAACTCGATACAATATTTCCCGCATATTTCCCGAATTTTTTCCGCAAAAGCTCTTGGAACAGCACGCCGTAGGCATGTTTTCCCATGGTTTTACGTAAAAATTCCTCTGTCGTCATGCGCTCATAAATACCCAGAAAGGGAGAAAGCTTAAGGTATGCTAAGATTGTGCCTGCTCGAAATTTATCAAGGAGTGTTAAAAGAGGGAAGCGAAGTAGGCTCAGCGGGCTTCCTAGTGAAAATAGTCCTTCTTCATACAATGAGTCTGTGTGGGGTTTTTTGAAAAAAAACCCATTGAAGCCGGTATCTTTAGCAAAACGCAAAATGTCCGTATCGCTTGAAAATATATGATGATACGCTCGCTCTATTGGCCACTGCCAGTTTTTTTGTTTAAAACCCACAGCCAACCCGCCTAAAACAGGAGACTTTTCAAAAACAGTCACCGAATGTCCTTTTTTAGATAAGTCGTGTGCGGCAGCAAGACCAGTTACTCCTCCTCCAAGAATAGCAATCTTCATACGGCCTATTGTAACACGAATTACCTCGTAAATACATATATTTATGAGCAGAATGGACTAATTCCCGCATATTTACCGCATAATACCCGCAAATCTTATTATAGTAACCCAAAGCGTGAGTTATTGTGCCACAACACGCAAACCTATAAGCAATTAGCAACTATGTTTCTAGATTTTGTGTTTACAAGCTTCTATAAGGTGGTTATGATCTGCTACAATAAATATATGCGCACGCTATTTACTCGAAAGAGGGGACTTTTTGTTTTCTTTTCCATTGTGATGATCTGCTTTATTGTAACCACACCTAGCACGTTTGCACAGTGCTCTAATAAAGAAGACTGTGCAAATCAAATAAAAGAGTACGAAGCCAAAATAGGGCAGTTGCAGGAACAGAAAAACACACTGTCGTCCCAGATCAATCTTATGAACGCAAAGATTTCGCTTACCACAAGCAAAATCAAAACAACCGAATATACCATTGAAAAAACCGGAACGGAAATAGAAAGCCTGGGTGAAAAAATTGTCGGCCTTAACTCTTCACTTGACTACCTAACCCGTGTGTTGCTTGAAAAGATTGTTGAGTCATACAAGAATAAAGGAGTAACAACACTCGACATTCTTCTTGATTCGCAAAACGCAGGAGTCTTGGGAAATAAAATTAAATATCTGGACGTTGCACAAAACAGCGACCGCCGGCTTGCGTTCAGACTACAACAAACCAAAGAGAATTTTGAAGAACAAAAGAATTTGAGAGAAGAAAAAAAGACACAACTTGAAGAGTTAACCAAAACTCTTAGCCGACAAAAAATAGACCTCGACAACCAAAAGGTGGCAAAACAACAACTATTAACCATTACAAAAAACGATGAAAAAACATATCAGTCACTTCTTGCAAAGGCACAATCAGAATACGCAGCAATTCAGGGAATTGTGGCAGGATCGGGCACCGAAGTAAGACTTCGCGATGTTTCAAAAGGGGAAGGAATAGCAACGGTCATTCAGGGAGCATCATGTAATTCTTCGGGTTCGCACCTGCATTTCATAGTACAAGAAAACGGAGCAACCATAAATCCTTTTTCTAAACTAAAACCAATTGATGCCGTTAATGAATCAAACGGTGATCCATTTAATCCGTCAGGTTCATGGGATTGGCCACTTCCCGCAACAATTCATCTGCACCAGGGGTATGGCGACACATGGTTTGTTCGCACGTATCGTTGGTATGGTTCACATAATGGAATTGATATTACAGGAGGATCAAATACTGTTACTGCGGTTGAAAGCGGAACACTTTTTAGAGGAAGCTTCTCTGGAAAAGGGGGGTGCGCGCTACCTTACGTACGTGTTAACCACGCTGGATCAAACATTTCCACATTGTATTTGCATGTTTATGCATTATAATCGTCGCTATGCTTCATATATTTAAAAAAAATGCCGTGCTCATTGCGTGGGTAATAACTATTTTTGCTACCGCCGGCAGTTTGTTTTACAGTGAAATACTAAAGCTTCCACCGTGTGTATTGTGTTGGTACCAACGCATTTTTATGTATCCGTTGGTACTTATTATTGGAGTTGGAATGGTAAAAAAGGACAAGGTTATGCCTCTTTATGCTCTGTTAATGAGCGGGGTAGGGGGCGCTATTGCGCTCTTTCATTATTTACTACAAATGAGCATTATTCCCGATAGCCTTGCTCCTTGCGTTCAAGGAATTTCATGCACAAGTCGACTTATTGAGTATTTTGGATTTATAACCATTCCTTTCATGAGCCTTGCTGCGTTTGTAGCAGTATTTGTACTTATGTTCATGAACCAAAAAAACAATAATGACTAAAATAGAACGGTCTTCGGCTAGCTCAGACAGTTCCAAAAACCCTAATGGTACTCAATGGAATTGGGGCGTTAACACCGGCTATACGCTTGAGACAAACGCTAGCCCATTACCAGTTCCTGCTCCTGAAGCACCACCTACACAAACAGCACACACAGATCCAGCAGTCATTTTCCCAACGCCGCTGTACACAAACATCCACTAGAGCAAAACAATGCCCTGATTTGAAATAGCCCTGGGCTTATAGTATAATCCACGGATGACTAACCACGAAAGCTTACCCGGAATAGTTAAACTAAATAGTTCGCCAACCAACGAACCAGAAAGCGACCAACCAATTCAATTCCACCCCGATAAACACCGATTGTCTATTGCGCATGGGAAACGACCCCAGCTTGTTTTTACCAATGAAGAGCATGAGGATCAAACATACTCTGTATCTCCTAAAGATATTGTTGCTGCCGCTGTTACCGCACTTCTTGCAAGAACTAGCCATACCCAACAACATGCAGAAATTACCTTGCAAGACGGAACTGGTCGCGCTGTTCATATAGTGCTTGACCCAACAAATATCGATGTACTCATGGAGCAATTACTTGAAAGCGATGTTGCATATGCGGCTCAACCTACAGCCACACGCAAAACACCTCCGCTTTTTGGTATGCTCACTGGTACTGTTCAACAAAATAGTCATTCATTTGTTATGAAGGACCCTTCAGAAAATCGACAGGCAAGAAGGGGTCTACTTAGCTTCTTTGCCAAAACAGATGAAGAAGAAGGCGAATGGAAACATGACCATAGTAAGGCTCAACAAATTATCGGCGATATGGCAAATGAAACCGACCTACCAGGACTACAAAACGCCACACTTCGCATGTACTGGGCAATGTTAGGAGATCAATATCTACATGCGTTTGACAAAGGAGTCGCTAGAATCGATCAGCAGGGAAATAGGTGGTATAAAATGTTTATAGGCAAAGGCGACGATCAAAGAACCATTCGTATTAATTTCGATGGCTCTGAACACCCAATTCTTGTAGGAAAAACTGTTGCTAATTACAAGTATATCGCAAACCTAAACATAGATATGTTTGGAGACATTGTGTTAAGCGGATATGAAGGAACGGACACCAGCATTAGCACTGAGGCCGTAACCTACAGACGCTATTCTGTAGACGAAATACAAAAAGAACTTCCTGTAATAGTCGTTCAAGGACATCCTATCAACACCCACTTAGGAACTACTCGATATGTTGATCCAAATTTTCGTGGTTGGGAATGGCAAGGTTCTTCAACCGACAAGAAAGATGTTTTTTTATCGACCGATCCATTACAAAACAGTGATCCTTCAAGAAGAATCACTTATGTGTCGTTTCCAAATTTCAACTACTATGCAGGCACACACTCGAATGGGCGAAGACAAAGAGAATATAGAGTACCCGCCCGTGTTGTTTTGGGGGAATGTCGAAATGGCCACGTTACTGCAAGAAATATTAATAGCCTGCTTGTAGACAAAAGGGTTACTGAAGAAAATCGAATAACCCACGCTGGCTGCACCCTTGTTAATGACTGAAACACAATTTGTGCGGTATAATATACTCCGTTGGGCCGGTAGCTCAGTTGGCTAGAGCACTTCGCTGGCAGTGAAGGGGTCAGGGGTTCAAGTCCCCTCCGGTCCACAAACACAGACTTCTTTTTTTAAAATTAGTTCTCTCCACATTAAATACGCCCCCCGTTTTCCTGTAGTATTCTTGTGTTGAAAAGCCTTTTTTTATTGTTTATTATCTGTGGATAAGTTATCCACAAATTATTATGACAGTTTTGGCTTTTTGGGACAAACTCTTAAATACAATTCAAAATACGCCGGATTCTGCAATGTTCTTCCAGGTCGTAAAACAAGCAACGCCCGACTCACTTGAAAACGGTGTGTGCACGCTTAATTATCCAAACGAAGGAGTACACATGTTTCTGGAAAAACATAAGGGGCGACTCGAAGAACTTCTTTCCAAAGAAATCGGATCACCCACCACGGTACGCTTTGAATTCAAAGCTGGCACTCGCATTAAAAAGAAGGAAGCAGAGCCACTTCCACTTGCCGTATTTGAAAAGGCCAAAGAAACAAGCGTTGTAGATGCAGGGCTTTTACCGCAATTCACATTTGAAAGCTTTGCTGTATCCTCCTCGAATCAGATAGCGTATGCTGCTGCAACGGCAGTAAGCAGAAATCCCGGAACATCGTACAACCCACTGTTTATCTATGGTGGTGTAGGGGTGGGTAAGACCCATCTTTCTCAGGCAGTTGCACACAGTATTTTAGAAGTAAATCCTTCAAAGAAAGTGCTTTTTTGTACTTCAGAAGAGTTTACCAACGACCTAGTTGAATTAATTCGCGAAAAAAGCACGGGAGAATTTAGAAAGAAATATCGCGAGCTTGACTTGTTAATTGTTGACGATGTTCAATTCTTAGCAGGAAAAAATTATGTACAAGAAGAGTTTTATCACACGTTTAATACAATTATTAAGAAGGGGGGACAGATCATTTTGGTGTCCGACCGGCCCCCTAGTGAAATTAAAAAGCTTGAAGACCGTCTAAAATCACGTTTTGCGGGTGGGCTGGCTATCGACATTCAAAAACCCGATTTTGAACTTCGTACCGCTATTTTACTTATTAAAGCAAAGGCTCGAAATATTGAAATAGATTTTCAGACAGCAAGCCTGATTGCTCAAAAAACAGCCGACGCCCGAGAGCTTGAAGGTCAATTACTGCGAATTTATACAAATTCACTCGATCATGGCGGTATTATTACCCCTGAGTCGGTAGGGAAAGACATCGATAAACACAATGCAAAGCAGGCTTCGAAGGTAACACCCCAAGATGTTATTCGGGTTGTATGTGCGTACTACAACGTTAGCCCGGCGGTTCTAAAAAAACCCGGTCGCAAAGAAAGCATTGTTTTGCCGCGCCAAATTGTAATGTACATACTAAGAAATCATCTCAAGCTCAATTTGGAAGATGTGGCATATTTACTAAAAAGAAAAGACCACACAACCGTAATTCATGCTTCAGATAAGATTACTAATCTTATGCTTAAAAACCCTAGTTTTAAGGAAGAGGTTGATAGAATAACCCAATCGCTATCACTATAAACAAATTGTTCAGACGAAATCCACATGGAAAATCGAATTTGTTACATTGTTGTAACGGGCTATTGCAATATTCAAAAGGCCGTTATAAACTTATGCACACACACTACTAGAACTAATTAATATATACGATGAAAGTAACCATTTTAAATACACAACTAAAAGATTTGTTAGCAATTGCAACAAAGTTTTGTGTATCTCGAACTTCATCACTATCTTCTTTACAAGGAGGATTGTTACGAGCAAAGAACGGGCATGTAGAAATTATCGCAACAAATCTGAACGACTTCTTTTTTACAAAAGTAAAAGCAAACGTAATTGAAGAGGGTGAGGGTGTCTGTGATATTCGTCATATCGTAGATTTTTTAAATTATCTAAAACCAGGAGATGTAACACTATCCTCTTCAGCAAGCACCATATTAATAGAAACAGAAAAAACTAAAGGAACGTTCCCAATAATTTCTTCCACCGATTATCCAGCATTACCCTCTTTTGAAGGAGAAACGCTTGAATTTAATGAAAATGTACTCAAAAACATACAATTAGTATTGTTGGCTGCGTCAAAAGACCAAGCACGACCAGTACTTACAGGGGTTAACTTTTCATATAAGCAAAACGTATTATATATTTCAGCCACAGATGGTTTTCGCTTGTCACTTATTTCAGGAGCGCATGAGCGCGAATTCACTTCTTTTACGATTTCTGCAGCAATACTTGAAGAGGTAATTAGGCTTTTTGGAAAAAAGCAGCTTTCAATGGTAATTTCAGAGACAGAAAAATTTGTGAAATTTGTAGATGGGGATACAATGATTTTCTCTCGTCTTATAGATGGTGAGTTTCCACCGTTTGCGCGAGTAATTCCACAAGAACACCGAACCAAGATTATTGTGAACAGAGAAGAGTTGTTGCGAAATATTAAACTGGTCTCTGTGTTCGCGCGTGATATTTCAAGTACGGCAATTTTGGAAATAAAAAAAGAAGGAATGCATTTGGTTCCACGAGGAGTTGAGCGTGACGGCACTGATATTTTCCAAGAAATTCAAACATACGAAGGGGAAGAGACTCGTGTAGCGTTTAATTTTAGGTTTATTTTAGAGTTGTTAAATGCACTAGACACAGAAACGATTGTTTTTGAATCTGCTTCTCCAACCGCTCCAGGCGTGTTCAAGATTGAGGGGAACGACGACTTTATTCACATAGTAATGCCGATTCGGATTGAAGAGGCGGTGTAATCACGACTGAGTAATTGTTGCGTTTTCTTCTTCGGAAGCCAAAATTTTTATTCCCACATGTGACGAGCCTGCGAAAAAAAGTCCTTCTCCTACTCCACCTGAAAGTAAAAAGTGTCTTTCTCCCGCGGTGAGGTTAAAGGTTTGTGCAACCCGGTCTATTGCAGCTGTACTCTGTTTTAAGAGTATTTGTAAGCTAGAGTTGGTAAGTAGGGCTCGTCCTTCTTCGACACCCAAGAAATCCTCTACGTCTTGTGTAATAGTAGTGAGACCAAGTTGATACTTTCGCGCTCTTTTTGCGAGACTAAATAAGTAGGCTGCAGAATCTTTGTGTTTTATAAGGTACCACGCCTCATCAACCACGAGCACTCTCTTTCTTTTATCTTTTCGAATTCTACTCCATACGAAATCAAGAATAATATACATGGCAATTGGACGAAGGTTTTCTTCAAGATCACGTACGCCAAATACAGTAAATTTATTTTTAATATCAAAGTTTGATTGTTGGTTAAATATTCCACTCGCAGAACCCTTAATGAATTTTTCAAGGCGGGCTGCTAGCTCAGCTCCTTCTGCTGTTTCGGTTCCAAGCAGTACTTTGTAGAGATCTTCCATAAGTGGTGGCTCTTTTACATGGGTAGCCGGATCTTGTGTAATTCCCTTTTGTGCATAGGTTGTAACGAGGGAGCGATCAAGAAGCGCATCTTGAGCAGGGGTTAATTCACCCATAACAACACGCATAAGCGAGTGCAGGCTCTGAATTTTATTTGCAAGCTCATCCGGCTCCTGATCGTCGTGACTTAATTCGAAAGGATTAATTTTGAATGTTGACGAAATAGAAAACGAGGCGAATTCACCACCGACAGCAGTGGTTATTTTTTCATATTCATTTTCTGGATCGATAATAATTACATCGGTCCCCATAAGTAGCAATCGGAGCGTTTCTAGTTTCACTAAATAACTTTTTCCTCCTCCTGACTTCCCAAGAATAATAGAGTTTGCGCTTTCAAGTGAAAAACGGTCAAAAATTACCAGGCTACCATCGTGTTCATTTACACCATACATAATTCCTTCATTTTGGGTAAGGCTCGATGTTACAAATGGAAATGACGTGGCAAGCGATGTTGTGTCCATATTTCTCCAAATGCGAAGTTTATCTAAAAACAGCGGTAGGGTTGATTTGAAACCTTCTTCCATTTCAAGAGTCGCTGTCTTTGCAACAATTAAGAGAGAAGAAAGAGAAGAGTCTACTTCTTTTGTAATTCGATCAAGTTCAACCTTGCTGTCTGCTGGAATTGTTACATATAAGCCGAACTGGAAAAATCGTTCGCTTCCAGCGGCAAGTTCGTTTTGAAGTGTTAGTGCATCATCAAGCGCTACTTGTACCGACGGATCTACCACTTTCCCCGCTTTAATGTCGGAGTCGATTGTTGCTTCCATTTCTGCAACTTTTCGACGAAGGTCCTTTAATATATCTTTAGATTCATTTGGATAGATAAACATAGAAACGTATAGGGGATGGTCGAATGCAATTAGTGAAGAGAGCCAATTGGGCGCTACAAACCGTGGGTATCCAACCACAAACAAAGTTCGGTAAAACTTTTCATCAATTTTAATGTTATTAAAATCAACTTCTACAAAAGATGGTGCAACAATATCTTTTAACGAAACTGCTCCCGGCATTAGTAGTGAACTTGCTAGATTTTTCATGAAGTCAAGATAATGTCGGTATAACTTTTAAGAGCAGAAAGTTTGCGGCCTGTTGCGGTAGGGTTATAGAGGTTGTAAAATATCTCAGCAACTTCTTGTTCATACAATACTCGACCTCCAAGACCGGCCTTTTTTAACAATCGCATTAAATGGTCGCGTTTTGGATACAGCGCTGTTTTTGCTCGAGTAAATACATAGTCCTTTTCTAATTTCTTCTTTGTGTTTGAAGCAAGCCCGAGTTCTAGTGGAGAAAAAGGAATTACAAAATAAAAATTCTTTTCTAGGATCGTGCTTTTTTTTACCATGTTTTTAATAAACTCCGTATATGTAATTAAGCGTTTTCGTAGCGTTTCGTCTTTTTGAGAATTGAGCTTTTCTTCCAGATAACCCAAGTATGATGAAATATCCATTCGCTTTGAAATAATTGAAATTTGAACAGGAAAAGAGAGTGAATTGAGAAGGGACGCATACGAATAAATAAGCGCGCTTTGTTCTTCTTCGGAAAGTAGTCCAAAGTTTGTGGTTCCTGCCTCAATTAACACCACGCATGAATAGTCTTTCATCATGACAACATCCTCAAAAACCGCCTCGATTTCTATGAAATCTTGTGTGGATGATTTTACTGGGCTGGTTGGTTTTCGTACGGTCATGTGATTTTTGGTTATAATGCCTCTCGAGAACGAATAACAAGCGGCTGGGCAACATTAGGATTAATATTTAGTGTATCAAAAAAGAAGCGGTTTGCGCTATCTTTGGGTTCTAAAACGATCTGGTCTTGACCAAGGGGTTTAGAGGTTGAAAACATACCACGAGTATCGGTTTTAAGTATACGAGCAATCTGGCCGTCTTTATTTTTTACATATACCAATATATTGGGAAGCGGTAAGTCTTTACCATTCTTGACAATGCCAATAAGAGCTGGCTGTTCGGTGGATTGGATTTTTGGGGCAACTTCAGGTGTTGGTTGGGGTAGTGTCTCAACAGGAATGCTGGGCGTGTGAACTGGCTGGTCTTGTTCTACGGCGGGAATTATCGGGTCGATTTTTGGTGGGAGTTGTTCGGCGATTGTTTTGGCTTCCTCGCTTTTTCCTGTTTTTCCCAAATAGCTCGTTAATTTTTTTTGTGCATCTGCATGTAATACCGCTATTTTCTTGTCGTAAATAATGTCTTCCAAAAACGAAGGAGGATCGTTTTTCTTATGGTAAGAGTACTGCGATGAAGAGAATAATTTTAAAACCAAATTTCTAATCCATACGTCTATGGAACGCTCGTTATATTTATAAAATGCTAAAAATATTCCAGTGCAAAAAATAAGCGCAGCACTTATGTATTTAAACAATTCTCCAGGGGTTAAAAAATACGCTACAGTAGCTAGTCCCGCAAATACGATTAAATACCCAAACTCTTTAAGGGTCATAAACCCAATTAATTTAAATTCAAACGTGGTAATTTGGCGGGGTACTGGATGCGGTTCCATGCATTCAGTATAGACGATTTACAAACCAGGTTCCAGCGGTCAAGCAGAAGTGATTTTTTGGTGAATTTCAACCATTTCTTCTTTGGAAAGCGATAGTGTTTTTCCAGCATTTAAGACTGCTGGAGCCGTTTCTATAGGGTCAAATCGAGGAATTATATGAATGTGTGCATGAGGAATTTGACCATGGGTAACAAACTGCATCCACGAAGCACCAAGCGCTTTTTGAATCTTTACAGATACTTTTTTGGCAGCCTCCCAATATTCACCAAAATTTTCCACATCATATGTCCAGCGGGCGTGTTTTTTGGGAATTAACACCGAATGGCCCTTGCTTACGGGGAAAATGTCTAAAAATCCAACAAAATCATCATCTTCGTAGAGTCGATAATTAGGCGCGGTGTTCCGGGCTATTTTACAGAAAATACAGTCGTCCATTGAGTTATTATACACTCCCAAAAGCCCTTGCCATCCACATTTTTCTTCTATACAATAACCCTTACATGAAAGAAAAACTCATTATTATTGGTGGTGGACCGGCTGGTTTGGCGGCTGCGATTTATGCGGCACGTGCGGAAATTTTTCCTTTGGTTATCGCCGGAGCGCCTGCTGGGGGCCAGCTGATGCTTACTTCTGATGTGGAGAACTTTCCTGGTTTTGACTCAATTTTAGGACCAGAACTTGTTGGAAAAATGCGCGCTCAAGCTGAAAAATTCCACACAAAATTCCGTGACGATAATGTAAAAAGTATTTCTGCTTCCAAAGATGGTCAAACCATTACGCTCTCCGACGGAGAACAGCTGGAATCAGAAACACTTCTTATTGCAACCGGCGCGTCTGCTTTGTGGCTTGGACTTCCCAATGAACAGCGTCTGCGGGGTCGTGGAGTTTCTGCTTGTGCTACGTGTGACGGCTTTTTCTTTAAAGAAAAAGTGGTTGCGGTTGTGGGTGGAGGAGACACAGCCATGGAAGAGGCACAAACACTTACTCGCTTTGCAAAAAAGGTTTATCTTATTCACCGAAAAGATTCGTTTCGAGCAAGCAAGATCATGCAGAAGCGGGTTATGGAAAATCCCAAGGTTGAAGTGCTGTTCAATACCCAAGTCACCGATGTACTCGGCGAGCAACGAGTGGAAGGTTTACAGCTCAATAACGATAAGACCCTTGAAGTTTCTGGATTATTTATGGGAATTGGACATAAACCAGACACTGAATTTTTAAAAGATTCCGGAATTTTACTCGATGAAAAAGGATATGTGGTTACTGGGGGAATTTATGCATGGCGAACACAGCGAGAGGGTGAGCTCAAACTTCCTAAAGACGGATTTGATTTTTCATTCCAGCACGGCACAAACATTCCTGGAATATTTGCCGCAGGTGACGTGGTAGATTTTGTATATCGTCAGGCAAGCACTGCTGCGGGAATGGGCGTTGCTGCTGCGCTAGAAATAGAACGATATTTGGAGAGTAATACGAAAGAATGGATTGATCCAAAAAATCCTTTATAGCACTATGAAGGGCTAAGATTGGGTATAATACCTCGATGTCACGTCACGAACATATTCATAGAGCGGGCATTGTTGAAGGTGAACCATTTGATTTTGTAAGCAAGCAGGTAACATCACAAGGAATAGTTGAACAGCCCATTTCTGAACCAGTCGAGCACATAACGGGAAATGGTTTCTTTGGAAGTGTTATTGTCTTGCCCGATTCGGTGATTAAAACTACTACCCCCGACGCGCTGCACGAAGCTTTACGTGTATTAAATTGGGACATACCCTTTCCTTCTCGAGCTTTTGAATCTGCTGCGCAATTAGACTATTTAGCAGGGAGAATTCTCCATCAAGCAGTTCCGATTTTTACTGATGGACAAGTTCATACCCCGCAAGCTCATGGATATGTTCGTGTGAGTCGAGAATTGGGATACGGGCAACATGCTGAGAGAACATACGGGAGAGGTACTATTTTTAACGATGGTGGAAAAGAAAACGCGAAAATTCGCCAAGCACGGCAGGAACTGTGGGGACTTGTTACAACACTCGGCTCAGAGCATGTTGCGCAGGTTCATCCGAATAACCCATTTGGTAAACCCAACCTATGGCTTGCCCAGGACGGAAGTATTATTTGGCACGATTATTTACCTGCGTTTAGGCACACCGCACATGTAAGGCCAATTTTGAACTTCGGGTTCCATGATGATGTTCGAAAAACGTTTGGTTCTTTAGGGCCGACCTATAATCGTATCCATACAAGCATGCTTAGAAAGAGCCTTGAAGAACGATCGAACAGAATTTCTTTTGAGGATTTTGACGGTCTTACAGAAGCGATGGAGCTATACGACGATGCCTCAAAAAGATATCAAGATGCTATTTCGGGAGATCCTCGCAATCTTTACATTCAAGACGCACAAGAGAGGGGTTTAATTAGCCCACAACAAGCAGAACATTTACGTCGTTCTCCACGTGCTTTTGAAATATTTCGCACAAAAGAGGTTGCAAGGCTTGGAGTACAAGCGTTCTTAGATTTTTGTGGTGACTCAAAGCTAAAATTGTTGAGGAGTCCGGAATTTCACGAAAGAGTTTCAAAATTAGCAACGGACAGAAGTCATTTATCAAAAGCACTCGTGAACAACTCAATACTGCTCGGGATGAAACAGGCTCACGCGCAGGGCCTTGTTTCTACAGAGCAACTTGAGCAGGCACTTGAAAAAGTTTCTAATAAAGATATGGCTGTGTATTTGGGTATGAGTACTTACTATATGGTGGTCGCTCGTGCTGTTGACGTGATGACGGTGCCTATGGGAGTGGCTGCAGCCACATCGGAAAATCCAGCTAGGAATATTGGATTAGTATCTATTTTTAATATTTTTGCGCCCGGGATTCTTCGTGCGGTTTCTACGGCAGTAGTAGACACAATGTCGGAAACAGATCTTAAAAGAGCAGCGCGCACAACACTAATTCCTATGTATGGCACCTATGCTGCTATACCCGAGCAAATATATGTAACCTATGGGCAAAAAGCCGGAGAAATACTACACTATTCCGTTCGTGCGGTTGTTGCAGCTGTTTCAAAAATTGTTGGTGGTGGGTGGGGTAGTGACGCGGAAGAGAGGTTGTGGAACGCAACGGTTGGTCGAAAAGTTAATAGGGGCTAATTATTCTCTAGGTCTTTAAGTGTCGGGGAGCCGGGAATTGAACCCGGACCGCACCACCCCCAGCGGCGCATTCTACCATTATACTACTCCCCGTACGCACAGAATCAGTTTAATATAAACCAATTTTTACATTGTCACAAAGCTCCAAAACACTATTTATGAGTCTTATAAGCCGTTGACATTCAATAATTGATATTCTATCATGGTGCGTACTACTTTTGACGGCGTAAATGTATTACGACTGCAAAATGTAGCTCTATAAATTTGTAGTTTCATTATGGCAACAACACAACAAGATCCAAAATCAGAAGCAGTCAGAATGGCAGTTGAAGCGATTCAAAAACAATACGGAAAAGGTTCGATTATGCGCTTAGGAGAACGAACTTCTATGGCAATTGAAGTATATAAGACCGGCATTTTGCCTTTGGATATCGCCCTAGGGGTAGGTGGAATTCCAAAAGGACGTATTATGGAAATTTACGGTCCCGAAGCATCGGGAAAGACAACCCTTTGTTTGAATTTGATTGCGCAGGTTCAACGAGAAGGTGGTATTGCTGCTTTTATTGATGCCGAGCACGCGCTTGATCCTGCCTGGGCAAAAACGCTCGGTGTTAATCTTGACGACCTGCTTATTTCTCAACCCGATACCGGTGAACAGGCACTAGAAATTACGGAGAGTCTGATTCGTTCCGGAGGAGTAGATGTGGTCGTTGTAGACTCGGTTGCCGCACTTGTTCCACGTTCAGAAATCGAAGGCGATATGGGAGACGCACAAATGGGTGTGCAAGCCCGACTTATGAGTCAGGCACTTCGAAAATTAACCAGTGTCGTCTCTAAGTCCAATACAACGGTAGTATTCACAAACCAACTTCGTATGAAAATTGGAGTTATGTTTGGAAACCCAGAAACTACTCCGGGTGGAATGGCGCTTAAATTTTACTGCTCATTGCGAATGGATGTACGTAAAATTGAGACGCTCAAAAAAGGTGATCAAATTATCGGTTCACGAACACGGGTTAAGATTGTGAAGAATAAGGTTGCGCCACCATTTAAAGAAGCGACATTTGTGGTGACCAAAGATGGAATTGATAAAGAAGGCAGTATTATTGATGCGGCAATCGATTTGGGAATCTTGCAGAAAAGCGGTGCATTTATTAAATATAACGACGAAGTTGTTGGTCAAGGACGAGAGCAGGCTAAAGA
>JAYPGZ010000007.1:0-49889 GCA_038127095.1 Candidatus Roizmanbacteria bacterium | reverse complement strand
TCTGGCAACTGCTCCAGAGCTTCCTCCCCTTTTTGTCTCGCTACAGGACATGTAGCACATTCCTGAAAAATATTTGGTGTAGCAATTTCATTTGACATATATATATAATTTCTTCCAATAGCCGGTAATTATACCATATAATGGGGTACCATGCAACTTACCCCTACTCAACTCCAAGCAGTTAAGCACACCAAAGGACCACTTTTACTTATTGCCGGAGCTGGTACTGGAAAAACCACCGTTTTGGTTGAAAAGATTAAATATCTTATTGAAAAAAAACTCGCCAAACCCGACGAAATTCTTGCCCTAACTTTCACTGAAAAAGCCGCTAAGGAAATGGAAACTCGAGTTGATAAAGCATTACCTATTGGATTTTTCCAGACAAACATTAGTACATTTCATGCTTTTGCCGATAAAATTTTACGTGATGAAATTATTCATATTGGAATGTCGCCCGCATACAAGCTCCATACACAAGCTCAGGCAATTATGTTTCTTCGTCGAAATATTGGGAATTTAAACTTACACTATTTCAAACCCCTATCTAATCCAAACAAATTTTTATTTGGTTTACTACAGCATTTTTCTCGACTCGCCGATGAAGATATTTCTCCAGAAGTTTATAGAACATTTGCTGCTAAACAAGAAACTGATAAGGAAAAATATGTAGAACTTGCACAAGCATACACGGCGTTTGCAGAGTTAAAACTCGCTCATAATGTAATGGATTTTGCTGATCTTATCTCATACACTCTAGCACTTTTTAGAAAACGAAAAAATATTCTTTCACAATATCAAAAAAAGTTTAAGTACATTCTCGTTGATGAATTTCAAGATACAAACATTGCACAGTATGAACTCATTAAACTGCTTGCACCAACAAAGAGCTCGCCAAACTTGACAGTTATAGGTGACGACAATCAAAGCATATATAAATTTCGCGGCGCATCAATTTCTAATATTCTTACATTCACCAAAGACTATAAAAAGACAAAGCAAATTGTATTAACTGAAAACTTCAGAAGCACTCAGGCAATTTTAGACGCATCATATAAATTAATTAAAAATAATGATCCCGATACTCTGGAAGCGCAATTAAAGATTTCAAAAAATCTCATATCGAAGATAGTTCAAAACGATGCTGCTACACAATTTGAAATTCATCCATTTGTTTCATCGGAAGCTGAGGACATAGTAAAAAAAATTATTGAAACCAAAAAAAAGAATCCAACACTTACTTACAGCGATTTTGCAATTCTTACCCGCGCAAATAATCATAGTGAACCCTTTATTAGAGCGCTTATTAAAAAGGGAATACCGTTTCAACTTCCGGGGCCCGGCATGCTTTTGCGTCAGCCTGAAATCAAAGAACTTATTGCATACCTAGAAGTATTATATGACATCAATAATTCCGCAGCTTTTTATCGCGTAACACAAATGGATATTTTTGCAATTCATGAAATTGATTTAGCTCGTCTGGTTTCATTTAGTCGTAAGATTGGACTTTCGTTATTTGAAAGCTCACTCATTATTCTAAGCTTCTCATATAGCGATCTAGCAGATGAGAATTTTTCACACTACAAACCGTTTATATTCACCATGAGAAAGGAATCTCAAGAGCGTTTATACAAACTTGTTTTACTTATTAACCAAAGCCTGGCTCGAATGAAAAAAGATACAGCAGGTCAATTACTGTTTTATTTCCTTGAAAATAGTGGATACCTTACTAAACTTGCACACATTAGTACCGAAGACGAAGAAGATAGGGCAAAAAATGTTTCAAAATTTTTCAATAAATTGAAGGCATTCGAACTTCAAGAAGAAGACGCATCGGTTGTTGCAGTAGTTGACTATCTGAATCTGTCGATGGAATTGGGCGACAGCACACCGGTTGACGAAGACGACATTGAGAATATTAACGCGGTTACAATATCAACAATCCATGCCGCTAAGGGCTTGGAATTTGACACTGTCTTCATGGTTAATCTCACAACTGGTCGTTTTCCTACGTATGATCGTAAAGAACAAATTCCCTTACCTGATGACTTAATAAAAGAAGTGTTACCAGTTGGTAACGCTCATTTGCAAGAAGAACGTCGGTTATTTTACGTGGGAATGACTCGAGCAAAAAGCAGATTATTTTTGAGCGGTTCAAGTTTTTACGGAGAAGGCAAACGTGAGCATAAAATTTCTCCTTATGTTTATGAGGCAGTAGGAGAGCAGGGAATTCAAAAAGCATTAGTAACCGCAAGTGATACAAAAGGACAACTTGCAATATTCGATCTACCAAGTTTGCGCAATTCATTCGGTCAGCTTTCAGAAGAAAAAAAAGTGAAAACAAAAAAAGTAAAACATATTCCTACAGCTTTTTCTTTTTCACAAATCCAAACATATCTTACGTGCCCTCTTAAATATAAATATCAATACATTCTTAAAATTCCCACCGAGGCCGGCTCGGCCGCATCGTTTGGAACATCAATCCACAATGCTTTGCAATTTTTTTATCAACAACATATGCAAAACATGCATCCAACACTTGAGACACTATTGTCATTGTATAAATCAAATTGGGTGCCAATTGGATATGGATCAAAAAAATATGAAATAGAAATGAAATTAGAAGGCGAACGAATTTTACGTGAGTTTTATGCCACATACCATTCTAAAGAAATAAAAATAGCTGGACTAGAACAATGGTTCAAAATTAAAATTCAAGACGGCATGCATATTTCGGGCAAAATAGACCGTATTGATTATTTAAATAATGGCAGAATCGAAATCATTGATTACAAAACGGGCAAAGTCCCAACTGATGCAGAATTGAAAAAAGAAATGCAGCTATCTTTATATGCTCGAGCCGCAACAGACCCTAGTTTGTTTGGAAAAACTCTTGATCAAATAACTGTTAGCTATATATATTTTCAAGAAAATAAAAAAGTTTCATTGACAAGAACACAAAAAGATCTTGATTTGGTTATGCAAACTATTGAAGACGTTGTATCAAATATTAAAGCAGGGAAGTTTGATGCAAAAAAAGGTCCATGGTGTTCGTGGTGCCCTTTTAAAATTAATTGTGAAGCCTGGCAATAATATTACCCCATCCGTAAAATTTTCTTACGAAGTGAATGTGCTATGTTATACAGTTTGTATAATGGCTGAGAAATAATTAAATCGCGCCCGCTGACAAATTCAACAAATTCCGTTCCATAGCCCTGTTTAAAGCGAGTAAAACCACTCCATGAATCTGAAGGATCATAATCTGGCGGCAATGAACCCCACATATCAAATTTTTTACAACCATTTTTTTTACCAAACATAATCGCTTCCCACATGAGCAAATTCGGCGCCATTATATTGCGATAATCTACCGATGAGCCACCATATGGATAATACAGAACGTCGTTAAATATAAAGACCTCATAACAAGCCAGGGGAGTAAGCTTACCCTGTGCTCTGAACAAAGCAACAAGTATATGTGCGATCTTCCCTTTTAATGAGTCAAAAATGATTCGATGATATTCCCTATTGTGACCATAATATCGTTGACGTGAAGCGGTGTCAAAAAAAAGTCCAGCAAAAATAGTAAACCCTTCGTCATTTGTCATCTCTCGAATTTCTACTCCCTTTTTTTGCGCAATACCAATGTTATATCGAGTTTTAGGTTTCAAGCGCTTTAAGAGCTCCCCTTCAGACAACGTAAGATCAAGCATTTGTGTCCATTTTGGAAATAATGGATGAGGTGATTTCACTAAATGTGGATGAAAAGGCTGTCCGGGTTGTCCTTTTATTACATATGGCTCAACTTTAATAAAAATGCAATTTTGCTTTTGTCCTTCCTTTTGTAAAAAATGCAAAACATCCTTATTTGGAAAGCTACTGCGAGGTAAATATCCTATACTAAACGGCGTTTTTGGGATCTTATGAAAAGTGACTTGAAAAACATTTTTTAGTTCATCTTGTCGATACTCTCCAATTCGAAGCACGCGAATACCCATCTTCTTACGTGCCTCTCCCCATTCCCATGATTGCAATGGATGCGTAGCAACTGAATTGTACAAATTTTGATTAAAATCATCGGGAAGAATTTCTATTCTCATATATTAATCCCAGTCAGTTACAGGATCAGGGACTGATGTAATTGTATCATCTAAAAAACGTGATTTCTGACTGTAATTCCGGCGACCAAACATAAATCGTTTTCTTGAGTGTGTAATATGCAGTTTTTTACGAGCGCGTGTTATTCCCACATAAAACAAACGTCGCTCTTCTTCAAGTTCATATAAGTCGTCTACAGCACGACTATGAGGCAAAATCCCCTCTTCCAAACCAACAATAAACACGTATGGAAATTCCAAGCCCTTTGCCTGATGCAATGTCATTAAATGAACTCCTTTTTTTTCATGACTCATTTTCTCATTTTGTGAATATTCAGATTCCACAAGTGCAACTTGCTCCAAAAAGTCATGTAGTGATGGAAAATTAAGTGCAACAGATCGAAGTTCTTTTATGTTTTCAAGTCGAGCCACATCATCTTCTTGTTCACCGTTATATAATTCCAAATATCGTGTCTTTTCTAAAATTGCATCTATAATTTCCAATGTTGGAGTTGTGGCAAGTTTCTCACGGAGCAGTTCATACAACATTTTGAAACCTTCATAGCGCCTTTTACCAATTTTCTCAACTCTTGCTTGTGATACTGAATCTTTTTCGTTAGCCAATAGGCGCATATACGACAAAACATCCTTAACTTCTTTTCTCTCATAAAACCGCGTACCTCCAATTAATACGTAGGGAATACCCATGTGTAAAAAGGCTTCTTCGATTGCTCGAGATTGGGCATTAATGCGGTATAACACAGCAAACGAATCATATTCTGTATTGCTTTGCGAAGCAATAGCTTCTATTTTCGATGCAACGTATAGTGCTTCATATTCCTCATTATCTAATTCTTCTATTACCACTTCTTCCCCACTTCCCTGTTGAGTAAATACTTTCAATATTGGATGTGTCTCATTTTGTGAAATCACGTCGTATGCAAAATCGAGAATTTTTTGTGTTGACCGATAATTTTCCTCTAGATAAAATGTTTGCGCATCTTCAAAATCTGTTTTGAATTTTTCTAAGTTCTTTATCTGAGCACCCCGCCACGAATAAATACTTTGTGAAAAATCTCCAACAATTGTGACATTGCCTTCTGCTCGACCAAGAAGTTTGGTTAGTAGATATTGAGCAAAGTTGGTATCTTGAAATTCATCTACCAAAATATACTGAAATTGTTTTTGATAGTAATCTAGAATTGATTCGTTTGATTTAAGCAGATTAACAACTTTATAAATTAAATCATCAAAATCGACCGCATTATTTCTTTCTAGTTTTTTTTGATACAGTTCATATGTTGGACCAACCATTTTCCCTAAAAAATCCTTAAAAATTTCATGGTACTTTGAAGGAGAAATAAGTTCATCTTTCGCACTGGAAATTCGATTCAGAAAAAATGCAGGGGTATATTTCTTATCAATTTCAAGCTCAACGAGTACTTCTTTAATCAACGCTTCCTGATCGTCGCGATCGTAGATAATAAATTCCGGATCAAGATGTGCGTATGGTGCATATCGGCGAAGCACTCGTACACCAAAAGAGTGAAAAGTACCTATAAAGCCAAGCTTCTCACCAACCCGCTCCTTCATTTCTGCTGCTGCCTTATTTGTGAAGGTAACCATCATGATGTTTTGCGGATTAACCCCATGATTTTGAATGAGATTTTTCACCTTGCTAGTAAGCACTCGAGTTTTACCCGATCCTGCTCCTGCTAAAATAATCGACGGTCCCTTAACAGCTTCCACTGCTTGACGTTGTTGCTCATTAAGTTCTGTAAATGTGAATTTCGACATTTTTTTGGTGCTATAATCATACCATGAAATATATTATTGCTAACTGGAAAGCACACATGTCATACCAAGAAACGAGCGATTGGATGGCTCAATTTACCGCAGGTGACTTTTCTGAAATTAAAGATCAATTTACGATTATTTTTGCAGCTCCTTTTCATACGTTAGAAAGCGTCAAGCGAATTACCGACCGCTATCTTTTCATGCATACAGCCGCACAAGACGTGTCTCGATTCTCTACAGGAGCTTACACAGGCGAAGTTTGCGCGCAAATGCTGTATGGTATAGCCGAGTATGCGCTACTGGGCCACAGCGAACGTCGCACGCTATTACACGAATCAAACGAAACAGTTTACCAAAAAGCTAAACAAGCAAAAACATTTGGTATTGAGCCAATCATTTGCGTTCGCTCGATTGATGACTCTATTCCAACACATACAAAAATCATTGTCTACGAAGAACTTGCTTCAATCGGAACTGGAAATAATCAACCCATTGAAGATGTATTACTTATGAAAAAAGAAATTGATCCTCAAGATAAATATGCATTTCTGTATGGCGGTTCGGTACATGCCGGCAATATTGCAGAATATATTTCTCAAGATTCTATAGCAGGAGTTTGCATTGGTTCTGCATCTTTAAATCCTCGAGAATTTTATGCTACTATTAAAGCTGCGTTGCTATGAAAAGACATCGTTTTAAAATCGTATTACTACTGGTGATTTTTACAGCGACTTTTGCGTACTTTTTTATTCCTCTATATAATCTTGCTGGAAAAATTACCAATCATTCACCTCTACGACTTATTTTTTTGAATAATCGCTTTAAAACAACTGACAATCGGGTAAACATTCTACTACTTGGCAAAGGTGATGCCATACACGATGGACCAAATTTAACCGACTCAATGTTGGTAGCATCATATGACTTGACCAACAAGAAAGTTTTTTTACTGTCAATACCTCGCGATATTTGGAGTAGTACATTGGAAGAAAAAATTAACGCTGCATATGCGTTTGGTGAAGCTAAAAAAAAGGGAGGCGGTCTTATATTAGCAAAATCAGAAATTGGAGCAGTTGTGAATTTACCGATTCATTATGGGGTGGTAATTGATTTTGATAAGTTTAGTGAAACAATTGATCTGTTGGGAGGGCTTGATATTACCGTACAACATGCATTTGTAGACAATAAATACCCTATCAAAGGTAAAGAAAATGACACCTGTAACGGTGATGCTGAATATGCATGTCGATACGAAACAATTACGTTTGAAAAAGGCTTACAACACATGGATGGTGAAACTGCTCTTAAGTACGCGCGCTCTAGAAACGCTCAAGGAGAACAAGGATCGGATTTTGCACGAGGCCAACGACAGCAATTAATTATTAATGCACTTTTTAATAAAATTATTTCGGTTGTAAAAAGTGGCAACGTTCAGCAATTAGAAGCACTATACAAAGAATTAGATAGCGCAATTGAACGAGATATCGAAAATGAATCTGCAGCATTCATTGTTAAAAAATACATGCTTTCAAAAAATGTAGAACTCATCAATATTCCCCTCTCTGAAGACTTGTTTGAAATTCCGCCAGTAGATGAATATTTTGGAAAGTATGTATTGGTTCCCAAAGACAACGATCTTGATGCACTTCATGAATATATCCGCTGTAAGATGAACCAACAACCTTGCACTTTATAACAGTATTGCGACTGCCACCAATAAAAACGGGAGTACCACTAGCAATATAGCATGTGACAATCCTCCACTTGCCGGTAACGATGGATTTGCTTGGGTAATCGTTGATTGTGCGGTTTGTGATATGACCACTCTTGCAGTAGCTACAATTTGCCCTCCTTTTGCAACACTTGTGGGAGACAAGTATGTTTGCATTGAGCCCGACGAAGTTGCTGAATTTGTTCTCGTTATTTCAGGAGTACTGGTAACCTGCACTGGTGTTCCCGATAAATCAAATGGAATCTCAACAATCTCGCCAAATGGCGACGTGGGTGAAATACGCTCAATTTCGATGATTTCTGTAGGAACTAGTGTGGGTACCTGCACTGCGGGAGTCGTGTTGTTTTTTTTTTTTTTTACAAAAAAAAACCCAGCTACCACAATTCATATTAATACAACAAATACGGCAAGCAAAAAAAATATGAGCGATTTATTAACTACTCCATGGTAAATATTATCTAAATCGATCAGCGTTGCGTGCGCAGGAGCAACGTGCATGTTCCCATCAAAATCAGGTATATCTGGATTTGCAGTAACTTTCTTGTGAAAAAATAGATGACGTAATTCAAATAATAGAATCAACACAGTAACGATCAATGCCAAGATCGCAATTATGCTGATCGATGATAAAAAACCTCCTATGTCCATATTAAAAAATTAAAAGTAAGCCAACACCAAATAGTATCAGTACTGCACTCATCATACTAAATACACTAAAATCGATTCCTGTTGGCAACAATGTTGGAACCGGTGTAGATGCCGACGTGGGGATTAACACTGTTGTTGGTTCGGGCGTTACCGTATCTGTTGGTGTAACGGTTACTGTGGGCGTTATCAGCGATCCTGACGGTGTTGCTTCACCCAATACCGTTTCCCCACTTTTAGGAATTGTGAAAGTTTGAGTAATAGAAATGAGCTTACCGCTTGCATTTTTGCTCTGAACCACCACTGTTTGGGTACCACTTTTTAAATCAAAGGGGGTACTAAATTCAAAAATACCCTCTGCGTTTGTCGTTGTTTCAAATGTTCGCTTATGAACAGGAAAACTTATCTTGACTACATTCCCACCAATAGCTGTTCCCTTTACCAAGGGTCGCTTACCTGGAATTACCGCACTATCTTTTGGATAATATATTTTCAATTCAGTATTTGATATCTGTGCTACTCCTGACTGAGTCATAGTACCCAACACTGGTTTTTCCACAAGCGAGTCATTGGTCAAATTAATTTCTCTCCCTACAATAATATTTTCTTGAAATGGACTTGTCTTAGTTATAGGCGCAGATACGACCGCTTTTTTTCCTGCTTCATTTTCAAAATGCAATGAGATTACTTCATTTCGAGCTAGATTTAAAGGTGTACCTGTTCCTTTATCATACAAACAACAGAGCGATACTAAGAAACTACCATCTGGTTTAGTAAACCCACCCAATACATGTGCATTACCTACTTTTGCAACTAAAAGCATATTTCCCATTGCTTTACCGAGTTCATCGGTTATTTTTCCATACACTGGCGGAAGCGAGGTAGTTATTGCAGATGAAGCTAATGTTGTAAACGTAAAATATGGAGTTGAAGCGTCGCCCAATACGGTATCATCCTGCGTAATTGTCACAAAATACTTACTATTTGCCTGTAGGTTTCTTAATGAAAAATAATGAAGCTTTCGTGACTTTTTATTCGAATTAGTATCGCGAATATCTGATACTGTCAATGTTTTATTGTTACTGTCACGAACAGTCAGAATATTGCTGGAAGGTGTATTAGTTTTCCAAAACAAATCCGCACTGGTTGCTGTTACATTAAGCATTACCACTTCAAATGGTCGCGCACTCGCCGCACCTAAACTTTTAGTTGATTTTGTGGGTTGTCTTAAAAAAAACAACGGAACTGAGAAAATAATGGCAACCAAAATAAGTGCCAAGATTCCAGGCACACGACGTTCACCCCTATAATAGTTGTAATAATCACTCATTCGTTTTTGCTTGCAAAATATCTAACACCGATGTATCTATAGTCGTTTTCTTAACCGTTGCCATCGACGCTTCAACAGGAACAATTTTCTGGGTAGTACTTATATGGTAAATATCAGCAACAATCCATGTAATGATAGTAATAAATACTGTCACTGAAATTATGAGTAATTCTTTTTGTTTCATATATAATTATAAATATGCAACATCTACCACCACGTTCACACGTACTGCAGGCAATGATTGCTCCGATGCTCCTACACTAATTAACCGCAAATCTTTTATCGTTTTTATTCTTCGCTGATTCATTAATTCCCGTATAAAAGATTGAGCCTGTGCAAATGAACCGTCGATTTGTGCATTAACACTAAATGTTTCGGCAGTAGTTCCTTTGGTCTTTAAATTAATTCGAGCAATGCTGATTTTACTCATACTTACTCCTGTTTTTGCCGCAGCACTCTGCATAGAAATTAATACACTCTGTGTTTGAGGACCAGCCGGCAATGCTTCATCAAGTAGCCGCACTCGATCGCGAATCAGTTCCAGTTTTGACTGAGTATCAATAAGTTCATTCAAGCTTTTTTCATATACAGCATCAACAACAAGCAGATCTTTTTTTTGCCTATCAAGTGAAAATGCAATACCCAATACTGGCTTAATAACAAACCATGCAAAAAACGAAGAAATTAAGAAAAACAATATCGCATATGAATAATCCTTTACTTTCGTATCCTGAGTAAGCTTGAGTATTAAATCTTTAGTATTCATAAATCAATTACCATTGAAAAAACAAACCCATTCTGACTCTTAACCACCGTATCAATACGCACTGTTTTAAATACCTTTTTTTTCTGCAAAACTGTATTCAAATACTTAACAGCTTCAACCGTTGTCGACCTCCCTTTAAATGAAATGTTTTTTTCTGTAACATCAAAGTCAAAAAGTACAATCTCCTTGGGAACAACGGTAAAAATACTGTCAAGCCGTGCCAAAAAAGTATTTTGTGCAGAAAGCTGTTTTTCAATATATTCCATTTTTTCAGAAACTTCTGCAGCTTCTACAATAATGGGTCGTGTTAGCTTAATGATCTCCTGTTTCTGATTTACGCGCTCTTTTAGATCGACGATTTGCTGATCTATGGTAAACCGAAAGAAAAACACAGATATGACAACAATTTGGGTAATAACAACAATATACCGCAAATAATGCAGTGCAAAATATAGAATCTTTTCTGTAAAACTCTTGCTTTTTTCAGGCAAGAGATTTATTACGTGCTTGCTCATTTTTTCTTATTAGCAGATTTCGTAACTCGGGATTTCAATCGAGCAGCTTTGTTTTTATGCATAACACCTTTTTTAGAGGCTTTATCGATTAATGAAACTGCTTTAGAAATTAAGCTCATTGTTTTAGCTCCCTTTGCTGCAACGCTTTTTTTAGCTGTTTTTACGGCAAGTTTATAGCCTTTCTTGTACGTAAGATTTTTTGCAGTTCGTTTTTTATCTTGCTTTAATTTTTTCTTTGCTGATTTTATAATTGGCATACGGTTCACCTCCTTTTACAGTGTAAATAATATTGAGAAAATATACAAGTTGAGTATATCAGACTGATGCCCTCTCTGGTATACTGGAAATGGCTATGGATACGCTTTTAAACAATACAAAAAAGATTATCTTCCACAAACAGAAAGATATTCTCTCTGGAGCAATCATATTATCCCTCATGACTGTACTTTCAAGTATTTTTGGCTTTGTACGGCTCCATACATTAGCAACCTATTATACCAAAGAAGAGCTGGGAATTTTCTTTGCCGCTTTTAGAATTCCAGATTTTGTCTTTGAAATGCTTATCACAGGGGCACTAAGCAGTGCATTTATACCACTCTTTACCAAATATCGACAAGATGCAGAGAAACTCTCTGAAAATATCTCGAGCATTATTAACTTTATCGCGTTGGCACTCCTTGTATTAATTGTTGTTGTTATTTTTTCAGCCCCATATATTATACCTATAATAACTCCCGGATTTGATGTGCATAAAAACACTACCGTGATTATTTTCACCCAAATCCTTGTCTTAAGCCAACTTCCCTTTATGGTTATTGGCAACATTTTCTCGGGCATTGCTCAAGCTAATAAGATATTTTTTATTTCTGCGGTCGCACCGGTTTTGTATAACATTGGAATTATTCTTGGCACCATTTTTTTGCATGGCCCTCTGGGAATGTATGCACCCATTGCGGGTGTCATAATAGGGAGCTTGCTCTTTTTCTTAACTCAATTACCGGTCATTTTCTTTGTCCAATTCAAATATGCATTACTTTCCTTTAAGAAAAATGTACTCCGTGAATTTACCCATATTTTCACACCAAGACTCCTATCGGTACTCACAACACAAATCGATCTTACTATAGATCTTTCGCTCGCAACATTGTTTGGTCCTGCAGGCGTAACAATATACTTTTTTGCCCAACGCTTACAGTTTTTTCCAGTATCGTTTATAGGACTCGCCTTTGGA
Source organism: Candidatus Roizmanbacteria bacterium (assembly GCA_038127095.1). GTDB lineage: Bacteria > Patescibacteriota > Microgenomatia > UBA1406 > HO2-37-13b > 2-01-FULL-39-24. Next base: position 37,779 of record JAYPGZ010000007.1, on the reverse strand, counting down.
CAAGCTTCTTTACCTTACCTCAGCGATTTATTTAAAGAGGAAAAAATAGAGGAAATTAGGAAAATCTTCATTTCTTCAATTCTACAACTGCTTTTTTTATCAATTCCTATTTCGTTATTCTTTGTGTTTGCACGAACACCAATTGTCCGATTATTTGTAGGAGGTCAAAAGTTTGACTGGGAAGGAACAGTGCAAACCGCTCGAGTACTTTCATATTTTTCAGCAACCCTTCCTTTTCACACCATATTTTATTTTATTACCCGTGCTTTTTTTGCTATTCACAATACAAAAACTCCATTTTTTATTAACTTTACTGCCAGTATAATAAATACAATCCTCAGTGTTTTGTTTGTTGTGTATTTTCATCTTCCAATATGGTTTTTGGGACTTTCTTTTTCTATCACTATTGTTATTAACATCATTTTACTACTAAGAGCTTTTCATACAGAAATAAAAGGTTTTGATGTTCTTAAATTGTTGATTAACACATCTAAGATTTACTTTGTTGCACTTGCCTGTGCGGCTATTTCATTCCCGATTATGAAACTACTTGATGGTCTGGTTATCGATACTTCGCGTACTATCAATTTATTCATCTTGCTTATTACTACCGGAATGATTTATACTTCTTTATATCTCTTTATCTGCTGGCTACTTAATATAGAGGAAATGTATTTTTTGGGAAATCTACTCATAAAAATGCGTGCTCTCAAGAAAATGATTAACGAAATGTACACTGATACACGATAACCTATGCAAGATCATGATCAAAAAGAACGAAACGCAATAGAAACTATTCAGAAACAATTGCTGGGCAAAAAACTTACCTATAAAGAAATCTTTAATTTGATGGATGAAATTTCTCATCACCATATGAGCGATATTTTAACTACATACTTTGTTGCGTCATCATTTAAAGAAGGCTTTTCAGACGAAGAATTATATTTTCTAACAAAGGCAATGGTCGAAACAGGAAAGACAATTAAGTTCACCGGTATTGTGGCCGACAAACATTGTATTGGAGGAATTTCTGGCACACGCACTACCATGCTTGTTGTCCCGATTATTGCTGCAGCAGGTTTTAAAATTCCTAAATTATCATCACGTGCTATTACATCACCTTCGGGAACCGCAGATACTATGGAAACACTTGCCGACGTTTCCTTTACGGTCGAAAAAGTCCACAAGATTGTTGAGCACGTAGGAGGATGTATTGTATGGAACGGCGACATGGGCATTGCTCCTGCCGACGACATAATAATTAAAGTTGAAGAGCCGCTCAATTTTGAATCATACGACAAAGTAATTATTTCAATCATGGCTAAAAAAATTGCCGTTAGCACAAACCACTTAATATTAGATATTCCCGTAGGTCCAACCATGAAAATACACAGTTTTGGCGATGCTGAAAAAGTTGCAAATAAATTTAAACGGCTGGCAAAAAAGTTTGACATAAACATTATTATCGACATAAACGAAACACATGAGCCTGCAGGACGAGGAGTTGGTCCTATTCTTGAAGCACGCGATGTACTGCGCGTTCTTGAACAAGATCCTCTGCGTCCTCGAGCCCTAGAAACTAAGGCATTACGACTTGCAGGTAAACTACTCGATAGTTGCTTTGCCGATGCAAAAATTCACAAACATGGCGAGAAAGAAGCACGCGCACTCCTACAATCCGGAAAAGCACTTGCAAAATTCAAAGAAATTATTAAAGCGCAGGAAGGCAACGAGCATGTTTCTTCAAACACATTGCGCCTCGCTGCACATCGTGCAGTTATCAAGTCGCCTCGTAAAGGAAAGCTGACATCAATCAATAACTTACATCTTAATACACTCGCAAAGGTACTTGGTGCTCCAACTGATAAAAAAGCAGGAATTTATCTACTCAAACACCGCGATGAACTAATCAACAAAGATGAAGAATTATTAGAATTGCACTCAACCGATTCTCATCGATTAAAAGAAGCGATTGAAACATACAAGCATATTCCGGTTTACACAATTGAATAATATGAGTTTGGTATAATGTATAGTATCAATCCCATGAGATTAAAGAAACGATATATTCTACTCGCCGTTGTAGCACTTGCTACCCTGAGTTTTTTTCTATTCTACAAAGAGGGCAGTCTTGCAGTCGAAAAAACAAATACAACTCCGAAGATATTTGTAATCGAACCTGGTGCAGGAGTGAATCAGATAGCTGCAGATTTGAGCAAAGAGGGTCTCATTCGAAGTAAATTGGTCTTTTATTTTGTTGTAAAAATCAATGGTTTAGAAAACAAAATTCAAGCAGGAGACTTTAGGCTCACCAAATCAATGAGCGCTCCCGAAATTGCTAAAGCACTGACAAAAGGAACGCTTGATCAATGGGTAACTATTATTGAGGGACTAAGAAAAGAAGAAATCGCGCAAATTCTCAATGAAAAAATTGGAATAGATCCTGAGGAATTTACCAATAAGGCCAAAGAAGGATATCTGTTTCCTGACACCTATTTAATTCCAAAAGGTGCATCTTCCGAAAATGTACTCAGTATATTACAGAGCAACTTTGATAAAAAATACACACCCGATATGAAAAGCATCACTTCTCAAAGAGGTTTTTCACAAGACGAAGTCGTCATATTAGCCTCATTAGTTGAAAAAGAAGCTCGAAGTTTTGAAAACAAAGTTAAGGTAGCATCTATTATTGTGAAACGCTACAAAAAAGGGTGGCCACTCGATTTAGATGCTACCATTCAATACGCTCTTGGATATGATCCAATTAAAAAAACATGGTGGAAAAAGGCAGTAAACAATGCAGATGTGAAAATAACTTCCCCATATAATACATATAAAAATCTTGGCTTACCCCCAACTGCCATTTGCAATCCAGGTCTCGATTCTATAAATGCCGTTTTGCAGGCCGATCCAAACACGCCCTATTGGTTCTATATTTCTTCACGCGATGGATCAACGATGCACTATGCACGAACAATCGAAGAACACAATCGGAACATAGAAAAATACTTGAATTAACTTACCGCATCGGGTTCAACTCCTCCATCCATTGCGCCTTGTCGTCGCAGTACTTCGCGAGGTTTAGATCCTTCTGCTGCACTTACGAACCCTGCTTCTTCGAGTTGATCAAGTAATTTTGCTGCACGTGCGTATCCAATGGAAAGTTTTCGTTGTAAAAGCGATGACGATGCTTTTCCAAATGCGCTCACCACCTCTACGGCCTGTGCAAATAGCGGATCCTTACCTTCCCCGCTTCCACCTCCACCTATCATTCTACCTCCCTGTCCACGAACCGGACCTTCCTGACTTACCACTTCTTCGGTGTAATGAACAGCGGGCACATTTTTCTTTATAAAAGCTACTACTGCTGCAGCATCTTTTTCAGAAAGGAATGGACTTTGAATACGGCGTGGCTTTGCTTGATCGGGCGGTAAAAAGAGCATGTCTCCTTTTCCAAGGAGCTTTTCGGCACCCGGAGTATCAAGCACAACACGAGAGTCAATCATACTCGCCACATTAAATGCAATACGCGAAGGAATATTAGCTTTCATTAATCCTGTAATAACATCTACCGATGGTCGTTGAGTCGCTAAAATTAAATGAATACCTGTTGCACGTGCCATTTGAGCTATACGAGTTATCAATTCTTCCGCATCACGTGCTGCAAACATCATTAAATCAGCAAGCTCATCAATAATAAATACAATATATGGATATTTTTCAACATCTGGCAACGAATTGTACCCTTCTATGTTTCGTGCCCCAACTGTTGCGAATTTTTTATATCGATTTTCCATTTCCGCAACTGTCCATTTCAGTGCAGAAATTATTTTCTCGGGCTCTACAATAACTTCGGTCATCAAATGAGGAATTCCGTTATACAATCCAAGTTCTACACGCTTTGGATCAACCAAGATAAGTCGAAGATCTTCCGGCTTTGTTCTGAACAGGAATGCGCAAATCCAAGCATTTAAAATAACAGATTTTCCAGCTCCGGTAGTTCCTGCAATCAATACGTGAGGCATTTTACCAACATCGGCAACCTGTGGAATTCCCGATACATCAAGTCCTAACGGAACAAGTAATGGATTTGGATTTTTGGTCATTACATCTACCGAAAGCATCCGTTTAAGTGCAACAATTTCACCTTTTTTATTTGGAATTTCAATACCAACAAGTGACCGACCTGGAATTGGAGCTTCAATACGAACTTGTCCGGTGGTTGCAGCGATGGCAAGAGCCAAGTCGTTGGAGAGCGCGGTGATTTTGGAGAGTTTTGTACCCATTACAATCTCAAGAGCATATTGCGTAACGGTCGGACCCTTATTAATCTCTACAACTCGTGCACGAATGCCAAAACTATCGAGCGTTTGTTCAATAATTTCTGAATTCTTTTTCACATCACCTCTATCTGCTTCTGTTTGAGCAATATCGGAGAGTAATGCAAGTGGAGGAAATACCCATGGTGTTTGTGACTTTGAGAGCGGACGCATAGAAAGATCGTTTTGATTGGTTGTCGTTGCATGAGTTGGAATAACAGTGGGTAACTTTTTCTTATCTTGTATAAAATCTGTATTGTCGGGACGTGAATCGTTACTTCGTTTTGCAAACGACCCAGCAACATCACCAACACCTGAAAACGCATTCTTGAGTATTCCCGCAATAAATACTAACAGCGAGTCAATAGACGTATTTAAAAATACAATGAGTCCTACAATAAAAGTCGTAAGGAGTATTACCAGTGCGCCAAACATTGAAAAATCCTGCACCAGATTATTAAATACAAGTTTTCCGAATTCCCCCGATCGTAGCAAACCTAAAACCGCAATAAAGAGTAATAATAGACCAATAGTAAGATTGTATTTTACAATCTTGAGCTTCTTTGAATTAAAAAAATGAGATCCAAAAAGCAAAATAAGAACAGGAACAAACAGTGAAACAAAACCAAATCCAGTGACCAATCGGTGATTGATTTCAATGAGTACACTACCTTGTTGCAAAAAGGATAAAAAGAGCAGTAACGACGCTCCTACAGTAATCAGCCCCAGAATGGTAAAAAAAGTACGCTGATTGATTTTGAGCTTTAAAAAAGGGAGTCGAATTTTAAAAAATTTCTTTGTTCGAGCCATATACAACCATCATTGTACGCTATATACAACTCACATGTCAAAGCAATTCTTATTGTACGTCTGTAGGCAGCATGATCAAATTCACCCGTCCCATTTGATCGATTTGCTCAACCTTAACACGTACCTTGTCGCCTATGGAAACGACATCGTGTGGATCTTTCACGAATCCCCGACCCATTTTAGACACGTGTACCAGACCTTCTTTTCCTGGTAAGAACTCAACGAATGCTCCGAATTGTAAAATTCGTTTCACTTCACCATCAAACTCTTCACCTGGCTGCACCTGACGATATACATTCTGAATTAAATCAGCAGCTACATCAACCATATTTCGGTCCACTCCTGAAATACTTACTTTACCATCGTCGGTAATGTTAATTTCGGTTTGGGTTTGTGCAATGACACGCTTAATATTCTTTCCACCTGGTCCAATAATTTCACCTATTTTGTCTTCCGGAGGAGTCAAAACGACTACTTTTGGAGCAAATGGTGAAACATCTGATTTTGGAGCACTAATGACGCTTTCCATTTTTTCCAGAATATGCAAACGAGCTTTTTTACCTTGTTCCAGAATTTGGTCAATCATTTTTTCAGTTAACCCTTTATTCTTAACATCGAGCTGAATTGCGGTGATTCCCGTTTTGGTTCCTGCAATTTTAAAATCCATTTCACCTGAAAAGTCTTCCAAACCAACAATGTCGGTTAAAATGGCATAATCATCGTCGGATCTGGTCATAATACCCATTGCAACACCAGCAACAGCTTCTTTTATCTTGACTCCCGCATCCATGAGTGCAAGTGATGATCCACATACTGATCCCATTGATGATGATCCATTTTCAGCCAAAATTTCAGAAACAACTCGCATGGCATATGGAAATTCATCGACGCTTGGCAATACTGGCTCAAGGGCTTTTTCAGCAAGCGCTCCATGACCAATGGCACGGCGGCTCGGACTCATCATACGTCCTACGGTTCCATAAGAATATGGCCCATCGGAATAGTGATGCATGTATCGTTTGGTTTCCATACCGTCCGGACCTTCAATAGTTTGTTCGAGTGTGGATGATCCTAATGTTACGGTAGACAATACTTGTGTTTGACCACGTTGAAATAATGCTGAACCATGAGTTCGCGGCAATAATGATGTTTCGACCGTAATTGGTCGAACTTCATCAAGAGCACGGCCATCGGGACGTTTTTTATTCGTTAAAATATTCTCCTTGATGTTAGCATAGTTATAATACGTTACTGCAGAAAGAATTTGCTTTTTGTCGTACTTTTCTTCCAATTTTTCATAAAGAGCGTCGATTACCTCGTTTAACAACTCGCTATCAGACCCGGCAGTTACCGCTGCGCTTTTAATAGCTTTATCAAGTACTTCCGCGTAGTCGCTCTTTATTAAAGCGATAACTTCATCATAGGTTGAAGCCTCTTTGACAACTTGTTTTTCTTTCCCAACTTTTGCCGGCAATGTTGCAATGAAATCGATAATCTTTTTGTTTTCTACCTTTGCCATCTCGATTCCCTGTTTAATAATGTCTTCAGAAACCATTTTCGCTTCTGTTTCAATCATTAAAACCTTTTCACCTGTTGATGAAACGACAAGATCCAAAATTGAATGTTGTTGTTCTACATCTGTTGGATTCAAAATTAAACCTGCATCAGTTCCAGAAACTGCCGATTGAACATATCCAACACGCATCGTACTAATTGGACCAGCCCATGGGATACTCGAAACATGCAAAGCGGCAGAAACTGCAATTGCAGAAACAATTTCAGGCGAATTGACACCATCGACTGATAGCAAGGTAATAACAACCTGTACCTGGTTTTTATAGTTTTTTGGGAACAATGGGCGAATTGAACGATCAATTAATCGACCAGTTAAAACAGCCTCATCTGAAGGTCGTCCTTCGCGTTTTACCCAGCGAGAACCTTTAATAACTCCTCCAGCATACAGTTTTTCTGCATATTCTACTGAAAGTGGAAAGTAGTCAAGATTTGGGTTTTCAGGACCAACGGCAACGGTTACCAAAACAGCTGTATCTCCGAGTGTTGCATACACCGATGAATCTACTGCTTGGGCAAGTTTTCCGAATTGTAACGTAAGTTTTTGATCGTCAATGACGATTGATTCTTCAATCATGTTCATAATATGTTAAGAAAGCACTGTCGAAGGCCGCCCGAAAGCGAAAAACAGAAGTGGTTTGGATATTGAGATTCGAAGCTAGTCACCGATGGCGACCAATTGCAAATTTCAACATCCACGCTCCGCTTATATTCGACAATAAATTATAAATGTGCTTAAATTACTTGGTTAAGTTTACCTTTTTTATGAGCGCTTTGTAGCGATCGTTGTCTTTTTCGTTTAAATAGTTCAAAATTCGTCGTCGCTTGGAAATGACTTTTAATAGTCCTCGTCGTGAATGGTTATCTTTTGGATTTTGTTCCAAATGCATGGTTAAATTCAAAATTTTATGCGTAGCTAATGCAACTTGAACTTCTGGCGAACCAGTGTCGCCACCTTTGGTAGCAAATTCAACAATTAAGTCTTGCTTGGAAGCACTTGCAATCCATTCAGGAGATTTTGCACCTGCAGGAACTTTGGTTTCTTTTGAAGCAACAACCTCTGTGACCGTCTCGTCATGCTGAACTTGTTTCAGCATCTCTTTTTCGACTGCTTCTACAGCTTTTTTAGAAGCTTTCTCTACCTTTGGAGCTTTAGCTGGTGCCTTAGCGGTTGTTTTTTTTACTTTTTTTTCTGCCATATTTGATCAAATTATACTGTAACGGAGCGGTTTATGCAACAGGGAGGAAATGTTATTTTTTTCAATGTTCAGGATTAAGCTCGACAAGCATTAATTCTTGCAATTCCGGCAAACGTGTTTGATCAATTTGACCACGTATTAATGACACGAGCCGTTTTCTATGACGATGGAAACTTCGTGTTGCTTGAAACGGTATTCTTCTAAACACAGCGGGACGTTGATAAAATTTAACAGTCGCAGTCTTTATGTCTCGAGATAACGCCAGTCCACCTTCAGACCGTAGCGATGCCGACACTCTTTGCAAAAAATTCATAACAATCGCACATTCAGCTGTATACTGCGGATGGGTAAAAAATTGCTTCTTATCTACCTTCACATTGTCTCCTAATACAGATTCTTGTACCACCTCTGGCAATCGAGTCATTTTTACTGAAATAGCATCGCGCGCTTTAATCCAAAGATCTTGAATAGCGCTGGAAGTAAATCGGGGATTATTCGCATGCGAGGTTTCGGCTCCTGGGATGTTGTCGTGAGCAAGAGCAACTCGTTCCATAGTCCCTATCTGATCAGGACTAAGAACGGAACGCTCAAAATCTTCAGTAGTAAGTGTTCCCGTACATAAGTCACTAAAAACGGCCAATTCAACTAAGGGGATAGTACCTACATATGTTTGTGGAAAATGAGCAGTCCCCCACATAAATGTTCGAGCCCAATTATCGCGCGCATGAATAGGTTCGTGAGTATAAGACTCTTCTGGATTACCTAGATGCTCAGGTCCGCCATGCTCTTTCATTTCCTATAGTATACCAAATCTTATAGTAAATTTCGGGTACAAATATCCTCTTGACAAACATTAGCAGAGGGTGTAGACTAGTGCTAATTATGGATGACCTAACGCCTCGGCAGACCGAAATTTTAAAGACAATCATTGCCCAGTACACCGATAAAGGTGAGGCTGTTGGCTCGGAAATTCTAGATAAGAAATACAATTTGGGCGTCTCGCCTGCGACTATTCGCAACGAGATGGTGGAACTCTCTAAAAAGGGGTATCTCAAAAAGGAACATTTCTCATCGGGCCGTGTGCCAACAGCCAAAGCTTTTCGGTTTTATATTAACAATTTAATGCAGGAAAAAGAGCTTTCTACCACCGATGAAGTATCGTATAAGAACGATGTTTGGGACCATAAACACGATATGAGCGAACTGTTGCAAACAGCAACGCGGGTATTGGCACGCCGAACTGGATTATTGGCTGTAACCACCACTGACCGAGGTGATATTTATTATTTTGGAATCAATAACCTGCTTGCAAATCGAGAATTCCAAGATATTACTGAAGCACGCTCAATATTTAGTCGTTTTGATGAGGATGCATTTTGCAATTCCGTTCTACAGGAACTTGCACGAATTGAAAATGAATTATTATTTATGTTCGAAGAACAAGACAGCGCCAGCATAAGCGCTTCAGTTTTTGGAGAATTTAAGGGTAAGCATATAAATGGTGCCATCGGTGTTATGGGACCACGACGAATGCGATATGACATCGTGGTTCCCAGCGTTCGATACGTTACTAATTTAATTAATACAATAGTAGAACAAGAAGGATTATGAAAAAACACACAAATGACGTTCCCGAGGAGGATGTGATGTTAAAACAAGATCAGCATGATAATACTGTCGATGAACAGGTTGTAGAGAGAGTCGCAGATGAATCGATGATCTGGAAAAACAAATATTTACGAGCGCTTGCTGATTACGAAAATTTAGAAAGAAGAACAGAAAATCAAACAGCCGACATAAATAAACGAGCAAATAAAAAGATACTACTAAAACTAATTGACATCTTAGATGTAATTAATCAAGCGGAAGTCTTTGTAAAAGACCCCGGATTAAAGCTAGTCAAAGATGAATTTCAGAAACTGTTAGCAAGTGAAGGAGTAAAACAAATGGATCTTGTAGGGAAAGAATATGACCCATACACTGCAGAAGTAATAGAGATGGTAGCAGGAAAAAAACCAAATATGGTTGCGGAAGTTGTTAGAAATGGATACACATTGCATGACGAAGTACTGCGTCATGCACAAGTTAAAGTGTCATCCTGAACCGAAGGTGAAGGATCTAGGTGTTAAAAACTAGACTGAGATTCTTCGCTTCCGCCAGCTGGCGGAGCTCAGAATGACATAATATAATTATTAATTAAATCAAATAATATGGCAAAAACAATCGGTATTGATTTAGGAACAACAAATTCAGTCGTTGCCGTAATGGAAGCCGGCAAACCAAAAATTATTCATTCAAAAGAAGGTCGAAATACCATTCCATCAGTCGTGGATCCAAAAAGCCGCGTCGTTGGCGATGTTGCAAAACGTCAAATGGTTATGAAGCCAAAAGAGGTTATATTTTCAATTAAGCGATTAGTCGGTCGTAAATTTAACGATACTTCTGTTCAAAAAGACATAAAGTGGCTTCCCTACACTGTTAAAGAAGGCCGTGATGGCATGGCGGTTGTTTCAGTTGAAGGAAAAGAATATACACCGCAAGAAGTTTCATCGATGATTTTGGCAAAAGCGAAAAAGGATGCAGAAGACTACTTAGGTGAAACGGTAGATAAGGCAGTAATTACCGTTCCGGCATACTTTGATGATGCGCAACGACAAGCAACCAAACAAGCCGGAGAAATTGCTGGTTTGGAAGTAATTCGTATTGTAAACGAGCCTACTGCTGCAGCACTCGCGTATGGACTTGACCGTAAAGATGCTCACAATATCGCCGTTTACGACTTTGGAGGAGGAACATTTGATATTACCATTTTAGAGCTTGGAGAAGGTGTTTTTGAAGTCAAGTCTACAAATGGTGATACGCATTTGGGAGGAGACGATTTTGACAAATCACTTGTTGACTATTTAGTCAGCGAATTCAAAAACGAACATGGAATTGATCTTTCCAAAGACGTTCAGGCACTACAACGATTGCGCGATGCTTCCGAAAAAGCAAAAATCGAGCTTTCAAGCTCAATGGAAAGCGAAATCAACTTACCATTTGTAACGGTCAAAGATGGACAACCATTGCACTTTGTTACCAAAATTACACGCGCTAAATTTGAATCAATCGTTTCCGCACTAGTTGAAAAATCATTTGAACCAGTCAAGGAAGCGCTTAAGGATTCTAAAATTGATAAAAAAGATATTAATGAAGTCATCTTGGTTGGAGGCATGACACGCATGCCCCTCATTCAGGAAAAGGTAAAAGAGTTCTTTAGCAAGGAACCAAACAAGTCGGTAAATCCTGATGAAGCAGTTGCAATTGGTGCAGCAATTCAAGCAGGCATTATAGGAGGCGAAGTTAAAGACGTAGTACTTTTAGATGTAACTCCACTAACCCTTGGTTTGGAAACCTTGGGTGGAGTCACCACTGCATTAATTAATAAAAATACTTCGGTGCCAACATCTAAATCAGAAGTTTTTTCAACTGCTGCCGACAATCAAACGCAGGTTGAAATTCACATTTTGCAAGGTGAACGCCCACTTGCTCGCGATAATAAATCGCTTGGTCGATTTGTTTTGGAAGGAATTCCACCTGCACCCCGAGGTATTCCTCAGGTAGAGGTTACCTTTGACCTTGATGCAAACGGAATTCTTACCGTAACAGCTAAAGACAAAGCAACTGGAAAAGAACAAAGTATTAAAATCACCGGCTCAACAGGTCTTACCAAAGATGAAATTGAGAAGATGAAAGAGGAAGCTGAAAAGCATGCCGATGAAGATAAAGCAGAAGTAGAAAAAATTACTGCTCGAAACATGGCAGACAATTTACTCTTTACGTCCGAAAAATCTCTTAAGGATGCTGGCGACAAAGTTCCGGCAGAACTTAAAACCGAGATTGAGGACAAAATGAAAGCCTTAAAAGATATTCTTGAAACAGGATCTAAGGAAGATATAGATGCCAAATCAAGCGAACTTTCAACATCACTACAAAAAATTGGCGAACACATGAGTAAGCAGAGTGCTGACAATGCATCTGCTACTCCTGCAGATGGTACACCAGGCGAAAGTGAGACCGTTGGTGACCAAAAAAAAGCAGACGTTGAAGAAGGAGAAGTCGTCTCCTAAGTTTTATGGCAAGTTATTACGATGTTCTGGGTGTTTCAAAGAGTGCAACCGCAGCGCAGATTAAGGCGGCATATCGGAAATTAGCACTGAAATGGCACCCAGATCGTAATAAAGAAGCAGGGGCAGAAAGTAAATTCAAAGAAATAAATCAGGCCTACGAAGTTTTGTCGGATTCCAACAAAAAACAAATGTATGACCAGGTTGGTCATGACAACTTTAATGCACGCGGAGGGAATTCTGCAAGTGGTGCAAACCCATTTGGCGGACAACAAGGCGGACCGTTTACCTACACATATTCAACTTCTGGAGGAAATCCTTTCGAAGGATTTGGTGGCTCGGACCCTTTTGATATTTTTGAACAATTCTTTGGATTCGGTGCTCAACAAGGTCGACGCCAGGCGCATCCTGTGTATCAAATAGACATTACTTTTGAGGAAGCAGTTACGGGAGTTGCTAAAACATTTGAAATTAATAAAGAACGTAAAACAATAAAAATTCCAGCAGGAGTTGATTCTGGCTCACGGATTCGATTTTCCGATTTTGACATTTCAGTACAAGTACGACCAAGTCGTGATTTTAAACGCGAAGGTCAAGACGTATATATTGAATTTCCATTATCTTTAAAAATTGCAATCCTTGGTGGAGAAGTTACCGTACCGTCGCTTGATAAAAAAGGAATAAAATTAAAAGTACGAGCAGGAACACAACCAAATTCAGCGGTTCGACTTGCAGGAAAAGGACTTGCATATCCAAATTCAAATCGACACGGCGATCAATACGTAATTTTTAAAATCAAAATCCCCGAACGCCTAACGGGTCGCCAGAAAGAGCTGATTGAAGAATTAGATGCGTGAAACCCCGGTTTTATAGTATAATATCTTCTAGAATTCAATGAGCGAGATATCTATTTTGAGACCATTTGAAACTGCTACTTTGATTGTTACTAAAATTGAGGTAGGCTCACTATGGTTGAAAAATAGGATATCGAGCGAAATTAAATTGAGATAATATACTATGAAAAAAGAAGCAAGTGCTTTAAAAAAAGGAGATTATATTCTTCACAATGGAGAAATTTGGCAGGTTCAAAAAACCGAATTTAATTACCAAGGACGGGGTTCTGCTAACGTATCTGCACGGATCCGCAACGTATTAAAAGGAACAACAATTGAAAACGGTACGAAGTCAAATTTTGAATACGAAATTCCCGATATTGAACAAGTACAAGGACAATACTTATATAAAGATGCCACCAAACTCTATTTCATGAATCCTGTAACATATGAGCAACTTGAAGTTGATAGTAAGAAAACCGATAATTTGGCCGACTTTTTGAAAGAAGGCGACCTGATTTATATTCTCATGTATAACGATGAGCCCTTCAGCGTTCGACCCCCACAAAGTGTACGTCTTGTTGTAACCCAAGCCGATGACGCAGTAAAAGGTGACACCGCAACCAATGCAAGAAAAGATGTAACGTTGGAAACAGGTATTACCGTAAAAGTTCCCCTTTTCATTAAAAAAGGTGATACAATCGTAGTAAACCCTGAAACTGGAGAATATGTAGAACGGGTATCTTAACCATGGACTACTACAACAAACTAGTGCTTCGACTCTCCCCTGCAGCAATAGAAAAAGCAATTCAGATCACGATTATTTTCATGGCAAGCTTGTCAATTATCCTTATTTTTCAACGAGCAGTTAGATTATTTTTTACAGGCCTCAAAAGCAGATCACGATTAACCTCCTACGTTTCGCGACTCAACACTATGGAGAATTTAATAAACAATTCTGTTATGTTTATTATTCTAAGCATGGCACTATTAATTTCCATGAGAAAACTTGGACTCGATGTAACTCCAATTATTACGGGCGCTGGCATTATCGGACTAGCAATTTCATTTGGCGCACAAACCATAGTACGAGATTTAATTTCTGGATTTTTTATTATTGTAGAAAATCAATACAATATCGGCGATTCTGTAAAAATAAACGACACAAAAGGTGACGTGCAAAAAATTAACCTTCGTACAACCGAACTCAAAGATTCCAAAGGGAATGCAATTTTTTTACCAAATTCAGAAATCAAGTCAGTTGTTGTCTATAAGAAATAATGCGCCCTGTCATACCTGACCCCTATCGGCAATTTCACCCCGAAAAATCTCTGGCCGCTTTCAAAAAATTGGTCATAGACTTTTACCATTTTCATAAACGCCATTTTCCATGGAGAAATATTCAAAATCCATATTTTATTTTAGTTTCAGAAATAATGCTACAACAAACCCAAACTTCTCGAGTGACAGAAAAATACAAGGAATTTATAAAAGTATTTCCAACTATACAATCGCTTGCTTCAGCATCAAATGAAGAAGTGCTACGACAATGGCAAGGTTTAGGATATAATCGCCGCGGATTATTTCTAAAAAAAACTGCAGAAAAAATCACCACTACATATAACGGTACTATTCCAGACGATATAGAGATCCTCACAACTTTTCCAGGCATAGGATATAACACCGCCTGTGCCATTGTAGCGTTTGCATTTAATAAACCAGTGGTTTTTATTGAAACCAATATAAGAACTGTTTTCATTCATCATTTTTTTGCAGATAAAAATTCGATAAACGATAAAGATATTTTGCCGCTCGTAACGCGCGCGCTTCACACAAACGTTTCCACACAAACAACAATAACTCCTCAAGATTGGTATTATTCGCTTATGGATTACGGGGTATATATAAAAAAACATTTTAAAAATCCTTCTCGGAAAAGTAATTCGTATTCCAAACAAAGTAAATTTGAAGGATCAAAAAGACAAGTACGTGGGGAAATAATTCGATTATTATTACAACGAGGGACGATCTCTAAAAACGAATTACTATCACTCATTAACCGGGAGGAATTTGAAACTGTTGAAATTCTTGCTTCACTTCAGAAAGAAGGAATGATAACTTGCAAAAACCAGGTGTATACTATTGCCTGACTATGTTACTTAAACAGAAACTGAGCATTGCTCTAGTTGTTGCTATTTTCGCTACCTTAATTTTTGGAATTCTATACTCATACCACTATCAAAAAGCGCATCCTGAAAAAACTATTGTTTCACACGACGACTCCCGAGATCCAAACATATCTCAAAACATATCTTCCCCAAAGACATTTAATCGCAAACTAAACGGTGCGCCTGATACAAAACCTGCTCTTAAACCGACCTTCCCAAAAAACGAAATGTCACTTGTTACCCGCATTATCGATGGCGATACGTTTGAAATTGAAACAAAGCAAATAGTACGACTCATTGGTGTTGACACGCCAGAACTAAATACATCCAATCGTTTACGTCCCGAATGTTTTGGAACGCAGGCCGCTCAAAAACTGAGCGACTTAATTCTCAACAAACAAGTACGGATGGAAAAGGATATTTCAGAAACCGATCGCTTCGGTAGATTATTGAGATATGTTTATATTGATTCTATTTTTATCAATCAACAACTCGTAGAATCGGGTTTTGCTATCGCAAAAAATTATCCTCCCGATTTACGCTATAAAGAAACATTTATCAAAGCTCAAGAAAAAGCACAAGAAAATAATACTGGATTATGGAGTGAATGTATTATGGAACAGGAGTAACTCGACCAGGACAATTTTGATTTTCACATTGTAGTCCTATTTCTCCACCAGGAACACATTTTGAATTTCGAGCAGCGCAATATGCACTGCATATTCCGTAATCGTTTAAAGCAAATTCTCTACAAGCCGGTTTACCGATATTGTAACAGCAAATCATATTAGCGTAAAAATCCCACGTATCGGGACTTTTATCTTTATTAATTCTTGAACCCATGCAAGTAGGCCTGAACGCTCTATATTCCTTATTGTCTTGACAAGTTATTGCCGCTTCATAATTACATGTTGCAATACTTGCTCGATTACATGAAATACTTTCACGAACTATCCCCGTCGTTCTAAAATCAATTTTTTTATATGAACAGCTTCCTGAATCTTTTCCACATCCACAACTCGTATTTGCTACATCAATCCATTTATCACGCGACAGACATCCTCCGCTCTGGGGTGGTGCATCTTGTGAAAATTTTCTACCATTATTTTCACCTCCTACACAAGTAAAGCTTGCTCTTGAATAACATGATTCGCCCCCAATAGCTTGTTTGAATGCAAGATCTGTAATGGAAGCAATACAACTATTTGCCCCATCGGTAC
Organism: Candidatus Roizmanbacteria bacterium; assembly: GCA_038127095.1. Lineage (GTDB taxonomy): Bacteria > Patescibacteriota > Microgenomatia > UBA1406 > HO2-37-13b > 2-01-FULL-39-24. The sequence continues at coordinate 21,552 of JAYPGZ010000007.1, read as the reverse complement.
TTGCAGCTTTATTTAACACAACTTTAGGTTTATTCTCTGCTGCGCGAGAAGATGTGCTCACTGCTTGTTCCTGCAATGAACGAGTAGAAATTATGAGGAGCACAACAAAGAAAGAAATAAATCCAACTAAAATCCATAGCATTAACCGCTGTCCTGCAATATGACTCTTTACTTGAGCAATGTCGTCCATTAATTCGATAATAAAGGAACATACGACCATTGTCAACGGGCATGCAAAAGAAGAAGTTATCGTCGTTCCGCCACTTTTCGAGCACTCTGAGTAAGATATCGTTTACGAATACGCAAATTCAATGGAGTTACTTCCAACAATTCATCGTCACCAATAAAATCTAGACATTGCTCAAGGGAAAGGATAGTTGGGGGAATCAATGCAACAGAAACTCCTTCTCCCGATGAGCGATTATTAGTAAGCTTTTTTTCGCGACATACATTCACCTCAACATCATCTTCACGGGAAGCAAGTCCAACCACCATTCCTTCATACACTTGCACGGTTGGGCCAATAAACATTGTTCCGCGTTCTTGCGCGTTTATCAAGCCATAAGTCATTGAAGGTCCTGATTGTGTAGCAATAAGCGCACCATTACGAATTGATTCCATATTGCTTCCTTTTTTTTCATAGCCAAGTAAGTACGAGCTCATGACAAGCGTACCGCGAGTTTTGGTAAGCAACGAGCTTCGAATTCCAATTAAATTTTGACTCGAAATTTTATAAATCATACGAACGTGCTCACTGCGATCGGTAATAAGGTCAATCATTTGCGCTTTTCGCTTTCCAAGCTCTTCACTCACTGCTCCCATGTGATCTTTATGCACATCAATCGTGACTTCTTCATACGGTTCGCACGTTTCTCCGTCGATTTTTTTATAAATTACCTGGGGGCGAGAAACCTCAAGTTCAAACCCTTCGCGTCGCATTGTTTCAATAAGGATTGCTAAATGTAGTTCACCTCGACCACTGACCATAAATCCTCCTCGCTCTGGATCATCTTCAAAACGTAATCCCAAATTAGTTTGCATTTCTTTCATTAACCGTTCACGAATTTGTCGCGAAGTGGTAAATTGTCCTTCCTTTCCTCCAAGTGGGGATGTGTTTGGAGCAATGGTAACTTTAATTGTGGGCTCTTCAATTTCAATTGTCGGTAATGCGACAGGATTGCTGGGATCTGAAACGGTTTGACCGATCGTTAATTCTGGAATTCCGGCAAGCGCTACAATATCACCCGATGTAATTTCATCTACTTCCACACGTGCTAACCCTTCACTCGTATACAGCTTTGAAGCGGTATAACTTCCCAATACACCAGTCTCGTTAAGAAGAACAATTTTAGATCCCTTGGTGAGTTTTCCTTGATTTACTTTTCCAATACATAATTTTCCGACATACAAATCATGATCTAAGGTAGAGATTAACATTTGAAACGGTTTATCATCGTTTATTGCAGCATTTGGAACTTGCGCAAGTATAGTGTCAAATAGAGGAATCAAATCGCCCGGTGTTTCCGAAGAATAATTTTCTGGTTTTTCCAAAAACACTTTTCCATCACGCCCCACCGCAAAAAGCGTAGTAAAATGCAGTGCATCTTCGTCGTGAGCAAGTTCTAGAAATAAGTTTTCTACTTCGTGAATTACTTCATCGGATCGCTCATCTTTTTTGTCGATTTTATTAATAACGAGAATAATTTTAAGTTTTGCTTCAAGCGCTTTTTTTAGAACAAATCGAGTCTGAGGAAGTGGGCCTTCTGCAGCATCTACAAGCAAAATTGCACCACTTGCCATATTTATGGTTCGCTCAACTTCTCCTCCAAAATCTGCGTGTCCCGGAGTATCGATAATGTTTATTTTTTCACCTTTGTAAAATACACTCGTATTTTTAGCAAGAATCGTAATTCCCTTTTCGCGTTCCAAATCATTGGAATCCATAATCAAAGTTTGATCCATTTCCTTTTGATTGTCACGGAATGTGTGTGTTTGCTTCAACAGCGCATCCACCAATGTGGTTTTACCATGATCAACGTGCGCAATAATGGCTATGTTTCGAATATTCATAATATTACAAAGAAGTACCAATTATATCAGAAATAAGCCCATAGATGTAAAGCAAAAAACAACTATCTTTCTCATATGTCTCAACCCTACAATACAAATGATCGTAACAGAGCATAAAACACTTTGTAATATCGAGAATAGAGGTACACATTAAAAAACAAAAGTCCGGGGAAAATGATAGATTTTTCTACCATACCACTTGAAACTATCCGTAAAGCTCGAATTGGTGGTATGCCAAAATGAAGTGGAATCGGGAAAAGCCACGCAACCCCCTCTTTGGTGAACATATCAATCACAAGATGAGATACAAATCCGATCATAAACGCAATCCAAACAATGTGTGTATCAACTAATAATATGTTCCCAATCAAATTGAGTAAAAATTGAGAAACAATTGCAAACAACCCTACTCCAATGAGTGAATGTGAAATCCACCGATGTCCTCCTAAGAATGGACTAAAAATTCTCCCAATTACCGAACCTGCCGGTAAACGATTCCATAAATCTGCTGTGGGCTGATCAATATCGGGTGCAAGACCACCAATAAAACATGCGCCAAGTGCAACGAGCCCAGTGGCTAAAGACATTTTAGGAATTGGTTGTGTTGCCAGAATACAGGAAAGTGCAGTAAATGCGAATAAATCATGAGTTCGTCCGGTCATTATATGAGTATAGCATTGTGCGTTTACTCTTACACAGATATCCATTTTGCGAATCGGCCAACTGCCACATTCGAGTTAAACACGTGTTACGTTCTATGCAAAATTCGATATTGAGTAAGAGTAAAACATGATATACTATTCTCATGCCTATTTTGTTTCAAATACTACTTGCGACCGCAGTAATTAGCTGCATTTCGATACTAGCTAATATTTATTTTCTCCGTAAAAAAATTACAGGCGGCAACATGTCAAATCATTTTGTAAGCTTTGCTGCCGGCATGATGTTGACTACTGCATTTCTTGACCTGCTGCCCGAAGCGGCAGAACATGGTGCAGACGCGCCCATTTTCACATGGGTACTTGCGGGGATCGTAATCTTTTTCTTTATGGAACGCTATGTATTATGGTTTCATCACCACGACGACTACCACGGCTCCAAACCTTCATCAATTCTCATACTTATTGGTGATAGTTTCCATAATATGTTTGATGGTATTGCGATCGCTGCTGCATTTATTACAAATCCCACTGTTGGAGTCATAACCACACTCGCTATTGCAGCACACGAAATTCCCCAAGAAATTGCAGACTTTTCAGTACTCATACATGGAGGACTCAGTAACAAGAAGGCGCTGTATTATAATTTTCTATCAGCATTGACTGCCTTTGCTGGCGCCATTGCAGGATTCTATTTTTTGAATAAAGTCGAGTCGCTTCTTCCAACACTTCTTGCGTTCAGTGCGGGAATGTTTATTTATATTTCATGCTCCGATTTAATACCCGATATGCATACAGAATTTAAAAAACAACGCAGATGGAAACAAAGTTTACCGTTTATCATCGGTCTACTCATAGGATACATACTCATAACTTCACTTCATCATTAAAGCAAAACCATACCTAAAAGTCCCACAGCAAGCACTCCTACTCCAACCTTTTTCCAAGTATCCTTCTCGACACCCATAAACGTTGTTTTTTCTTTTTCCTTCATATTGAATGCTATTTATTATACTTAAATGTATTATTTGAGTAATGCTATTTATTCCTTGACATCTACTCAAAAATGTTCATATAATTATTCTATACCTATGAAAAAAGCCAAACTCAAAACATATACCTTCCGAGGCAAATACAATCCTATGGTTCTGCCAGTACTGACTATTGGTATTTTGTTGATTTTGGCCTATTTGGTATCTTCGGCCGTTTTAACATCGCACGTTAGTGTTGAGTCGCTTGCTAAAACCACTGTAAAGGGCTGTAATTTGAGCTGTTCATCGGATAAAGAATGTGCCGTAGGCACTACGTGTGTAAAAGCCAAGTCAACCGATAGGAAAGGCTTATGTTTATGCGGATTTGGCACCAACTGTATTATTGGTGAAAAGGCCGTTCGCAACTGCATTGCTCCACTGGGCCAGGCTAAAGAATTTGAATATTGTGATCAAAAACAAACGGTTAAAGCAAACAGAGGCGATGCTTCAGCGGCACTTTCACTCGCCTGCGGATACGGAGTAGAATGTAAACATGTGGTAAGAAGAGCTGGAGGAAGCTACTTTATGTGCTGCGACCCAAAAAATCCATCCAAGGATCCTCGATGTATTAGCGATAATATTCGAATAGTAGCACCCCGACCATAATGTGCGTCTCATTATGCAGTTCGACTCGCGTTATAATCAGTTAATTCCTTGAGAATTATTTTATATTTTTCGCCTACTTTCAATGAGTCTATGATCTCATACGCACGCGCCTTTGCAGTATCAATCTCTCTTTGGATCGTTTCAATAATTTCATATTTATGCAAAATTGAACGAATTTCTTGGATTTGCTCATATGTTAATGAGGTACCCAAATACGAATCAAGTATGCTTTTTTCTTGTTGTGTACAGGCAGCATACAAACGCATCCACAATATTGTCTTTTTTCCTTCTCGTACATCGGAACCCGGACTTTTACCGGTAACTTCACTGTCTCCCATAATACCCAGCTCATCGTCTTTTAGCTGAAAGGTATTTCCTAAAATCCTCGTTAACTCATGGAGCTTTGCCCGCTCAGCACTGTTTGCATTTGCAAGTAACGCGCCGCACAAAAACGGCAATGAAAATGTATATCCGCCTGTTTTTAGCCGATACATATCGTCTATTTCATTTTCTGTGCGCGGCAGAGGGATTTGGCCAAAATCGAAGTCCAGCAGTTGTCCACCTGCCACTCGTACCATTTCTTGCGAAAAAGAGACGAGTATTTCCTTTTTCACTTCTGAGGATACATTAATTGAAGAGAGTAACTCAAAAGCAAGTAACAAAGCTGTATCACCTACTATCATGGCTACTGATTTTCCATAACTGACCGGATCTGCAAGCTGTTGTTTTTGAGCGTCTCTGGAATATTGCGCAAACATTGTCGGTTCATTACGACGTTTTTGATCATTATCCATGATATCGTCATGAATAAGAAGTGTGGCATGCGTTAATTCTAAAGCGCTTGCTACACGCAAAATTTCGTCACGTGACACTCCACCATACATCTCATAAGAAAGCATTACAAAAACACCTCGCAGCATTTTTCCTTGCGTTGCAAAATGTTCTAGTCGATCTAAGGCTCCATGCAACTGCATTTGAGCACTGAGTTTTTTCTGATCGCTCAAAAAGGTTTTCACAAACGCACTCAGTAATTCTCTTTTCTCGACGTTGTATGTTTTAAAATTTTTCATGGTCCAATTATACCTTTTTTTTAGTAATAGATGAAAATTTGCCAAATATATACGGAACATTATTCGCCTGTCTAAAAAATCCAAAAGCAAACAACACGGCCAAATACACGTATGTAATACATGTTTGGAGAAATCCATACTGTCGAAACCTCCTGTCAGAAACATGAATTGATGAATGCAGAATGCCAAACTTACCAAGCTTACTCGCTTTACGGATAAATACAATATCATCAAAATGCATACGAGCATCAAACCCACCAATACGCTTGAATAAATCTTTTTTTACACAAATGCACGACCCTGCCCCAGAAGCTTTTTTGTTTTGCACCAGTGCAAATAGAGTATTAAAAACTGCGTAAAATATTCGAATAAAAACAGTACCAGGAAATGGAGTGTATTGGGGACAGGCAATATCAAGCGACCTCCTTTTCATTTCTCCCAACACGCGTGCAATAAAATCTTTCTCCAATTGTACGTCCGCATCTAAAAAGATAAGTAGATCTCCGGATGCATGGAAACCTCCTACAGTACGCTGATTTCCAACAGGCTGGTCCGTGTAAAAACAGTTCACCTGACGAAATGATTTCACTATTTCCACTGTGTTATCTACTGATCCACCATCGATGACCAACACTTCAAGAATTGGGTGAGTTTGCTTTTGTATAGAAGTAAGAAGTGGCTTAATATAGTGCGACTCATTTAACGTCGGTATTATGATAGATACTTTCATAGCCAATAATACAAATATATGAAGATGGTCAATCCAAGAAAACCATTGATATAGGGAAATCGCCAATACATTACCTCGAGCCGATTACTTAAAGAACCACCAAAATAAATCACTAGTGGAATAGTTGCATATATAATGCCGACGAGAAAAATGTATAAATATGAACTCATAATAATTGCAGCAAAAAACCATAAAACCGAACATACGAGAAGTGATTCTTTCTTACCCAAAAAAACAGCAGTTGTCTGAATGCCCGCTTTTTTATCGGGTTCGATATCGGGAATTGCCGAAAATAAATGCATTGCAATTGCCCACAAAAAACTTGCGGTAGTAACCGATACGGGCGGTATATGCTGTGACGTATATATGTAGGCGATTAGCCCAGGTAACACATAAAGAATATTCGACAAGCTGTCTAGTAAAATACGGATTTTGAATCGTAAAGGTGGAGTGCTATATCCATACGCCAAAAAAAGAAACAAAATAAATAACGCTCGTGCATACACATTAAGAAAGTAAAAAAGTGGAAGTGCAAGCAAACAACAAAAAACAATACAAACTATTACTAATTTTCGATCTGCTACACCATTGAGTAGTCCCTCTTTTCCAAACTTTTTCTTATTGTAACGGTCTGTATCGATATCAAAGAAATCATTGAGGCCATATAAAATAATATTTGCAGGAATAAGGAAAAAAATAAGCCCATATACATATACGACCCACTCAAGTGCAGTATGATTCTGCAAAGTAAAGGTTACTGCACCCAATAAATATGGTCCTGCCACATATAACCAAAATCGGGGACGCGATACTTTTAATATAAGAACAAACCTGTCTAACAACATATCATTAAGAAAAAAGAGCGTGTCTGATAACCGATGCAATTACATACCACTTTGCCGGCTTAACTTTCTTTCGAAATACTATAAGCGGGTCTCTATAAATTTGGTCTGCAGTCCACTCATACATTTTGGCAGATGTTTTGACCATTATTCTAAAACGCTTGTCAATATATTTATGTCCTTTATTCGCATACTGTTGAATTTTTCTGTACTTGTCGATTTGTGATCTCATGAGCAAACAAAACGCCTCTTCTTCCCCAGGTTTTGGAGGAATATGGGTGTTAAATTTTTTTACGTCATCTTCGGGTATATATTGACGGCCTAATTCAAAATCTTCTTGCACATCGCGGATAAAATTAATAAATTGCATAGCCTCACCTTGTGCTTGTGCGTAAGGAAATACTCGAGGACTCGAATTAAAAATTGCGCTCATAAATAGTCCGATAACATTTGCAGATCCATACATATATTTTTGTAGTTCTTCATACGTCTTGTAATGATGCTTTGTTAAGTCCGCTTTCATTGAAGATAAAAATGCATTTGTCCAGGCTTTATCAAACTTTTTTCGATGCGACAACTCAATGAAATCATCGATAATGTGGTCTTTGAGTACTTTTCCGCCATACGCCTGATGAACCTTTTTGCAAAAACGAGAAAATTCAATTTTTTTGGGTGGAATTGCATCAACTAAATTATCAGCATATCTAACAAAAGCATACAAGGCAAAAACATCACTTTTTATTTGACCGGTAAAAAATAGACTCGAATAATAATATGTTGTACTCGATTTCTTGAATAATTTTCTTTTTTCTTCAGACGCATTAATTTTCTTCATGTATTCTTTTTGCAGCTAACTGCGCAGAAATAACCGCAATCGGTACTCCAATTCCCGGTTGTGTGTATTGTCCGACAAAATATAAATTAGATACTTTCTTACTTTTCATTGAAGGTCGCAGAATTGCTGTTTGCGAAAGCGTATGAGCAAGGCCCAAAGCAGTTCCTTTATATGCATTATAATCAGCAGTAAAATCGGCATGAGCATACATTCGTTTATATGCAATATGAGAACGGATCGGGAATTTCACATGTAGTTCAAGATCATCCATAATTTTTTCATAATATTTTTTTCTCTGTAATGGAGTGTCTTTTAAACCCGATGCCACTGGAACTAAAATAAATAGCTCGTCACAATTTTTGGGTGCAATTGTGTTATCGGTTTTTGTAGGACAACAAACATAGTACGAAGGCTGCTTAGGCCATTTTGGCTTTTTAAAAATATCGTCAAAATGTTTCTGCCAATCATGGGTCAAAATAAGATTATGATGTTTCACATTTGGTACTCTACCCTTCATACCAAGATGAATAATAAATGCTGACGGTGCAAGTGTTTTAGCTTCCCAGTATGAAGAGTGATATGTACGATCTGCTTCCAGAAGTAATTTAGATTCCACATGTTGATAATCAGCATTTGCAAGAACAAGATCAGCCTGAAAGATTTGCTTATCAGTAATAACAGCAGTTGCTTTCCCGTTCTCTGTTTTAATTCTTTTAACCGTATGCGAAGGATAATACCGCACTCCATATTCTTTACCAAGTTTTACAAATGCATCAGCAAGTGCTCCAAATCCTCCTATTGGGTAAAACACTCCTAAATTATAATCAACATGCGACATGAGCGAATATAATGCGGGTGTATTACGAGGAGCTCCACCCAAAAAAACCATTGTATATCCCAATATTTTTTGCAGCCGATTATCTTTGGTAAAAGATGCAATATGGTCTTGCAGGTTCTTAAAAACTGAAACCTTTTTCCCAACAGTAAGAAGCTCTGGCTTAATAAAATCGAATATCGATTTAAATTCAGTATATAAAAAATGCTTCATTGCAATTTCATATTGAGTTTTTGCTTGATCAAGATATGCTCGAATCGATACGCTGGCTCCCTTTTCAATCGATTCAAATATTTTTAAATTCTGTTCTAAATCACGTACAATATCAATATAATCGGTCGGTGAAAAAAACATTCTATACATTGGATCAAGAGGGCGTAAAGTTATATAATCAGCAATGTTTTTTCCAAATATCTTCATGTAATCTTCAAATACTTCAGGCATTAAATACCACGAAGGACCCATATCAAAGTGGTAGCCTTTGCGATCAAATGTCATAGCACGACCGCCCATACGGGAATTTTTTTCAAGCACCGTTACATCGTAGCCTTCTTTTGCCAGCAATGCCGCACTACAGAGTCCGCCAAAACCACTACCAATAATAATTACTTTTTTACGAGGCATACGATAGTATAGCACACAGGTTATTTCTTAAGATTTTTAAGAAGATCTTGCACGAAAGCACTTTCTTCTAGTCCAACCAATGTTTGCGCATAATTGGGAAAGAGGTTAAGAATATACACTTGAAAAGATTTGTCTATTCCAAAATAAATACCAATCGCGGTTAACACCATAATAACTCCAAAAGTTTTTTGAATTTCCTGCGTTCTGTTGACTAACCACGGAACCGAACGAAGCGCATTTTGACCTGCGAGCATGATCATAAACATTGGGATAGCTGTACCCAGAGAATATGCAAGTGTAATTAAAAAAGCATCGATCGTGACTGAACCGATAATAGCCAACGATAATACCGATGCAAGAATAGGACCAACACACGGTGTCCATAGTAATCCAATAGAAAATCCTACTAACACCCCTCCTAGTATTCCAGGTCGTTGAGATGTTGGTGTAACGATGCGAGTAAGACGGGTAAATAATCGTTCTACATAAGCCTGAGCAGACGGCACGAGGAGTGAAATTCCAAAAAAACCAATTACTGCCACCGAAAACAATCGTAACGTCTGTGCAGGAATTCCAAACAAACTAATAATTGAAGTCAAAAACAGGGTAAAAAATGTAAAGCTACTCACAAATCCAATAATAACTCCAATGGGTCTTTGTCTGTTAATTTCCTTTGCTCCCACTGTCGAAGATAAAATAATTGGCAAAATAGGCAAGATACACGGAGACAAAACGGTCACTACACCTGATACAAATGAAAAAATGAGTAATAATATCATTTACTATTGAATATTTTCGATCAACTTTTCAGTTTTTCCTCCATTCCATTTATTTACAACCATATCACTTTCATCAATTTGCACAAATGTATGCTGATAAGTAACGTTATATTTATCGGCCAATTCTTTTTCCATAGCATCAGTGTCTGGATCATTATAATTTACGCGAATTACCGTAACCCCTTGTGGTATTAACGAGGCATTTTGACGAAAATCAGCGTCTACGGGAATACATGTTGGACACCACGATGCATAAAAAAATAATACTCTTTTAGTATTTTTAGCATCTAAAAGATTTTGTGGGGTATACACAGCATAGCGAGTAGTGTTTTTGGTCAATTCTTGTGCAACCGGAGGAATAGTAACGGCTGCTTTTTCATTACGGGTATATTGAAAAAAAATGACTAGTAATATTCCGGCAAATATTGCTAAAAAAACTTTTACTTTCATAAAACGATCATACATTATTTACACACAAAAGTAAACCAAAGAATTGGGCTGTATTCTAGAAGATAATTCTCACTCCACCCAGCTGGTCATAATCAAAATTGTGAGAATGATGAATAGAACCTATCAAAATACGATTTTTGGGCACTTCCAGCTCCTCTGACACCTGAGCAATTATTTCAGGGCCAAATGAAGCCTTTTTATACAGCGTATCTATTTTCAAATATGGATGCACCCCTGCATCTTGCAATGCAGGAATTATGGTTTTTAAACGCTGATATCCTTTATCATCTTGAGCGCGCTCATGTTTTCCACAGTGCACAATTGTAAGGTTGTAATTATTTTCATTCCTAACTAAGTATTCAATAGTAGGAAACAATCGGTGCATGTTTCTTAAGAATATAATATAACGACCCGAAATTACCCGTTTAAATTTCCATTCCAACGCACGACGTAGTGCATTGTCAGACGGAAGACGATTGATAATCGTCTTCAATATCATTTCCTGATTCATTACCCCATACACAACTACGGCACACGGAATAAAATACAATGCAAAAAACAGCAAATTATTTGGATCTATTAATATATTCCCAACAATTCCTACAGTCGTTGCCAACATTGCAATAACTACAAATAATCGCGGTGCTTTATAAGTTCGCTTAAGCTCAGTTCTTGTTTCATGCAAAATCATATTTCCAAATGCAAATAACGACATTACTCCCAAGAATGAAATGGTATACATTCCTGCCAACGATAATAACTCTCCGTTTGTCACCAGCAAAATCGAAGTACATAGGAAAAAGAAAAAGATTATGATTCGTGAAAACGATCCATTTTTATTTTGCTTCGAAAAAAAGTTTGGCAAACACGCATCGGCTGCCATTCGTTGCATTAGCCCACTCACCCCAACGAATGAAGTTAAAACTGCTCCTGAAAGTACAGCAAAAGCATCGAGCGCTAAGATAGTTTTAAATATAGAACCTCCAACTGCGTATGCAGTATCGGCGAGCAAAAAATCCTTTGCATGAGAAATTGCTTCAAATGAAAGTGAATTTAAAACAACTAATGTAATCAGAGGGCTAAAAAAAGCTACCCCCAACAACATGTTTCGCAGTGTCTTTCTAAATACTCCGCGCTGCTGTTCTTCAACGAAATTAGCAGAACTTTCAAATCCTGAAACCCCTAATAATGAAGCAGCAAAACCTAATAGCAATGCCTTTAGCAAGCCTCCCTGATTAGTAAGAATTGAGGTCGTATGTTGTAAATTTTCAATGAAAAAACCGTTATTATTTAATGCAAAAACTGCACCCATGATTAACAGTCCAAAAAGTGTCACAATATGGAAAATAAATATTCCCAATGCAACACGAGCAGAATCTTTTATTCCTCCAATAACAAGCAATCCAAATAATGCCAACAATACAATGGTTGCTGGAATTACCGGTATGTGCCCTATTACAGAATTTAGATATTCCACTGCAACCTTTGCGGAAATAACAGCTGTTGCTACATACGATAACAGTGTCATTATTCCTGCATTTGCTGCCAAAGATTTTGACGTGCCATTCAACAAGCAATTATATGCTCCCCCATTTACTGGTAATGCTTCCACAACTTCTGTATATACGGATTTATATAAATAGAGTACTAATGCAACCAACAAGAAAACGATTGGGGCATAAACTCCTGCAAAAATTATCGCTATACCACTTACGTACAATGTCGAACTAAGAATATCATTTCCACAAATTGCGGTCGCAAATTTTTCATCTAAACGTACATGTGCTGCTTTTACTTTTTTCATACTAAAAATTAATCAATATAATTAATCACTAACAAACTTCAAACGGGAGCAGGAACTAATATAGACAAGCAGTTCCAAAAAGACCTAAATGGTATTATACCAAAGATGCTACTTTGTGCAATCGCTAATGTGATTTAATGAAAGCTTCCTTATTCTTTTTACTCCATTTTTTTATTTCTGCCTCTCGTTTTAATGCGCTTGATAATGTTGCGTGCACCTCTGAATATGCCAAAATCGCTGGTAATCGAGATCGAACATACTTCGAACCGTTACCTACATTGTGTTCTTTCAGTCGTTCGTCAACATTATTTGTTATTCCGCAATACAAGGAATTATCGGCACAACGAAGGATATACAAAAAATACATTATGGTTTATCGATAAGCTCCAGAAGGAATGGAAACTGCTTATACTGAGGACCTTTTTCCAAATTAAAGTGCCCCTCCCCTGATTTGATAATCAAATTCCCTCCAAGGTTTTCCTGCATAATCTCTCCATTTTCTTGCCCACATTCGTATGGATCATTATCGGAATGTATAAAATAAAAGGTTTTAGCAGATTTTTTTATCTTCTCCCAATTAAATGGATCTATTGTTAAGTCTCTTTTATATTTGAAATATTCTGGTTTTTTTTCTCCAACTCGCACACATCCGGCAACCAAAATTGCTTTATTGATTCGAATATTATCTGGCAGTTTCTCCAAGATTCTTAAGATCAATGTTGCTCCAGCAGAGTGACCTACCAATATCGTCTCATCGGTAAATTCCCATTTCGAATTTACATAAGTTGACTCAAGCCATTCTTTTAATTTAGGTTCATTTGCATTCGGCAAGTCAGGTACCCAAACTTTGTAGCCTTTACTCTCAAGCGCCCCCTTTAACCATGGAAACCAGTTCCCTTGCGAGTCATTTGCTGCTCCGTGTAAAATAAGCGCGCTTTTCATGCGATCATTATATCAAATTACATAGAGGCAGTTGAATTAGTGAGTTCATACATCTCTATAGCAAACATGTTCTTGCTAAGCACCGGGAATTAAAATACCGTGGTATACTTGAAACATGCTTACTTATATTACAGAAAATAAAGATAAAATATTACTTGCTAAAAATGGTCTCGATCCATTAGGTATTACATTTCAAACAATAGAACTTGATCTCATAGAAATTCAGTCTGAGTCTATTGAAGAAATTGCTCGGCATAAAGCAATACAAGCTTTTGAAATAATCAAAGAGCCATTATTTGTTACTGATCATGGTTGGTCAATTCCCAGTTTGCATGGATTTCCTGGACCGTACATGAAATATATTAATCGGTGGTTTGATCCGCAGGACTTTCTTAGTTTAATGAGTAGACACAAAGACAAAACAATTATTAATAACGACACGCTCTGCTATATCGACAAACACCATGTACAGATATTTACCACTCAACACAAAGGTCGATTCATTTCACAAGTCCAAGGAGAAGGATTTTCAGCAAATCGAGTTGTCACCATGACAAACGATGGAAAATCGGTTGCAGAACATGTACAGGCTGGAAATAATCCCTTTGGCGACAATGGTTATTGGAAACAGTTTGGGAAATGGTACAAATCAGTACAGCATTAAAATCCCAATTTTTCTTTTACTAAAATCATCGTTACTTTTCTTCCAAACATGGGGTTCTCGCCTTTAACAATAACCAGCTTATTAAGCTGAGTTCCCATTCCATATTTTTGCTGCATATTTTCATCTTCTAAAGGTACGACATATTCGTTAATCCGCTTCACGGCTTCATAAATGTCTGTCACAATTTTTTGCACACCAACAACGAGCACTATGTTGGCCGATGAATATACGATATGAGGCAATTGACTTCCGGTATTTGAAGCAACAACAAATTCACCTTCTTCGGTTACCGCATGTACACTACCCAGATAATAATCGGAAAGCAAAGCTTGTTTTCGAAGTTCGGCTTGTTTTACCGGATCTGTTTGGGCAACAATAGCAGCATGGTGATTGATCCATCCTTGCTCATCACTTTTCAGTGTTTCAACAATTCCAATTTGCTCAAGTGTTCGTGATGATCCGTTCATGACCGATGCTCCGGAAGGAACAAGCTCGAGAATCTTATCGTGCGCGTCTTTCCCTGTTTCTACAACAATAGCATCGATATGATGAGCTTTCAAATTTGTTACAACTTTTTCAATCGATTCGGCACTAGCCAGTTCGTCAAATTTTTTCATACTGTAAATTAAAATGTATAACTCATTTCTTCTTATCTACTTTGTCTAACCGCAACAACTTAACTCCAAAGTACACAACTAAAGCTACCACTAAAAAATCAATTGTCACATTCAGAAAATTTCCCCACAGTATTCGTGCAGATCCAACTTGCACATATGCATCTTTAAGATTTTTTACATTATCCATACCTAATGCTAAAATTGGACTAATAATATCGGTAACGAGCGCCGTCACTAATTTAGAAACTGCTCCGCCTAAAATAAATCCAACCGCCAAACCAACAACTCCTTGTTCACGAATAAACTGTATAAAACCTTTCATAATCATGATTGAATTAATAACAATGAGATAAGTATAGCAAATTTTATGATGGGTTGAACAGAAGCGGTATCTGTAGTTTTATTCGTATATTTCTGAAATAATGACGAATGTTTTCAAGCAATACCATGCAAAAAAATCCAAACATTGCACTAGTGTTTAACAGTGCAAAAAACATGAGATGCAACGCGGTGTGCTGAGTATTCACTCCTACAGCAATTGTAATTGCAGAAAGTACTCCTAATAATGCATGGGGCAAAAACAAGACGATACTTGTTGGACCTTGTTCCTTGTGTCCTTTTGGTGTCACTTTATACGTGATTTTTTTGTTAAAAAGAACCGAAACAAAGGCGAGAAAATAAATAGGCCAAACCGCTATGTTGAGTAACTTAGCCCGAATATGCAGCCCAGATTCCTGTGATGGATCTACAAAAAATCGCTGTAACCAGGTACTTATTAGTAACTGAACTGCGAGTAGGAGAGCGTAAGCACTAATCATAGGTATTACTTCTGCATTTGTTGCGTTTAATCCAAATATGAAATAGGTACTTAATAAAATGATTCCCAACACTTGCAAAATTCCATAAAAATAATATTGTTGCAGTATTGCATAATTTACTATGTGACGAAATCGTAATGTTGGATAAATCTTTGGACTGTGATTTAGAAGAATATGAAACAGTCCATATGCCCATCGCATTTGCTGATGAAAATATGAACTCCACGTGGCAGGACCTTCTCCGACTGCAAGCACTTTTGGAACATATACACTTTTCCATTTCTTCTTATAAATATTCATGCCAGTTAAATGATCTTCAACTATGTGTCCTGCGTATCCATTTACATCGTTATGTGCAATCGATCGAAATACGTGATTAGCTCCAATAAAAAGTGACATGTTAGTAAAATTAAAACCACGCTGCATCGGACCATAAAAGCTAAACGCCTGCTCTGCACTTCCTCGTGCAATCCAGGATTCATGCTGATTTCCATATATTTGCGGAGTTCCAACAAATGCAATTTTAGGATCTTTAAAGTAACCTAAAGTTTGCATTAAAAAGTTTTTTTTGGGAATAAAGTCAACGTCGACTTGTGCAACAATGTGGTATTCCAAGCCATGCATGTCAAACCACGCATTATAATTTCCTCCCTTAGTTTTCTTTTTAAACTCACCTTCTTCCATATTGTATCGAGCAATCCCTTTTCGAGAAAAATGCTGAGCACCATATTTTTTACAGATTTGTTTTGCTGTCTGATCATTTCCTTCATCTAGCACCCAGGTATCGTGTGGATAATCAACAGCAACCATTGCTTTAACATTTTTTTCAAGCACTTCATACGATTCGCTCCCGGGCACAAATGCTGTTAAGAATGCAACCGATAAGCCCACTTCAGGTCGTGTTGGCACAATTGTTCTCATAACAGATGCGTTGTACCAATAAAATACCTCATTCATGATTTGATACCACACAATATATGAAAGCGCAAAAAAAAGTCCAAAGTCAAGAATATGCAGTATCCCAGAGAAATTATGAGGAATATGCTCGGGTAAAAACCACCATGAAGCAAATAAAACGGTAGCCGAAAGACCCAATGCGTATAATACGCCAAACAGCATTTTTTCATTTTGAGACATAACAGGGCGACTGGTGATGGTATAGTGCTTCATAGCGAACCTATAGTATATCAGGTGCAGGACAGTTGGTCAACGACTTGCAGGAGAAGATTTGTTTACCTGTTTTTTCATTATCAAGAATGTCATATAAGTATTTGCAATAATCATGGCAATGGAATGCAACGTGGTTGCGATGTTGTATGATCGGAGAGAGAACAAAGTAAGAACATGACGGGCAACATTCATTGCATATAACGCAGGTCTTTCAGTTGTAGGATTACGTTTTGTTTTGCCAAACGCAGGAATAAATGCAATCAAATCGATCGTGACTACAATAATAATAGAGACTGTTGGGTCTTTTAATAATACCCAAGGAATTAAACCAAGCAATGCAAATATTAAATAATAGGTATCCGACTTTGTAACGTGTTTAAAACCATACTGTAGTGAAAATAAAAAAATCAACAGGGTAAATAATTCTGCAATTCCTGTTGGTAATGCACCAATCCCCGCTCCTTTTACCAACTGCCCAAAGAAAGTTACCCCAGAAACAATTGTCCACACAAACCATGTATATGGATGAGGTTTAATTTTTTTTGAAATGACATCACGGAAATATGAAATATTTCCAATAATGGCAAAAACCGATGCAATGATAGCAAAAAGTTCTTTCATGGTAAGAGTATACACTGTTTGAAAAACGTTCAATTACAAAATTTCTTATTAATTAAGGAAAATAGTCAATGTTCTTACGGCTTTATGACAGCAGAAGCAGATACTACAATAATTATCCCGATTGCGTTTAGAAGGAAAGACACCATCAAAAATTGATACGTTCTCAGTTTGGAAATTCCCATTAAACTTACCCCAACTTCGTCGGGAAGCGGAGATGCAATAATAATTGCTCCTACCACCGGCAGCGTCCAGCTAAAATATTTTGTATGCAGTACTTTTCTAAAATGATGATTTTTATCAAATACAGAATATAGTTGTTTAATTTCGCGACTCAATCCATTTTTTACAAATCGGAAAATAATAAAATCACCTACAACAGCCCCTAAGCCCGCGATAATTCCTATTTCAATAGGCGATAACGTTTCGGCCAGAACCAAGAGTAGTATTGCTCCTGTTGCCACCGTAAATGTAGACACAAACAATATGCCGGCAAAAAAAGCACCCAAATAACCAAAATTCCCCAAGTGTAATAAATAAGAGTGTAATGATTCGTTGCGCAAAATGAAAAATGTAAGAATAAGAGACAGTGTTAGAAAAGTAAGGTTGTTATACTTCCAATATTTCATTAGCTTCAGTATATCAAAAAGAATAATCATGCAAATAGCCCACATACACGTGGGCTATTTATTTTATGACTATCTTACTGCGCACCGTATCCTGAGGGAATTCCTCGAGCATACCAAATATGTTCGCTCCCGGAAACACCCTGATCCATAATTACTTCAAACTGACCCCATATAGGGTATCCTCCTTGTACCCAACGAGGACTATTTTCTAGTGCGCTTCCTACCCATTTGATTTTGTAATGCCACACTTCGCCACTTCCACCTGGAACGGCTCCATTCCACTCATTATTTTCCCACGCATCATATCCGTTTGGATCAGTCCATCCTTCTGCGTTTCCTCGATCCCATTCAGCATTCCATTTCATTACCAAACGGTCTTTAGCATAAGCCGTGCCTCCCCAAACTTTTCCATCAAGTACTTTATCTACACCATCTGCCAGTCCTACAAATGTTCTTGCTGAATAGTTGTATCCAAATTCATTTACCCCTTTTGTAGTATTTTGTGCAGCCATCGTAGCGCTTGCTGAAAGACTCAACAAGAGTGTAATAAGTAGTAGCATTGTTATTTTTTTCATATTTTTCACCACCTTTCCCTGCAAACAATTTTCCTCATTATGCTCTATACCACAATTGATTGCAATGCGAGATTGTTCGTCAAATTTCAAAACATAATAGAAACTATAAAATGACGATGATGATTCTAAATCATTACCATGCCTTTTCGTATATCAAAATAGAATTTCCTACTGAAGGCAAACTAACAACTCCTTGTTCACAAATAAACTGTATAAAACCTTTCATAGGTATTTGATTAAATTGTAATATCAGACACAAAGATAACAATTTTACCAATTACCTTTTCCAATATTTAATTGGACTTTATCAGTAAGAATCTGGCTCCTTACATCCATATTATATGGAAAAACCATCCCGTAATCAGTATATTGACCTCCACTCTTTCCAAAGTAAATATATGGAGTTTGCATCATTAAAAAACCAAACTTTTCATAAAATCTTATTACAAATGGACTTGGGTCTGGACTTAAAAGTGCAATATCACATCGCATAGACTGGAGTATTTCCATTGCTCGCTTCATCATTTGTGAAGCTATACCTTTTCTCCGATATTCTTCTTTAACGCGAACTTTTCCAATCCCCCCCAATGCAATATTCTTTCCGTTAAGAGTGATTTGCCTTTTAAAAATTGCAGTAATACCGACCAACTTATCCTTATCGTGAACTAAAATCCATGCAAATATATCATCATCACTGCAATATTTCTCCAAATGCTTTGTCCACTCTTCATCTGTCCTTACGGTCCCATCGTTTTTACTAGTATTGCGTCTGAAATCGTAAACTTCGGCTTCTAGTTCTTTTGATAAAGTTTTGTATTCGGATAAGACAAAGTGCATATAATTATCAATAATATATCAACTACATACTACAAGTTCAACACTTACCTCTTACGTAAGCATCGTCATTGCAAGTTATCAATCATGATTCGAATGTATGTCTTACAAACATACTAATCTAAACTTGAAATACTCATCATGATGATTACCTCGATGTTTTTTATTTAAAAAACTCTCCAGCTTTTCGTATTGTTTCAAGGTCAAGTTTTTTCATGGGCATGAATGCGGCAGTTACCGCTTCCGCTTTTGAAGGGTCACGCATCAGTTCATCTAGAATTTTAGGAACGACTTGCCACGTAATTCCAAATTTATCAGTACACCATCCGCATTGTTCAGATTCTGGTACTGCAGATAATTTTGCCCAAAAGAAATCAATTTCTTCCTGTGTTTCACATTCAATAATATATGAAGTTGCACCAGATAATTTAAATTGCTCAACAGGACCACCGTTCAAAAACATAAAACTTATACCATCAAGTTCGCATTCGGCTGTCATTACAGATCCTTCAGGTATTCCGGAAACATCTTCAGATGCTTTAGGAGCTTTTGTAATGTCGCCCATTGTTGCCGTATGGTTTCCAGGAGCAGCATTAAACGTATCTATGTAATATTTTACCGCTTCTTCACCATTGTTATTTGCAAACCAAATACAGGTAATAAGTTTACTCATGAAGTTATGATACCAAATATTATTCTAGCTATACAAGTGAGATAAATTGAAAAATAATCAAAAAAATTGAAATAATTCTCAACACTTGCTTATTTATATCTTTCTCGCATCATATGCCCAGTGCAACAAGGCCTGTCGCTGCTTTGGTCGACATATAATATCGCCCGGTTTGCAATTATTCTTTATTTGAGCAACATGTCTTTGCATTGCCCTCCACCGTTTTATTTGTCGCTGGTCATCTTCACTTCTGCGCCCCACATAATATCGACAATACCATTGAAACCATCCTCGCGGATCTTGTGGATTAATCCATCCTTTTGCTTTCCACACTGAAAGTGGCTGACTTGCGTTAACCTTAAAATAATTGAGCTCACTGTGTTTCTTTCCATCAGGAGAAAGTTTTGCATTTTCCCACCAATCGTTTGGAAATTCATGTGGTTTATCGGAAAAATATAAACCTCCAAAAACACCCAGTTCAAGCATTTGTTTGGGAGTCAAGTCTGGACTGAAGTGCAAATCAACTACCTTTTTGGGCATAAATTACCGCGTAATATACTGAACTAATAGTAACAATCCACTCCACCAACCAATATCCGAAAGAATCAAACTAATAATTAGTTTATGTTGTAAAGAATCGGGCAACAGTTCTCGTTGTTTTTTTGCATGTTCTTTTTTTAATAAATACGGACTTACATAAAAAGTAAGAAATAATCCATTCAGAATAAGCATACATGCGATTATTGCATGATACAGGGGAATTCCTTCCAAAGTTTCATTGCGATACACAATACGTCCTCCAAGAATTGTAAGTAGAATTCCAATCCAAATCAGGGGTTTAGTTACTTTGTGAGCACGAATCGCTGCTTCAGTCCAGTATGCAGATTTTCTACCTAAAAAACCAAGAATATCGATAACCGTTACAGCTCCAAGTCCAATAATAAACCCTGAAATAAATATAAAGAGTCCAAAAAAATCTAAATGAAAGCTCATCATAATTACATATATTGCTTATCCGCATCCCCATTATAGCGGACACGTATTCTTACCCAACGCTGCATAAAATCCACACCAGCTAAAGAGCGCTTCAAAAAATGCAAAACCAGATAAAAAGATTATAAGAGGATTCCAAGTAGTAGTAATTGCCCACATAAGCAAACCTATTCCGATTACAACACGAAGCAGCCGATCGCGTGAACCAATATTTTTACGAACACCACGTACGGTACCTTTGGTAATTCGTTGTAAGACAAATCGATACACTAGTCCAAAAACAACGGCAAGTACATACATTGCTACAATAAGTCCCCAACCAAAAGGAGATGAAATAAAACCAATCGGAGATTTATTAAAAAAATCACTTTTAAGCTTAGGAATAGTTGTGAGCGCATTAATGCCTTCGGCTCTATCAAATGCCTCAATTTCACCAATTGCAAGTGAATATTTACTGTCATTATTGGTACTACTTACACTAATTTCATACGTGCCAGCCGGCATCCGCGCCTCATATTCAGGACCCATCCAATACATATCTGCACCGAAGGGTTCATAAAATTGTTTCCAAGTAAAGTTTGTTCCATCAAGTACTGCAATCGGCTTTTGAGAATTTCCATCTTTAATAATGACAGCCGAAACATCTTTCTTTTGTCCACCTATGGCCGGCACTAATACATTAACGTA
>JAYPGZ010000006.1:9489-56400 GCA_038127095.1 Candidatus Roizmanbacteria bacterium | reverse complement strand
GTACTCCTCCGCCTCCTACTTGCATGCCGCCCATTGTTCCTTCTTGCCCGGGGCAGAACAGTTGACAAAATGGGGTAGGGGTAGGTGTGGGGGTTGCAGTAGGTGGAGGTCCCCCTGAACATTGAAATGGCGCACAGGGAGGATTGGTGCACGAACAGCCACATTGGTTTTTGTACTGACAGGGAACATTATTGCATTGAATAGGGGGAATGCCATAGGGGGTGGGACACGCGGCAGGAATTGTTGGTACATAGCCGGTTAGGGCAACGGGCTGAAAGCCAGAATTACATCCTGCAGGTGCACCAGAGGCATAGGTCGAACATTCCCCAGGATTCACCGACGTGTCAGTTGGGCCAGTTTGTGACCAAGTATGCGAATATGCCCAGCTTGGTGAACCACAGACTTGGGTTGACGAATTCTTTTTTATACGGAAATAGTAGTGTTTAAAATAGTTAAGTCCTCCGCTGGCATGATCAAACGCATCGCATGAAGCGACATTCCAGTATGAGCCAGATGTACCATTGCAGTAGTTTGGAGAAGGATTGAAATCTTCTTTGCATTCTTGACCAGAAATTGGTTCAAGACATCGGGGAAGTGGTGGTTGAGCTCTATCACAAACAAACTCGACCGCCTTTACTGGATTCGCCATATACAGAGCTGTGAGTAGAGCTAATACGGCTAGAGTTTTTCTCATTACACACATACTAGCACATAAGAATACGGTGAGTCAATGCGGTATGAGGAAGATGTGGTAGCTAGCGTAATAATGTTTCTTGCTGAAATATGTCTTTTATACGTATGGCACCTGTGGAATATGTATACTGTCTTTCTCTTGTCTGTTTCTCATTGGGAAGTGTTGAAAAAAACCACATTCTACCCCCTTTGGACATATCCCAATTATATGGACTGAGGTTGTAATTAAACCCAAGAGTCACGCCATTAAGTTTTACGGTAGCTTCTCCAATGAGTCTGTAAAAGCGAGAAGAAACTCCATCTTCAGTATCACTTGCCATATTCGGATCTCCCGGACCTACAATATTTCCAAGTCCTGCCTTTACCCCAGCTTCCTGTACTGCTTTCAGTGCATAGCGTAATGCTTCCACGGCTTCTTCTTGAGTCATTCCTTTTGTATCAATATATTCTGAATCTCCGGCAAGCATTAACGTTGTCTCTTGTCCGGCACCCAAGGCCTTAAGTTCTTCAAGCGCCCGCATCATGGTTGATAATCTGTCAGTTTGTACCCCTGCTACTCGCGCAAGTGTCATGTCGGGAGAAACATTGGTATTAAGGAGTACTTCTGATCCGTTGGCACGGACAGCTGCAAGCATTTTACGAACCTGTTGTTTTTTAGTTAGAGTACCGTCTGGTGCAAATACTGTACCTACAGGACCTCGACTAGTTCCCTGTGGCCCATATTGGAATGTGGAATTTGGATTATCAGTAATGATTTGAAGTAGGTCGGTGTCTGACATGCCAACGTCAAGTACGATTGCCATAGGCTTATCTTTATCAAAATAATTGGTTTGCTCCTCAGTAGGATAGTCGCTATTATCGAAAAAATCAAAAATATTGGTAGCGTGATCTTCTAATATTTGATCTGCAGGCTTTGGGAGACTGTTTGGCCTCACTAATAATCTGTTCCCCGTTTCTGTAACAACTTCCGCAAGAGTCGGCGCAGTAAATTCAGGTCCGCCAACCGGCTCTTCTGGAGCTACTTCAAGGAATCGTACCTCTGCCTTTTGAACCTCTATAAATGCCTGTGATTTTTGTGTTCCTGTATGGTCAACATATGAACTAGTCAAGCCATTTCGCAATGGGTGCGGTATCTGTCGTTGTATTGCTTCTTGTCCATTGGCTGAAGGCAAGACCAGCTGGTCACCTTTGATAGTAAATTTCAGATCTGATTCCCCCTTGGGAAACGTATGTAAAATAGTCCATCCACCGATAATATTTCCTGTGTTGGGATCTTGCAAACCATTGAGAATAGACCAGGTACCTTTAAGGTCGGAACTTAGTCGTACATATTGACGTGCGGTCACAGGTTGATCTTGGGTTAAAAAGTCAATAGTACCAGTCTTTGCAGTTCCTGAAGCACTTGCTTGAATATGAAAATCTGCACCTGTGTCGTAATTACCTATGAATGAACCCAAGCCATCTCCTCCTAGCGCATTCGCTACTAATGTTTTCTCTTTCCCACCTCTTCCTGCCCACAGTGTAACAGTTGCTCCAAGTCTTTCGTCTTCTTCTGGATTCCCTTGTTGTATTCTTTCGAGTATTTGAGGATCAAGGCTTTTAGTGGGTACTCGAATAGTAAGTTCATTACCATCTTTTATTACAGTTCCCACAACATATTTGCCACTTCCATCAAGAACTGGGTTTTGCATGCTGGCAAAATCATATCCGGCTGCTGCAGCTCCAGATTCTTCATCACCATTTTTGCCTACCAGGGCATATTTAAGTGTAGGAGAGTCGCCCGCGATAATAAGTGGATCACCTTGTTTGAGAGCTAATTCCGTAAGTGGTCCTGCTTCAGTAGGAGTAGATGTTTCTGTAGGTGTTGGTGTTGGTGTGGCTGTTTCCGTTGGTGTTGAGGTAGCGGGTACAGTAGGTGTTCGTTCTGGTGCTGTTGGACTAGAGGTTGGTGTGCGAGTGGCAGTTGGGCTTGGTGTTCTTGTTGGGCGATCGCTTTGGTTGGTTGGTGTTGCTCCGGGCTCGACTTTTTTTCCGCCTTGTAGTGAGGGTAAATAAATACTTCCGCCAGCATATTCTCCTTCATCTCCGGCAGCAGGGGGCTGTGGTTCTTGAGCAGATACTGGTCTTTGCTGATCAACAAGTCCTCCAAATAGTATTCCAGTAGCCGTAATTATTGGAAGTGACCCTTTGCGTATTCGGCTGAGTATTGATGGGGATTCTGTGACTGGGGAAGCTGGGGTTCCATGAGTTTCACGAGTGAACCCTAATTCTGTATCTTCTGGCATGTTGGATGGTGCTTCAGAACGGCCCATATTTTGGTGGTATTATACCACAACCTATAGGACAATAGTACTGCTTTTATTTTATGTTGTCAATGGGATTATTCAACATACGTAACGATCTTGATTAATTGTATGTTATTTGGAAAACTTTTTGAAACATCGCTTGTTTCCGTTAGAATAACCATGTCGCCTTCTCGAACGTCTTTTAAAGCAAGTCCAGATGCATCTACCGGCACGTTTCTACCATATACGAGTTCGTTTACAACCTGTTCTTCGTTTTCAATACTAAACGTAATGGAATCGATAGCAGTTTTAATACCTACCAGCTTACCCTTATATTCACTAATTACAATTTGGCCTTCTGTGGCAGCCTTTCCATTACGAATTGTTCGGTAAAATTCCAAATTTGCAGCTGCTGGGGCCGACGGAACAGGGAATGGGGTTAGTGTTGGTAGTGTTTTTGGTTTTTTTTGGGGAACTCCGGGAATTTTGGCACCGCTGGTATACATGTAACCGAGTTGAATTACTATAAAAATTCCAAAAAATGCGCCTAACAATAGCAAAATCTTATTTGGACCCGAAAAAAATGTGGAATTTTGAGGTTCTTGCTGTAATTCGTCGCCCATGCAATCAGTATACTATCTGCCCGTTGAACGTGTCAACCTGTGCTTAGAATGCCAGGCCCAGAAGGATAATTACGCTCGCAAATAGTAAGATAGCAATTGTTGGTCCTACAACACCTGCTGGTGGAGGAGTTGGAGTTGTGTTGGTGCTCGATCCTGCTTTACTAGTGGCTGATGGGGCAGGAGTGTTGGTGGCAGAAACAATAATAATTTCGGTCGGTGTAGGAGTTTTGGTAGGTGTCAATGTGCCTGTTGGGGTAATTGAAGCAGTTACTGCAGGCGTGGTTGAAGGAGTGGGTGTATTTGTTGGGCTTGGTGTTACACTAATAGCTTTTGTAGGCGTAACAGTAGGAGTTATGCTTGGTATACAGCTCTGTTTTGCCGTTACAGGCGCACCTTGTGAGCATGAGTTTACTGGTGTAACAGTACAACTGTACGAATGTCCTGAAAGAGGTGTAAAGGTAATGAGTCGAGCGGTAGTGTTCCCCGATTTTACTACTTGTCCGGTGGTTGTATCGCGAATTTCATAATTAAATGTTGTTTCGAACTCGGCATTTGAAGAAGTGCTTCCCGAAACTTCCCATCTACAAGATGCTCCATCTGGTTCGCATGATCGATTGAGTCCTCCTGTATCAATTGGCGTTCTCATAGTGGGTTGTGCTGTAGGAATAGGGGTTATGAGTTCACTGTTTTTTGTGCCGGTATTGAGCGTCGGTTCTGCTGCCTTGTTTTGTGGTGCCTGTGATTGATTTAAGAAAATAAATAGAGCAGCGCTAATTACCGCGAATAATACAACAGCCACAACAATCAAAATTGATTTGTTGTTTTTACTGCTTGATGTGTTTACGCTGACTGCTGGCATAGTTATTGAGCACACTTAGGACAACTTATAGTTACATTAGATACGACTTGTGGAGAAGGGCAAATCTTTTTATCGGGAGGACAACAAAAACCAGAACCACTTATAGAGCCGTCTAAGCTGCATGTTGGTGCATTTGCGGATGAAGGTAAACATCCACGAGCCTGAGCTGTAGCGGGGTCGACACAGATATTTGGAGCAATACATTCTTGTTTAGTAACAGGTGTGGGTGATTGTTCGCAGTCATTTACAAATTGTTCCAAACCCTGAGGTGTGCGACATTTTAACATACAAGGACTTACGCGTTTACAACCATCGCCACAAACATCGAATGTACCACCTGGTTCGGCACATCTTTCAGTACCGTCTCGACATTCAACGACGACCGTTTCATTGGTGGGCTTTCCCGTTCGTTCGTCAATAGGAGGACATTGTATCCGTGCCTGAGTGGTAGTTGTTTGTGTTGTAGTAACCTGACTTTTTAATGTGTATCCAACCACTCCTAAAACAAGTGCAAACACTGCCACAACACCAATAATGATGCCATACTTTTTATGACTCGTTGTCGGGGCCTGTTTTAATAGATTTTCATCTAAAGGAGTTGCATTCATGCTAGTATCATTGTTGCAGAAATCTTGGGCGTTGTCAACAACACACTGGTAAGTGATTTTAAATCAAACCTCACGTATAACTATATTTAGTAGTACGAATATGCCCAATACGAAACTGCGTTGATTCCAAATTCTTTCAAAAGCTCAATTTTTTGTGAAACCGACCCTGCATCTTCGAGCCATACGATATGATATTGAGCTTGTTCATCTACGTAATTTATTTCTGTTTCCAGTGCATATGGGTTGCGTTTAATAACGCAGTTTTTCATTACGCAAGAATCGATAAATTTTTTCTGAATTTGACTTTGTGTAAGTGTTTTTGCTGCGGTAAATGGACGTTTTTTTTCATCTACCATCCAGTCGTGACCGTATAGACCAAAAATAATGGTTAGTTTATCGCGAGTGGTAAATTTCAGCATATCGCGAATCATGGTTTGCATGTCGTATCCAAAAATGTCACTTCCTTTTGCGGGAAAGTTTGGTCCGGGGGTTCCCCATAATTTATGTAAATCGTATGCCATTATGTAAAACTGATCAACGAAAGGGGAAAGGAGTTCTATGCTGTATGGCCGGTTTCGATAAAAACTATCGCCGTAGAGCGTTATGGCAAATGAAAGATTCCCTTTTTTTACTATTTCAGATGCGTTTTTTACAAAGTTCAGAATTTGTGTATTTACTTCTTTACTGGCAAATCCGCCAACTTCCAGGTCTAGAATAATACCGTCAAATTCATTATTTTTGGCAATGGTAACGGCTTGAGAGATTATTTTTTCTTGAGCTGCGGGACTTTCTAATACTGAATTATTCACGTCATCGTCGACCATACTAATGGTAAGCAGTGTATTGGGTGTATTTGCACTACGCGCTATAAATTCCGGAAGATTTACATATCCTGTATTTGATGTATTAATACCTGAGGTTGTTGCCGAAACTGAAAAATATATTGCCGTATCAATAGGTCGATTAATGGTACCAGGTGAAGAAAATGGAGCGTCACTTTCGCTGAGTGACCAATAGGGTACGAAAATACTTGTTCGTGGTTCACCGAGTTGGATTGGATAAGTTTTAACAGCAGCAGTGGTTTGGGAGTTTTTTGCAGGATTAGGTTTTGGCTTTAATAGTGATACAGCAGCCCAAAATCCTACGCAGAAAATTATTAGAAAAAATAGATATTTCATGACCGTATTATACAAGAGGCGCAAAGGGTACTAGAACAGTAGACCCAATACAATAATGAATACGCTGAGCATTCCAAAAATAAGTGCAGGATGCACGTTTCCACTTGCCGGAAGCGACGTGGATGAAGCGGCTTTAGTTGCGGTTGGATTAGTTGCTTGTGTTTGCACAGCAGCTTGCGTGGCTGTTGCAGCAGTTTTTGTTGCTTGCGCAGTAGCGGTTGCGGTTGGTGCGGTTGTTGGCAATCCTGTAAGCGTAACGTTCGTTGGGGTTGCAGTTGATGGTGTGCTCGTTGTACTAGTTGATTTAGTAGTAGGTGTTGCAGAAGGTGTCTTGGTTGTTTGGGTAACGGTAAGTGTTGGTGTAGTAGTCATTGTAAGAACTGGAACAGTGGTGGTGCTAGGAACAGTTGTTCGTGTTGGGATAGTAGGAACCGGTGTATCGCTTGGTTTTGGAATGACAGGAGGAGCGGTTGGTGCTTGTGGTGTAATTCCTGTGTCGGTGGCGACACATACAGGTCCTGTCATATCAGTCGAAGATCTACATGAGCTATCGGTTGTGGAAATAATTTCACAAGTATATTTTATTCCTGGGAATGCATCAAAGTTTACCGTACCTGAACCAGAGAATGTACGACCCGATCCTCCTTCTTCTTTAACAACAATTGAATATCCTGCTGGAGCGACACAAGTTCC
Organism: Candidatus Roizmanbacteria bacterium; assembly: GCA_038127095.1. Lineage (GTDB taxonomy): Bacteria > Patescibacteriota > Microgenomatia > UBA1406 > HO2-37-13b > 2-01-FULL-39-24. The sequence goes on along the minus strand of JAYPGZ010000006.1, from coordinate 49,461 downwards.
TACGAGAGGTATGCATGATATGCGCCCTTCTGATGCCTTATTCTGAATAAACACTCCATTTTGCACAACTAAAAACCCTGCCACTAAGCCTGCTAAAAGGACTGCCCCTGCGAGCGAAATGGTGATAAGTTGTTTTTTTTGTTTTGTATCCATATTTCTTATTTACATCCGTTTGGGCAGGTAATGGTAAGTTGTGGTTTTGGAGCATTACAGGTGGGAGGGGTTACAATACCGGGTGGCGGTGTGGCCTGAGTTCTATCGCCGTCTCCTCCGGGGGTGGTATTTTGCGTATCTGTTTGTGTGGTACTTTGTGTTCCTGTTTGAGTAGTAGAAGAAGCGCCGCTCAGTGAATTATTAGGTACACAACAGGCATGAATTCCACCGGTGCCTGTTTCAGTGGTTGAGTCAATTTTTCCTACTTCGGTTGTATTGGGAGGGCAGCTGTTTGCCCATTCAAATCCGCCTTGAGCCACGCACTGGTCGGTAGAAAATGCCTTTGTTGAGCGTGTTTGAACATTGTTGATATAAAAAAAACTTCCTCCTATGGCAACCAAAAGCCCTAAAGTAGTTATTGCACCCGCAATCTGTTTTTTAGAAAAAGAAGACTGTTCATGTGGAATGTATGGCGATTGTAATGGAGTAAACGTTTCGGACATATGTTCATTGTGGCAAATATGTACTGTATTGTCAAGGTTGGCAAAGTAAATAATTTCCTTCTTGATTTTTTTTCACAATCCCTTCAATTTCGAGCATAGATATAATTGTAAGGACAGAGGCAATGGTAAGATTTGTTTTTTGTGCTAGTTCATTGGGAGAACACGCCTGTGCAAGGAGGTGGGTGAGAATCAATTGGTCGCTTTGTGGACGGTTATTAAGTATGTCTTTCGATTTTTTCGTGCGTATTGTAAGATTGTATTCGGTAAGAATATCTTGTGCACAGGTTACAAACGTTGCTCCATTTTTAAGCAAAATCGATGGGGCTTGTGACAGTCGCGAAAGCAATGGAACCGGTGGTGCAAATACATCTTTTCCCTGATTAGCTGCGTACTGCGCCGTAATAAGCGTTCCAGATTTTTCGGTTCCTTCAACAACCAAAACGCCGTCAGCAAGACCAGAAATAATCCTATTTCTACTTACGAAAAAACCCTTTTGAACGTATTTGCCAGGGGGGAATTCGGAAACAATTGCTCCACCGCCAGCAACAATTTCTTTATATAGCTTTGCACGTGAAGAAGGAATGTTGTCTACTCCACAACCTAAAACGGCAATGGTGTTGCCTTGTGCTTCAAGTGTTCCCATATGAGCATAACTGTCAATGCCGACTGCCAAACCCGACACAATAGTACAGCCAGAAATGGCAAGGTCGCGTGCAAAGGTTTTTGCAATTTCTTCACCGTAACTACTTGGCCGACGAGTACCAACAATGGCAATTGACGTATGTTGAGAATTGACAAGATTTTTATTGCCAACGACAAACAAACCGATCGGAGGATCGGAAATACTGCGAAGTTTATTAGAATACTGTAAAGACTCAAGAGGTATATATTGTATAGACTGATTTAACAGGGTATTATACTCTGCTATAGGATTAAACGAGGACCGGAACGTCCGGAGTTTTTGCGTCAAATTTTCACCTAAAACTGGAACCAACGTATGCTCTTTTGCGTAAAATGCAGCTTTCGGATTTTGAAATTCTTTTACGAGTGCAGAAAAATTCATAGGTCCTATGCCATGGCACATTGAAAATGCGAAATAATAAGGCGTTTGTTCATCCATTTTGGAAGAAATAATACAATGCAATTATTAAATTCTTATTAAATTTAGTATTTTTGAATTTTGAAATTTCAAGACGTAGACATGTTGTATAATTACCGCATGAAGACGTTTTATTTAACTACCGCAATTCCATATGTAAACGCTGCTCCACACATAGGGCACGCACTTGAATTTGTCCAGTCAGACGCAATTGTTAGATTTCATAAAAATTTACTCAATGAAGAAAGTTGTCTGCTTTCTGGAGCAGACGAAAACGCGCTCAAAAACGTGCAGGCTGCAGAAAATGCAGGAATGCCGGTACAAGAATTTGTTGATTTACATGCGCAAGAGTTCAAAAAACTTGCAAGCGTACTTAACGTAAACGTAGATGTTTTTCAGAAGGGAACTGCACAAAACCACGTTGCTTCTTCACAAAAATTGTGGGAATTGTGCGCGCAAAATGGCGATATTTACAAAAAAAGTTACTCGGGATTATATTGTGTAGGGTGTGAAGCATTTTATACTCCTGAAGAACTTAATGAACAGGGTGAATGTTTTGAGCATCCTGGAAAGCCCCTTGAAACTATTTCTGAAGAAAATTATTTTTTTTCATTATCAAAATATCAGGATCAGCTTATAGAACTTATTTCCAAAGATACAATTCACATTGTTCCTGAAACTCGCAAAAACGAAATGCTCGGATTTTTACGAGAACCTTTGCAAGATATTAGTATTTCCCGATCAAATGCGCGTGCAAAAAATTGGGGCGTTCCAGTTCCGGGCGATGATTCTCAGCGCATGTACGTGTGGTTTGATGCTCTTAATATTTATCAATCAGGTATTGGGTTTGGGTGGGATGATGAAAAATATAACAAGTGGTGGCCAGCAAATCACGTAATAGGAAAAGGAATTTCTCGATTCCATACAATTTATTGGCCTGCTTTTTTGCTTTCTGCAGGTTTAAAGCTTCCAAAACGGGTACTTATTCATGGATACTTTACCGTTGATGGACAAAAAATGAGTAAGACTTTGGGAAATGTTGTGGACCCTTTTGCATTGGTAGAAAAATATGGAGTTGACGCAGTTCGACATTACTTTTTATCTGAAATTCCAACGACAGGTGATGGAGATTTTTCAGAAAAAAGATTTATAGAAGTTTATAATTCTGATCTTGCAAATGGGTTGGGAAATCTTATATCTCGAACTGCGAAAATGGCAAGTGGATTGACGTTTGAAAAAGCAGCAGCGCTTACTTTAGGTGATATAAAAGAGGGAGCAGAATTTGAGAAGGCAATAAATGAATTTCGAATAAACGAGGCAATTGCTCTTTTGTGGAATCGAATTCGAAATCTAGATAAGTATATTAATGAGAATGAACCGTGGAAAATTACTGATCAGCCAAAACTCCAACAGACTCTTTCTTTTGTGGTAATTGGATTGCGTGAAATTGCGTATTTATTGCAACCGTTTATGCCCGAAACTGCCCAAAGAATGCAGAAACAATTTGGCGGAAGTGAGATTACAATTGAAAGCCCATATTTCCAGAGAGTAACAAATCAATAAATGCTCTAAACCATACTCCGTTCGCTATCATGATTCTCAGCTTGAAGCGGGTTCCTTCCCATTCTATTGAGTATCGGAACGGGCCTCGCGACAAGTTTCAAATCAGATATCTCGAGCCGTATTATTCAACAACTAATTTCTCTCAAAATATGCTTTCATAATATCTCGCGCAATTGGGCCTGCAACTGTTGATCCTTCTCCAGATTCTTCAACCATTACTGTTACCATTATTTCTGGTTTATCAAATGGGCCAAATGCACTAATCCATGCATGGGGAAGTCCTGAAATCGCATGTGATTCTGCGGTTCCGGTTTTGCAGCCGATGGGAATTTTTTCCATAGTTCCATTTCGTTTAATGCCAAATTCAAAAAACGGCCATGCAGTTCCACCAGTTGCACAAGCTTGTTTCATACCTTCGCGAACGAGCTCGATTGTTTTGTGTTGAAGATTAAGCGAGGTGCATTCTGGGCGTTCATCATATAATAATTTTGGTTTACATAATTTTCCATCGTTTGCAAAAACAGCATTTGCCATATTAACTTGCAATGGAGTAACCTGTGTGTATCCTTGACCAATCGACATATTGTATGAGTCTCCCAAATACCAATTTTCACGCAACACCTCTTTTTTCCAAAATGCAGAAGGAATGCTTCCAGTAACTTCTTCACTCATTAAAATTCCCGATGCTTGTCCGTATCCAAATTTTTCGGCCCACTTTTTCATATCTTGATCGCCAAGCAATGCGCCGACTTTGTAAAAGAAAATATCGTTTGATCGCTTGATCGCTTTTATTACATCAACTGGTCCTTCAGTTTTTCCGTATTGTAAAAAGTACCAATTTCCAAACGATAGGGGTCCGGCCTTTATTGATCCTTCATCATTAACAATATACTTTTCGTCAATTTTCTTTTCCTCAAGTGCGCCTGCTGCAATTGTTGTTTTAAATACAGAACCTGGTGGATAGGCGGCTTGTAATACACGATTAAATAATGGGTGGTTTTTGTCTCGTAAGTATTCTTTAATTTTTTTATTGTCTTGCGTTATGAATGCGTCGGGAGAAAAAGTTGGAATAGAAAGCATAACAACAACTTCACCCGTATTGGGTTTTGTTGCAATTATAGAAACTTTTTTTCCGGCGGCATCTTTGCTGGCAAGTGCAATTTCATATGCTTTTTGCTGTAAATATGAATCTAGTGCGACCTGCAAGTCGGGCTGTTTAACAGGAGGAATTAAGCTGAGTGTTTTTATTGGTTTTTCGAATGAATTAACTTCAATAAGCTGTTTTCCATTTATTGGGCGCAGCAGACATTCATATACTTTTTCTATACCTTTTTTTCCTATCTCATCACTTCCTCGGAGCTTATGTTTGCATGCATCTTGTTCCAAATCTGTTTTGTCGGCAGATTGTATGTACCCAATGTAATGAGCGTTCGCTTCACCATTTACATAGCTTCGGGTACCATTTTTGGAAGAAGCAACTACCATACCCATACGATCAACAATATCTGCCCGATCACCCTTAATGATTTTTTCGCGAATGCGATTGTTTTCAGCAACGGTTTTGTAATACGTGCCACGCACAATGGTTAATTGAAATAATCTTCCCAAAAGTAATAAAACAATAATAGTAAGAATGAATGGTAGTACATAAATTCGTCGTCCGGCCTGCGGCTCTTCTTTGCGGCGAAAATTAATATCTTTTTCTGTAATGCGTATATAAGGAAGTGGAAGTTTTGCCATGATCTTCTATTATAGCAGTCGCAGCAGTAGGGATCAGGTATACTAGTAGTATGAAAAAAGGTCTATTTTTCCTCATTTCGAGCGCGCTGTTTGCTCTCGCATTGCCCGCTCTTACATCACCAACGTACGCAATTACTGGCGCAAATAATAAATTTGGAATTCATGTAGCAACTCCTTCGGAGCAAGATATTAAAGACGGGGCTGCTTTGGTAAATACAAATGGATCGTGGGGCTATATAACAGTGGTGTTACAAGAAAAAGATCGAGATAAGAAATCATTACAGCACATGTGTGATCATTTTCGTGATAATAAGTTAATTCCTATTTTCCGTTTAGCAAGCCACGGAGAAGGAAATTCGTGGGCACTTCCCAAAAAACGTGACGCATTTGCATGGGCAGATGTTTTGGGATCACTTAATTGTTCTGTAAAAAATATTTATGTCACATTGTTTAATGAGGTAAACATGGCAACGGAATGGGGTGGAGCAGTGAACCCACATCAGTATGCGGATATTGCAAATTTTTTTGCAACTGCAATTAAAAACAAAAATCCCGATGTACAGGTTTTACTTGCAGGACTCAATCAAACAGCACCTCACAATCCTCCCTATTTTTATTCAGCACGATTATTTCTTGATGAAATACTCAATGACAGATCACCGTTGTGCAGTAGTATCGATGGTATTGCATCACATTCGTATCCGCCTGATTTCATTGGATCGCCTAGCGCCCGAGGATTGGGAAGTATAACAGGGTATCAAATAGAGCAAGAGATTTTTGAAAAAAATTGTGGTCGTAAGTTGCCTGTTTTTATTACCGAAACTGGATGGAAAAATAATGCTTTACCCATATCAACACTGAAAGACTATTACAAAACCGCCTTCGAGCAGGTGTGGTTAAAAGACGATTCGGTAAAGGCTGTAACACTGTATGATTTAAACGGAAGTCCTCCAAATACCGATTTTGCTTATCGCGCAGCAACAGCCGAAATACATGGCATTGTAGAACAAAGTTCAACATGTGGAAATTTCCGCGAAATTTACTGTTTTATTAAAAATGATCTGCAAAAAACCAACGGAGATCCGGCTCAAAAATATAGTGCTTCTATTTTGGTAACTATTCCACAAACGGTGATTGCGAATTCAACTTATGAATATCAAATTTGGATTAAAAACAATCCAACAAAAAGCACTGCTACATGGACAAAAGAGGATGGATATAGAATTGGGTTTACCGACCCTCGTTTCCCTGGTTCTTTTACCGACTTTCACAACGTAAAACCTGGAAATTCATTTATTACTACACTTACATTTAATTCTGGAACAGAGTTAAAAACACATCCGTTGAAAGTATGTTTATTTAAGGGAAGTGAGTGCGTGAATGAATTGTTTGAGTGGAACTTAACTGTTGTGGCACCTCCGAAATTAGCTATTGAAGCACATGTTTTTCCACTAACTAATGCAGTCGGCGATGGCTACGAGCTGCAAATTTTTAGGGCTCGTGACGAAAAGTTGGTGTATAAAAACCCTAACGTTTCGTTTGTAGATGGAAAAGCTACGATTGGCGCTGTTTCGGGAATTGCGCTCGATGAAGCATATCGAATTGTATTGCTTGGAAAGTCTAAAGCGTATTTGCCAGTACAGGTTGCTTCGTATTTATTTACTGGAAAAGATGATAAGATTCAGTTTCCGGTGTTTATGCCACTCGACTTTAATGGAGATGGAAAGTTTACATTGTCGGATATCTTAGGAAGGTAATGTCATTCTGAGCGGAGCGAAGAATCTAGGTGTTACGTGCGATCGATTGGAGCGTTTCAAGACGTTCTGCTACATTCTCCTTAAAGTAGCTCCCCGGACACACGCCGGTAGGCAGATATTTTCGCGAAACAATCTCTTTTAACGTTACATCATTTATTCCACCATCAAGTACAATTTCTCCTTCGTATCCAGCGACACGTAGCGCATCGATTTTGTCGAGCACTTCTGACATGAATGGGTTACCCTGGGCACCAGGATTAACCGTCATAAGCAAAACACTTTTGTATTGGGAAACAAGTTTTAAATATTCTTCGATGGTATCTTCCGGATTAAGTACAAGCCCTATTTCATATTTTTCATGAGAAACGACGTTGCTTTTACTCTGGTTTGCTGGAATGAATACGCGATTTATGGTTAGTTTAGAGTCGAGCTTTTCGATTTGCTCTATGTACGAGGCATAATCGCGCACCATTAAGTGGAACTCGACTGTTTTCGGTTTGTTTTCCTGAGCACTCCCTTTGTCATCCCGAGCACTCCCTTTGTCATCCTGAGCACTCTCTTTGTCATCCTGAGCGAAGCGAAGGATCTCAGTGCTACCTTGCAAACTACTAAAGTCTACACTCTCCATCTCGTGCGGTTGCACGGTTTTGCCCGGCACAAATAATCCATCGGTAATATCAAATTGAAAATGAGAAAAGTGTGGGGCTACAGTATTCAATTGTGCTATAAAGCCCTCTGTTGTGTTTTCGAGAATGGAAGGATATATGTTCATGTGACTATTGTACTATACCCTTGTCATTCCGAGCGAAGAGAGGAATCTCCGAACCTGTCCAGAGCGTAGTTGCGTGAGCCTATAGCATTGAATTTTTACCTGTTTTGTGCTATAATCATACCCATATTGGACAATTATTGAGTCTTGACATAAATAATCGCATATATCGTCGTAGCGCTCATGTATTGAACAATTGTGCACCTTAAAATATGTTTGAAATTGATTTTTCAAACAGCCCGGCCGAAATATTATATCTGTCATCCTGAACTTGCTTCAGAATCTCCATTTTGTCATCCTGAGGCGCAGCCGAAGGATCCCCGTCATTGTTATTCCGATTCGCTTCGCCAGTTGGCGAATCGCGATGAAGAATTCTTATCAGTCATTTTGAACGAAGTGAAGAATCTCAATTTGAGATTTCCCATTTTTGTTTAGAACAATGACCGATTAGGATACTTGAATTTTGAGTATGACATGACCGTGTTACAGTTGGCTATTTTTGGATGACGCCCATTTTTGGATGTTTTTTTTGAGTGTGCGATCCTGCACAAATCTTCCGTCAAAAATGCATTGCATTTTTGACATCACCTGTGACTACTGAAAAGTAAGTCACTAACAAATGGAGGATCTTACCATGGCTAGTCCGAGGGCTTGTTCCTGTGGAGTTCCCGGTGCTGTAGCGACTGAAAGCTGTGGCTATTGCTCCAGCCGTACGCTCATGTGCTTAGCCTGTTTGGAGCTTCATCATGCCGCGTGCCTAGAAAAGCAAGCACATGAGATCGCTCAACAAGCGAGCAATACTCCGGGAGGCGAAGACATCTTGGTTGTGCTTCAAAGGCGAGCGAGAGGTTGGCCCGAGCGCTAACCACACAAGTCGCAATCGCTTGGCAACTGCCTAGCGAAGATCCAACACCTAGGGGAAAGACGTCATGGATTTTGTTCCGACTACCGCAGAGGTAAACCCGATCGTAATGATTTTTACGATGCTGTTTGGGTTAGGAGCTGGCTACCTCTTGGGTAGAAAATGGCGAGGTTGGTAGACTTCGACAAAATTCTTCCAGAAAGGAGGAAAAAATGGACCCGTTTGGAGGTTTTGTGTTGGTCATCATGGGAGCTTTGCTTCTGTGCTGCTTTCGATGAAAGCTACAAATGAATAGTTTCGGCATCGGCTGGTGCACATAATCCCCATGGGGTAGAAACTTTTTATTCGCGAATTTCGCGTTAAAATAATCTACCCCTGGGGATGTGCTCTATACAATAAAACAAGCAATTAAATTCCGAATAACTTCGTAGCATTTTTATCAACCCGCTCAATTAAATCTTCTACTGGTACTCCTCGCAAATCTGCAATAAATTTCGCAATTCCCGGTAAGTTTTTAGGTGTGTTAGGAAATTTTTTTTCGGTTCGTAGCGGTTCGGGCAACAAAAAAGGGGAGTCGGTTTCAAGCACTAATAATTCAGGAGGAATGTACTGTACAAATTTTTGTTTAGCGCTGCTATATGTTACATCGCCGTCAACACCAATATATGCGTTATGCGCAATTGCAAACTGCAGAATCTTTCTACTGGGTTCACAACAATGAATAACTACTTTACCAGACAGCCTTTTATCCCACTTTTGTTCTAAAAGTTCCAACATCTCGTCTGCGGTCTCGCGATTGTGAATAATGACTGATTTTCCAAATTGAATAGCAAATTTTAGCTGGCGTGCGAAAAATTCTTTTTGAACAGTCATGAATTCTTCATCGATTTGGTACTTGGTGTATTTCGTGTTTTTATACAAGTGTCGATCTAATCCAATTTCTCCGACTGCAACAACACGGGCTTTTGTAAGAAGGGCCTTAATAACTGAAAGGCGATGATCGTAATCGATTGCTTTTCCATTAGCTTTTACAACCTCATCAAATACATGGTGCGGATGAATTCCTACTGCAGCATACATTCCTGCATATTTTTGGGCAATTTCCACAGCTCGGACCGATGTTTTATTGTCGGTTCCTGGAATTATTGCGATATGTACTCCAGCTGCATATACATCGACAAGTGTTGCATCAAGTGTTTTAGCAAATGCTTTGAAATTTAAGTGTGCATGCGTATCGATCATAGAGTACTATATAATGTAACAGATGAAAATTTATATTGGTGCCGATCATCGGGGGTTTGAGCTGAAAAATCAGCTGTTCACGTGGTTAACCGATAATGGGTATGATGTTTATGATACCACTAAAACATTCAATGCAAGTGATGATTATCCACTAATGGTGCAATCGCTTGTAGGGAAGATGAAGGAAAACGGTTTGGAAAATTCTCGGGGAATTGTTTTGTGTGGGTCGGGAGTAGGTGTAGATATTGCTGCCAATCGATTCGAGGGGATTCGCTGTGCGTTAGGATTTGATGAAAGTCAGGTTGCACATGCTCGTGATCATGAGGATGTGAATATGCTTGCATTGGCTGCCGATGAAATTAACAGTGAATTGGCTACTAAATTGGTGCAAATTTTTTTGGAAACTGCTGCTTTGAATGAACCACGTATGGTTCGACGCGAGAAACAATTAGACGAGCTGTGATACTGCGTTTATAAAATCTTTTGGATCGAATAATTCTAGAACGCGTTTTTGGGCAGATTTACCGAGTTCATTTCTTTTTTTTGTGTCGTCTACGAGTGAAGTGATTTTATCGGCGATGTCCTGGGCATCAGTTGGGGAAGCGAAAAGGGCGGTGGAACCGGCAGTTTCATGGAAAATAGGCACGTCGGAGAGGACGCTTGGTACTCCCAACGCTCCTGCCTCGGCATATGAATATCCAAACCCCTCGTCGTGCGAAACGAGTACGTTGCATACTGCGTTGCGATAGAGTTCGACAAGTTCTTCATCGGAAACATATCCAGGAAAAATAAAAAGTGGATCGTTTTTTGCCAGATCATAAAACTCTTGGTATCCCCTATGCCATTTATGAGGTAGGGGAGGGGTAGAAAATGCCTTGCCAACAAACACGCAAGGAATGCCAGATAGCTTGATAGCACGGGCTAAATTAGGTAAGTTTTTATTCCAATTTACGTCGCCCACGTAGATGCAGTAGGGAGTTTTGCTTTTTAGATCCCGAAACAAGTTCGGGAATACAGATATGCCCCCAACTTTCCCCTTTGGAGCCTTGAGAAAGACCGGATCGACAGGTGGGTATGCCACATGAATGCTGTTTGCGGGAATTTTGAGGTAATTTTTAATGTCATTTTTGGCAACCTGCGAAATTGTCAAAATTATATTAAATTTTTTCAATGCCAACTTATTTTTAAACAACTTAATTTTTCCTTTTATTCCGATAGGGAAGTGGTTTGCATATTTTAGGGGGATTACGTCAAAGATCGCAATGACTCCCCTGCCTGCCGGTTTTGCAGAAGGGAGGGTGAAGGGTTGCCATAATGGGACCTGTTCGTATGAAATTCCTGCGGCATTTAGGGCCTTGTAGTAACGTCCTGCACCCCGATATGCGCCTATTTTATCGACTTTTTTCATAAAGTGCGGTGTATTCTACGCAATAGCGCAACGCGGAAAATAAGGAAAATATAAAGCCGGCAAACCCATCGGCATACCCGCGGTGCCTAAAATATGTTTTTAAGAACCACATTTTTGGGTACCATACGCAGTATTTAAAGGCATTTGTAGCAGAAGGTCGCATGCCTTTTTTATATTGCGCATCGGCTTCAAGTACAGCGTACCGAATCCATTTATCGATGTACGATTTAAACGTTGGATACGGATAGTGGAGTAAATCATTTTTTAACCAGCCCACTTCCCCATTTATAGAAACTTGTTCATGAACTGTTTTGCAGGGAAAGTGTGCAACGCCATTTTTGTAGAAACGAATTGTTGCGTCTGGATACTGTCCCCCTTTGCGGAGCGGTTTGCCGAGGAAATGATTGAGGCGGGGAACCCAGAAGGCCACAGGGTTGAGATCCCTTTCTGCGCTCGGAATGACAGAGGTATCGGTCAGAATGCTACTGATTTCCTTACCCAACTCAGCCGACACCACTTCATCGGCATCGAGCTGTAAAATCCAATCGCCGGTACATTTTTCAAGCGCTTTTTGCTTATTTATGTGGAACATGGGAGGATTTTCTGTGTGAATGATTTTTACAATTCCCTTTTTGTCGAGTTTTTTAAGAATTGAAAGTGTTTCGTCGGTCGATCCTCCGTCAACCACGATGATTTCATCGGCAATGTCGTAAACCGACTCAATGCAACGGGTAATTGCGGCTTCTTCATTAAAAATTGCGAGTGCTACGGAGAGTTTCATACAGTAATTGTACTATACCTTTGTCAATTCGATCGCCCATTGGGTGAGAGAAATCTCTGTTATCCGAGATTTTTCGTCCTCATTTCATGCGTTCTGGAAATGACGTTCAAGTAGAACTTGATAACATCTTCGTATTAAAAAGTGTTTCGGTCTTACCTTCAAATTGCACTTTATTAATGACTAATTTATTTTCCAAAAGTGAACAATCGGTGATTTTCATGCGTTTGTCGCCTACTTTAGTCCAAATTCCAGGCCACGGGAAAAATCCGCGGAATTTGTTATATATCGTTGAGCCATTCTCGTGGAGCGCAGATTTTACATCAACTAGTTCTACAAACCCATCATCCTTTTTGAGTAGTTTTGTGAAAGTTGCCAACCCATGATCTTGCTCCGTTTTGTCATCCTGAGAGACCGAAGGGAGTCGAAGGATCTCTGTTTTAAACATCTCAAATCCCATCTTAGTCAATTCCCTCTCAAGATCTGGCCTTTTCTCATCCGGCCCAATCTCATATTTTTCCTGCGCAATAATTGCGCCGTGATCCATTTTTTCATCCATTTGCATCAGCGTTACTCCTGTTATGGTATCTCCATTTAACAGCGGATACGCAGTTGGAGAGGCTCCGCGGTATTTTGGAAGCAGTGATGGGTGAATATTCCAAAATCCGTGTTTGGGTAGAGCCAAAATGCTTGCGGGAATTATTCGTCCATAGGCATAAACCAAGGCGAGGTCATTTTTAGATAGAGCTTTGTAGTGCTCCGAAGTGGGGTCGGGGAGCGCGGTAATTACGGGTAATTTATAACTGAGCGCCAGTGTTTTAACAGGGCTAGGGGTAATGATTTGTTTTCTTCCAACTGGTTTATCGGGCTGCGTTACAACAAGAGTAACTTCGACAGAATGTAGATCGGGGTCAGTTAAGATTTTTTCCAAGAAATCTGCAGCAAATTGCGGAGTTCCAAAATATACGAGTTTCATAATTGTCATTTCGAACCGTAGGTGAGAAATCTCAGCTATCCGAGATTTCTCGTCCTCACTACATTCGTCCTCGAAATGACCGATATTATTTCAACCGTATCGGTTATTAACGGAACGATACTATCTAGTTACATTGAAAGATTTAACTTGTTCTAATAATTTTTTTGCTTCATCATTTTCTTCAAAATGTTTACGTACAGGTGCAAGTAGTTGATCGAGGAGACTGGCGACGGTGTTTTTTAAGTCCATTGGGTGAATTTCTTTTGCCTTGTATTTCTCTTCAAGCTCTTGGTATGTACTCAGAGTAACGGGTCCGCCGAATTTTTCTGGGCGGTCAATGGTCATTTCGCTGATGCCGAGTCGATCGAATGATTCGAAAATAATATATTTACAATATTCCAAAATCGGATTTTCTTCCACAATTCCTTCAGGGCAATACGCTTTTGCAATTTTTCGAGAAATTTCTTCTGTCGAATCGGTCATGAAAATTGCGCTGTCGGGGTTGGATTTAGACATTTTTAAGTCGATTGTTCGGGTAACGGTGTCTGTTCCCTCGGCGACTGGTTTATGTTGTAAGCCCAGTAACATGTGGTGACTTACTACGATTGGTTTTTGGAATCCTAACTGGTTGGCAATTTCACGCGCGAGCATATTAACTTTTCGCTGATCCATGCCTAGCTGAGTAACCTGCGCTTTCAAGTAAAAAATATCTGCTGCTTGCATGGCAACGTACATAAGTTGCGCCAATGTAAGGCTGTCGCTCTCTGCACGACCAATAATTTCTGCAGAATGAGCAAAGCGTTTAATGGAATTTGTTTTAGCAATTTTCATAACCAATTCCCAATAGGCTGGATCTTTTACTATTTCGCTTGCCCACAAAAATTCCACGTGATTCATGTCCATGCCGGCAGCTTTCCACACTTCGATAAAATACTTTCCAACCGTTTTGATTTTTTCCAAATCACCTTCCATTTTGTTGTTTAAATACGCATGCCAGTCAGCTACAAGCATTTTAAAATGAGCACCGGTTGTAATCATTTTGTTTACGTTTATTACGCGTAGAATGCCGGCGGCTATGTGCATTTGCCCAGAAGGTTCAAAGCCGTCGTAGCAAGTAAAGGTGTGATTTGAATCTAAAAAGGTGCGAATTTCGTCGGAGGTTATTATTTCTTGCCCAACTTCGTTTAGGAGCTTTATTCGTTCGTCGGTGGTCATGAGAGTATTATAGCAAATATCTGTTATTCTGAGCCCTTCAATTACTCTCAGGGTAGACTCCGCGAAGAATCCCCGGTTGGACTGATGGCTTTGGTTGGAGCTTTTGTTGGCTCACTGCACGTAATGAGCACGCTTGATTGTCGTACTCGTAATTTAGATTCCGGCGAAGCTAATTTATACACGGTTTTGCAATTTTTGTCGTTTATTTCCCTCAAGATTTGTGCGGGAATTCCCAAATTAACTGTTGGTGTGGGTGTAAACGTTACAGTAGGAATAGGGGAAGGCGGCACATAAACGCTGTCGGCAAGGCCAACATACTTTCCATAGCGAAAACCAATAAGAAATGTTGCTAAGCAAGCAAGAATGACGAGAAGTGAAACTGATCGGGTATTTTTAGGCATGCACTTAGTATACTAAAGTTGATTCACATCTTTTTCAATATCGGTAAATTCATCATCAATATTACCAACATCAATTACGTCGGCTTCTGTTTGTTCGTGAATTTCAATTGTTCCAGTTGGTTGTATTTGCACAGCTTCGGAAGAGTCTTTTTGTTTGTTTGAAGAGTTGGAAGTTCCGATGCTCATGTAAATATATCCAAGGATAACAATAATAACAGCTCCAATTCCTAGCCAAAACATGGGTCGTTTTAAAAGCGGAGAAGCAATGGTGTTATTTGTGTTTGTTTGTACAGGAGTACTCGAAGGTTGATTGGTAGCATTCTCTACCTGTGGAGAATTAATGGTATTTTCTTCCATAGTTTATAGTGCGTTGACTAATCTTGCTGCCTTTACAGCAGCTTGCTTCGCTTCGGTAACGAGCTTATGTACGGTTCGTAAATCGGCGTGAAGGGCAGAGACCGTAGTTCCAACATCCATGCGTAATTTGTCTTCGGTTGAGATTGTTATAGTATATGTTTTACCTGCTTGTGTGTTCACTGCCGTTTTTGCGTTTGCTATGGCGGTTTGAGCCGTAGTAATGGCTGTTTGTGCTTCGGTTGTGTCTTTGCCGGCGGTTTTGGCTTCGGTTACTTTGGTTTGAATACGATTGAGAACCTCGGTTAGCTTACTAAGTGTTTCCAAAAAACGATCTGTCGCTTTTTTATTTACGTTTGCAAATCGTGTATCGAGCTTTTCAACAATTTCTTTTTTACGAGCGTCTTTAAGTTCGGCGAGCTTTTCTTTAAATTCTGCTCGAGCATCCATTCGTGCCTGGTTATTTTCAGCTATTGCACTTTTGTATTCTTCCCGAACTGTTTCTTTACCATTAATAACTGTTTTCTGGTATATGCGACTCGTACCGCTTCCGGTTGCATTACTTTCCATGCGTACATACGTGTTACCTTCGCGAACCTCAAGAGTACTCGCTTGTGTAATAGGGATCAGTGTAGATGAGAGAATAGCCAGCGTACATATAGCCATGAAAGTTCGTGTGGTCATATACCAACCATTATACACCCCCATATTCTTTTGTCAAACTCGCACTTGACATCTTCATACAGTACGTTATAATACTACTGATCCTCCTTACTAAAGAGGTTCAGAATATTGAAAAGTTTTTCTAACAAGTTCTTTTCATAGGGTGCCTCGCCCTCGGGCGAGAAAAGACGTTGTTTTTGCATCCTCCCGTGTGTTAGGTGATGTAGGCGCGTTTACCCTTTTTTCATAAATAAAAGAAAAACTTTCATTCCCCTCTTTTTAAGGAGGGTCTTTGTAGCCTAGACATTTTCAGCTTCTCCTCAGTCAGAGGTCAAGAACGCAATGAGAAATTATTTAACTTCTTTATAAATTTATATATCTATCCCTATGTCGGATAAAAAAACCGAAGATCTTTCAGTCAACGATCTTATGTTCGAAACAGAAGCCGCAGCTGCTTCAACCGTTACTACTCCTAATGAGCTTGAGCTACCAGGCGATCCTATTGTGATCGATGCTGACTCATTTCATAATGTTGCGCCTAAAAAAACCTCATCTGCCTCGGCGACTGCCGATGTTTCCGGTGCTACCGGTTATGGCGAAGTTAATTTGGAAGATCGCATAAAAGATGACCTTAAAATGGCGTTCCCAGGAAGCGGAGTTTTGGAAGTTACCTATAACGGATTTGGCTTTTTGCGTCCAAAATTCACCCCGTCTCCTGACGATATTTATGTTTCCCAATCGCAAATTCGAAAATTTTGGCTTCGACCAGGCGACCATGTAGAAGGCTTGGTTCGTCCACCAAAACAGAACGAAAAGTTCCATGGTTTGCTTAAAATTGAGAAAATTAACGGTATCGTTATGAATGACATGGAAAGTTACAAACGCAAGCGTTTTGACGATTTAACTTCTATGTATCCTGATCGCCAAATTAAGCTTGAAACCGAACCCGACATTCTTTCTACGCGAATCATCGACCTTATTTCTCCAATAGGTTTTGGACAACGTGGTCTGATTGTTTCCCAACCAAAAGCGGGAAAGACAACCGTGCTCAAAAACATCGCAAACGGAATAACCAAAAACTATCCCGATGCGCATTTGATTGCTATATTAATTGGAGAACGACCTGAAGAGGTTACCGATTTAACTCGTTCAATTAAAGCAGAAGTGGTCGCTTCGCATTTTGACCAATCGCCACGTGATCAAATTAAAGCTGCAGAAATTGCACTCGAACGTGCAAAGCGGTTAGTAGAAGTCGGTCGAGATGTAATTATTTTGCTTGATTCCGTGACTCGTTTGGCTCGTGCCTACAATTTCTCAGTTGAAACCAGTGGTCGAACACTTTCCGGAGGATTTGATCCGGCAGCATTATACCCAGCTAAAAAATTCCTAGGGGCTGCGCGAAACTGTGAAGAAGGGGGAAGCTTGACCATTATTGGAACAGCTTTGGTAAACACCGAATCACGCATGGATGACCTTATTTATGAGGAATTTAAGGGAACCGGTAATATGGAAATTCACCTTGATCGTAAATACGCCGAAAAGCGCATTTTCCCAGCTATCGATATTCAAGCATCGGGAACGCGAAAAGATGAATTGCTCTTTAATAAAGACACCATGGATAAGGTAACTATCTTGCGTCGAATGCTCGGGCTATTGTCCGATGATGAGCGTTTAACGGCCATGATTGACAAGCTCGGCAAGACCAAGAATAATCAAGAATTTTTGGATAATCTGATTACCGCGGGGAAGAATTGAGGACTTTGATTTCCATGGGAAAAAAGAGCCGCACGGACGCTGATCTATTCATACGTTGAAATCATAATCTAATGTCTAGACCAATAGTCATATTATATTGTGATATACAAAATGCATATTGACAGTGGATTTCAAAATACTCTATACTACCTGGTAGTATGCAAGTATCAGATCCATTTACAAACGCGGTAACATTTCTTGATGAAATTTCACCGCTCCTTTCAAAAGACTCAAAACCATATTTAACTCGTCTTAAGACTCCTGCAAAAGTCCATTCTACTATGCTCCAGGTGAGTATGGATAATGGAAAAACCAAAGAATTTCAGGCATATCGAAGCCAACATAATAATGCACTTGGTCCATATAAAGGTGGTATTCGTTTTCATCAAAACGTATCGGAATCCGAAGTAAAGGCTCTTTCGCTCTGGATGAGTTTAAAGTGCTCCGTTGCGGGACTCCCCTTAGGAGGTGGAAAGGGTGGAATTATTGTTGACCCAAAAAAACTATCAGAAAAAGAATTGGAAGCTCTTTCACGTGCGTATGCTCGATTTTTAGCTCCACATGTTGGTTCTAAGGTAGATGTTCCCGCACCCGACGTAAACACCAATGGGCAAATAATGGCCTGGATGCTCGATGAGTATGAAAAAGTAGTAGGTCATATGGAGCCAGGTACATTTACCGGTAAGCCACTAATACTAGGGGGTAGTATGGGACGAGACAAAGCAACTGGCTTTGGTGGCGTGCTTGCACTTCGGTTTTTGATTGAAAAACTTAAACTTAACGATTCTTCTGATCACACAGCCTGGTACATGAAGCCTATTTCTCAAATTACGATTGCGGTGCAGGGATTTGGAAATGTAGGGTACTTTTTTGCCAAAATTGCCAGCGAAATGGGATTTCGAGTTGTTGCTGTGTCTGACTCTAAGGGAGCTACGTACATTGAGGCAGGACTTGACCCGGTTGCTACCATGGAATGTAAGCAAGAAAAAGGGAGTTTGGCCGGATGTTATTGTAAAGGTGGCGTATGCGACATTAAGAACGGCAAAATGATGTCAAATGAGGATCTCCTTAAACTTCCTGTAGATGTATTAGTGCCTAGTGCGCTTGAAAATGCAATAAATCAAGAAAATGTGAAAGATGTAAAAGCATCTGTTATTGTTGAAATGGCAAATGGACCCGTTACTCCAGAAGCTGATGAGGAACTAAACAAGCGAAATGTACTGGTAGTACCCGACATTTACGCAAACTCCGGGGGAGTATCGGTGTCTTATTTTGAATGGGTGCAAAACAACTACGGGTATTATTGGCCCGAGGCAGAAGTAGATGAAAAGCTCGAAAAACAAATGAGAGTAGCGTTCGACAAAATATTTAGCAAATATCTTGAGCTAAAATCAAATAAAAAACAGGTCAGTTCTTTGCGCAAAGCAGCTTACGTACTTGCTGTAGAGCGTATTATTTCGGCCGAGAAATTACGTAGACCATGAAACCCAAACAAACTACCATTGATAGTAGAATAAACCGCCTTGTTGGTCAAATAGAGGGCATTAGGCGCATGATTAATAGCGAACGTGATTGTGAGGATGTTGCTCAGCAAATATTGGCGGCGCGCGAGGCGCTTTCCAAAATTGGCTTGTTAGTACTCAAGGAAGGAATCTGCAAAACCTCATCAAACCGCAAAAACACCGAAGAAATTCTAGAGAAGGTATTTAGAATCTAGCCTGCCAACTATGGTATAATCAGTTACTCTATGTTCTCAGTCCGGGCTTTTTGGCGCGACATTACTGAATTTACTCGTTTTACTACTACATACCTGAAAGGTCACTTATTTACGTATGGGTCTCGTTTTGAGCGTATCAAGGGTTTTATTGTGGCTATTTTGGTAGTGAAACGGGGAAAATATTCCCAATCGTTTCTTAATACCTCCTTTTTCCTTCTAATTTCTGCGGCTGTCGTGGCAGGACCGGCAATTGCAGAGAATAATCCTTTTATTAGCGACTATTTGAACGCGAGTCAATCGGCCCCTTCTGGCGCAGTGCTTGACGTTGATGTATATTCAAAATCTACCAAAACCACCTTTTCACAAAAACCACGTGATTCGATCCTTGAATATACTGTAAAAAGCGGAGATACACTTGCATCAGTTGGAAAACAGTTTGATATTAGCGTAGATACAATAAAATGGGAAAATGACTTGAGTGGTGAAATAATTAAGCCTGGTCAAAAACTTCGCATTCTTCCTGTTACGGGTATTGCTCATAAAGTATCTTCAGGAGAAACAATTTATTCCATTGCTAAGAAATTTCATACAGATGCACAAGCGATCGTTAACTTTCCGTTCAATGATTATGCAGACGCAGAAACGTTTGCCCTAACTAGCGGGCAGATACTGTTTGTACCAAATGGAAGTATTGTTCCGGTAGCTCCTTCACGACTCAATGGCCCTGGTGGCTTTTACAACGGACCAATCGTGGCCGGGAAGGGAAGCGGCAATTTTATTTGGCCGGCAAGTGGTTTAATTACTACTTACCCGGTGTGGTACCACATGGGTCTTGATATTGCACATTCGTCTTCGCCACCAATTCTTGCTTCAGATGGAGGTACAGTAACATACGCCGGATGTATTAATTGGGGTTATGGTTGTCATGTAATAATTGATCACGGAAATGGCTTTCAATCTTTGTATGCACACCTTTCACGTATCGGGGTAAATCCAGGACAATCGGTAGGACGTGGTTCGACAATAGGTAACATGGGATCAACAGGTCGTTCAACAGGTCCACACTTGCACTTTGAAATACGTCAAGGAGGCGTGTTGCTTAATCCACTCAGTTACTTGAAATAAGCTTGTTGGTGTCTTTGTGCTATTGTATTCGTAGGGAAATAACTCGAGGGACCACTAATGTGCATATCGCGTATTAGGAACAAATATGTTGTTAATTGCTTGGAGCTGTTTCGGTTGGGAGCGCAATCTTTGGAGAAACGACCGCTTCAGGTTTTGCGGGTAATTCTAATGTAGCTTCACTAGTTGCTTGTTTTGTCTGTAGTAGTCCTGAATTTGAGGCAGTAGGTGCGCTTTCAACAGGTGCTGTTTGTGCTTTTCCTGCTGCCGCTTTAGCTTCTTCAAATACTTTAAGGTCTCCTTGGGCTTTTGCGTAATCGCCACTACCCTTTTCAAGTAACGTTAATACATTTTTCATGACTGATATTGCTTGATCAAAGTCTCTGTTTTGAAATAACGCCCACGCTAAATTATAGCGCGCATTAGCCCAATCGGGTTTTAGGGTGACTGCCTGTGAAAAAAATGTCGCTGCATTTGGAAATTGCTTCAAAGAAAAGTAAACACCACCGAGCGCTAGTCGTAATTGTGGATTAACTGGATCAAGTAAAATAGCTTTTTGATATGCTGAAATTGCCCAGGTGTCGGCGCCTTGTGCAACATTAAGTAAGTTTTGGTAGATAATAGCTAAATTTTCCCATGTTGGTGCACTATCGGGGTTAAGAGCAACGGCTGCTTTTGCTTCTCGAATAGCATCTTGGATAGTAATGGTTATGTTTTGTCGATCTTGTTCCGTTATGTTTTGCGACTTGGAAGTAGCAATGTTGTTTGCGATTAGAATGTTGAGCTGACTAAATGTTAATCGATACCGTGCCTCATATGGATTAATAATAATGGCTTGTTGTAAGTTTTCATAAATGGGGGCAACTACCCCTGTGGTTAGTGCATTGAGTGACTTCTTAAAATACATTTCTGAAGAATACATACGTACCACTCCATATGCAGTAGTTGGGAATACTAATGCGGCAATAAAAATCATGACTAAATATGTGGCAAACATTTTGTGAAAATCAAGATTAAATGTGCGGTGTGGACTTCGAGCAACCAGTGTGCCTAAATACGCTGCGAGTAAAAAGAATTGTGGAAATGATGGTGGAAAACAAACGAACGTGAATAATAAATATAATCCAGTAATGGTAAATGCTTTTGCATGCGCGTCGTTTGCGGCGTGTAATTGAAATATTGTTTTAGCCACCATAGCAATTAAAAACAATACTCCTGCAAGACCAAGTAAACCTGTTTCTGTCCACATGTGTAAGATTGCACTGCGAGAAAGAGCAAAGTTAATGTTCCACAATGAGCTCGTGTTGTATGCGACATTCTTTACAAACGTGAATTGTCCTGCAAAGTTATCAATACCGACTCCGAATAGGGCGGTTTGTGTGCGTTTCAGTGTTTCAACTGCAGCAAGCCATGATTCTGTAATAGGAGGAAGTCGAAGTTGGTTTGATGAGACAACGTAAAAAATTTGCAACAATACAACTACGGTGGCAATAGCTCCGGCAACTAAAATGGGCGCATTTTTCTTTCGGCTACTAAAAATGTTAGCAGCAGCCATTGCAATAAAAAATCCAAAGAATAATATTACATCAATAATACTTCCTATCGTATTAAAAAGCGGTGTTTTCAAAAATACCATGGAAGCAGGTAATGTAAAGGAGCTGAGCGGATTTGCATAAAAAATAATGGCAATAATACCGGCGGCACTTGCACCTATACCGAGTAGTTCTCCCGGTTTAAAGACGGTCCAATCTGATTTAGGAGTATTTTTTATAAAACAATATATGCTGATTAATGAAAGTAGCGGAAAGAGCCCAAACGGAACCGAAAACAGGGCAGTTACCTTATTGGGTGAAGAAATTAAAATGCTTGCGCTTATTGCGAGCAAGAGTAACAGAATCGGCGCATCAAGTCTGCTATAGTTGATTGAGAGTTTACGTTCAATAATAAGTTGAAGAAGCGCAGTAATCCCAATGATCCATGCTATTAAAAAAACAAGCATAAACTTGTTTAGTAGATAGAACTCCTGTGTGATAGGAAGAAAGAATAACGGAAACAGTATAAATAATGTACTTAGCGCTGCAATTTTTACCTTTTTGAACATAGATTTATTGTAGTGATTTTGTGAGTGCTTTGCAACTAATTAATTATCCACCAGTTGAAAGTAGCGGCTGTTTTAATTGGGCTATCGATCGTTACAACAAAATAGCCTTTACAGTCAGCGGGTGTTGGTGTGGTGTTTTGTTCGCAGCTTCTTTTTTCAGAAACATACACGGGTTGATTTTCGGTCTTTGATGTTGAGGTAAGATATACGAGTGAATGCTTAGAGAGTTTCTCATTATAGATAATAATATTGCTTTTGCCTGCAGGAATTTCACCAGTACCAGCAGATTGCGCGTTCGTAGAAATTGCCGCAGTAAGGCTTGATTTATTTTGCACATCTCCACTTTCGGCAATAAATGTATTTACTCCAATACCACCCTCAAAATACGCTGAGCCTGAAGCATTGATCGAGGCAACCTGCTCAGCATCGTCATTAAGAATTTGCAGGCTCGCTGGTGTAGGTGATTGATTGCTTAAACTTACTTTAATATCTTCCCCCTTGTTGATGGGAGACAGGTGATTTGCTCGAATTCCCTTTTGGGCAATTAGTTCCCCCTTTGAAGTTAATGTTCCATCGCGTGCTATAATGACTGCCCCGTCAAGTAAATTAATCGAAGCAAGCGCAGTAAGCTTAAGTTCAAATCCTAACCCGGTTATTGTATTGTCCTTTATCGATACACTTCCAGCCAATAGCGAGTTTGCAACGGAAGCATCATAGAGACTGGCTTTGTTTAACACTGTAATATCGTTAATAGGTGGCATGGTATTAAATACGGACGTGTCTTTTTCATAGAGTCTTGCATCGGGTAATGGCGCATTTTTAAGTTCGTTCACTATTTTTTCTATATCGGTTATGTTGCTTGCTTCAATACGATTGGCAATAAGCGTTCCCGAAATACTTGCTTCTTTTGTTGTAAGCTGTGTGCTTTCTATATTTTGGGAAGTAATGTTTTCAGCATTGACATTTTGTGCTTGTAATGTGCCTGAAAGTGTGGCATTGCCGCTTGCATCAAAAGCCGCGACGGTTTCGTTATTAAAGCCTTGTATAAGTAATTTTGAAAGAGGGCCAGCCGAAGGATTGTTAGTAGTTGCTGCCGTTGTTGATTCGTTTTCTGATGGTGCTAGATTGATCACTAAATCACGTTGTGAAGCCGGTTGCACCACGTTGACTCGTGCTTCTTGTGCAACGAGCTTATTTGTATCAACTATTGGTGAAGAGATTTTTTCATCTACACGGATCGTTTTTGCTATGAGTGTTGAAAATTCAGAAATGAATCCTGATATGTTTTGGCGAGGTGTACTAAGGTTGGTACCGTCATAGGTGAATTGATTTTTTTGATGAATTTCAAAATATCCAGGTTGAATAGTTGCTCTTATTGTTTTGGAATCGGTACCATTATAACTTTCCTGTGCAAAACCAACGATTCTCATACTGCGTGTTGCTCGAGTCACTTCACCAGGAGTGTTGGAGTAAGTAAGCGGATCGCCCGAGGCAATCACTCCTGAAGAAGGAGAGACCTTTACTGGTAGTTGCCCAACTAAACCAACGAGCGTGTATTTTTCGTCGCTTTCCCCTTTGCTGTTTCCCACAAATGCCGCGTTATTCGATACGACCCCAAGTATATTATTGTAGCTATTGCTACATGGACGAACCATGCCATCGGCAACTAAGCACATAAGTGATCCTGCGTTCCACAGAGCGTTATTGATATCGTACGTAGAAGTATCTTTTAGGAAATACTCAGCAAAATCTCCACCACCTGATGTAAAACTAACTCCACTTGCTCCATTACTTTGAATTTTACCTTGCACTTCGTCATTTCCCTTAACAAATGTTATGAATTCATTACTCGTGTTTCCTCCTCCGGTATAGCCAAGCTTAATTAGCATACCCTTACTGCTTGGCTCATTATTGGTATTTTCAACGCGTAGGGTAGATAAGTTTGATTGTGAATCCACAACGCTTAGTTTGTTTGTTGGGGTAATGGTACCAACACCAAGTCGGTTATTTTTTGTATCAAGACTGACGAGGTTTGTTTGAAATGCAAGTGCGTTCACGGTGTTGCCTGGTAATGCTATCCCCGTTGCGTTTGAGAACGATAGGGTAGTGGAGTTGAAATTTACTTTTTGGCTTGAGGAAGCCCCAAGAGTAATATCTCCTCCGATGCGAGTTGATCCTGCCACATCGAGATTGAAGGTGGGATTGGTGGTGCCTATTCCAAAGTTACCCGCATTTATCCAGCTTCTATCGCTTGTGAATGGGGATAGGCGGATTCGTGCCTGATTCGCAGTAGATGATCCCAGAACAAATTCATCACCAGCATTGGTGGTGGTCAGCGTGTTGCCTTCGCGTTTTAAATAGCCAGAAACTCCGGATAAACCTGGGTAAACATTTTCCACGTATAGGGAATTGAATCGATTGTTGCTTGAACCAAGGTCTTGAACACCAGTATTTGTAGGAATAATATTCCCGGTAATTACCAATTCTCCTGTGGATTTAATAGTTCCCACCTGACCTCCGCCGACTAGGAATTTTATTTGTCCGGATTCAGTGGCTGAAAGAGTCACGTCTCCGTCGAGACTGCTTTGAAGCAGGATTCCTCGTGCGCTTGTTATTGCAAAATTAGCAGATTCAAGCGTCGAGCGTATTGCAGGAGTTTCTGTGGATAGCGCAAGTTCACCCTGAGTATTTACCAGCATGTCGCTTGTTGCAGCTTCTGTGTCGGTCGCATGAGAGGTGATTGGCGTTCTGGGTTTCATTTCTTCATCATTACCAACTTTTATGCCTAAATACAGCTGAGGGTTTGTTGTAAATACGTCTTCACGAATAGGGCTTCCACAAGCCCCGCCAATAGTAGTTTGAAAAATTCCTTGCAAGTTCGGTGTAACCGTACAAGCGCCGCTTGAATATACTTGTTTTCCACCTAAGGAATCGGTGTAAAGCGAAAGCACCACCTTTGTTTTGTTTGCAATAATAAAACCACTAGTATCGGTGAGCTTTCCAGTGAATGAGAGTGTGCGTGTATTAGGTTTATAGACCGATTTAGTATTAATTGCTGACGCACCTTTCTGGCTATATGCAATCATTGATCCAATCGCAAGTAAGGCTATAAATATACCGGCGATAACAGTATATATTTGAGTTGTGCGAGGTCCCAAGTGTATTGGATTTGTCTTTTCATTTGCATTATTCACCGTTTGGTCCGAGGTAAAGGTGCTAGAAGTCTTCTTATTTTGTACCCACCCAGAAAAGCTGCTTGCAAGCAATACTCGTCGTTCTATTTCATCGGGCGTTAGGCCCTGGTTTTGCAACTGTTGTCGATATTGATTGATGCTAGGTATGTTCATGTGTAAGCTTTAGAAATTCATAAAGAGCCTGCTTGTCTTCATGCGTAAGATCATTAGAGCGTGAAAATTCATGTATTAATTCATTTTGAGAAAATGTAGTACCTATAGGTACATTTGCAACCAGACGAGCGGGATTTGAAAATTGAATTTGATTTTGTACAAGAAGGTCTCCGTATGCTCTAATCGATGATAGGGAACGGTTTATCGAACGCACAGTTTGTCTGCT
Organism: Candidatus Roizmanbacteria bacterium; assembly: GCA_038127095.1. Lineage (GTDB taxonomy): Bacteria > Patescibacteriota > Microgenomatia > UBA1406 > HO2-37-13b > 2-01-FULL-39-24. The sequence continues at coordinate 23,710 of JAYPGZ010000006.1, read as the reverse complement.
ATTTATTAAAAAATTCTTATACGAAATAATCGTGCTCAAGTTAAAATCAGGCACGTCAAAGTGTGCATCCATCCATGTCAAGAAAAAACGTAAGTCAGAAAGATAATTTTTGCGAGATATTTTGCTCAAATTTTTCTGAGCTAAGTAATCATCGAATTGGGTTGTAATATCTAGTAGATTATACCGATCGGCACTTTTTTTACTCATACTTAATCATGCTAAGACATTATCTAGGGCTTGTCAAGGGTTAAAAATAGATAAATAGATATACTATGATATAGTTACCAGCCACACATAGTCAGCAAATATAGAAACCTATAGGAGAAGTTACATAAAGTTATTCATAATACCGTACTAATAACTCATAGACGTTAAGATATCATAATATAACAAAAGTCTTATAGTAGGAAGAGTCTATAGTAGTTATGTGATATTTCATAAATTTGCGACTAGTTTGTCTTAGATTTCTGTGCCTAGCGTCATTTACGGGGCTACACAAAGCCACGAATGAGTCTCTATATGCCTTATGAATTTTTTTTCTTTGACCGCATATTTTTTATGATGTATATCGACTAATGGTAAAACATTTTTGCGACGAGTTTCTAAGTTAGCCTAGTGTGACAACCCGAATCATTCTTGAGGCTTTATGAGCTGTTTTATTGTTAGATAGTAGCAGTTTAGAAGTGATAGTTTGTTGTACGACGAATTTGCATGAAATTGTACACTTCTTAGGCACTTTGTTTTGAGATTGGTGTTGATCGTGAAATAGCAAAGACATGCGATTTCTGCTAGGTTTTGTGGAATGAAGAATAGATTGTTCTAATAGCCGAAACCTTTGCTTATGTTTCTATACCATTTTTTTGCCGTTTTATTTTATATTTTAGTCTTTATTTTTATTTATTTTGCCAATATTTCTTGTTGACAAAGAATATTGCGTCTGTTAGTCTTTTCGCATAGTAAAGTACGAGCGTACATTTGAAATCATACTACATATATGCCAATAAAAGATAGAAAAATTAAGTTATTGCTTTTGTTTTTTTTGATGCCTGAGCTTCAGGATGAATCTATTGAGATTACAGAGCGCTTACAAGACATATTTGATCTTTCTTTGAATCAAAAAACTCGTGGCACACTATCGGGGCTTATTAAAGATGGTTCAATTCAGAAAGATGAATCTAGTGCCGATAAGATGCGATATCGCTTAACTGCAAAGGGTATTTCGGCCTTGTCTCTTGAATTTCCTTTCTTTCGGTTTATGAGTGAGGAGTGGGATGGTCTGTGGAGAATTATTTCATACGAGATTCCAGAGTCTAAGCGTGAAATTCGCGATCGCCTGCGACGAGAAATGCGTGGTTGGGGACTTGGTCCGTGGCATCGTTCATTTTGGATTACTCCTCATCCTATTACCCACAATCTTAAGGAGCTTGTGTATGGTAAAGAAGAGGAAAATTATATACAGTCATTTGAAGCAACGCATGTATTTGGCAATATGGATATACTTGTTGAAAAGGTGTGGAACAAAAGCGAGCTTGAAAAACGGTATAGAGCCATGTTTAAGACTTGGCACGACGTGCTGTCAAAGGATATAACGAAAGATGAAAAGATGAAGGCTATACTATATGAATATATTACAATTCTACGTGAAGATCCTGGATTGCCAAAAAGCTTAGTAGGACGCAACTTCATAAGTTTTGAGGCATTCGACATATTCAAAGAGGTAAAAGGAATCCTTTCAAAGGTATAAAGTAATAAAAAGCCTGCTACAATAATCCAAAAGTACATTAATGGGATTTATAGACCGTTGACCTTGGGAAATTTCCCGATATGATTGTGAAATATGGATTTTTCCAGTGATGAAAGGGTTACGCAGATTAGGGAGTTTATTAGCCAGTTTCGTGCTGAAATAATGCTCTTAGCTATATCGGGGGCTATACTCATCTTTTCAGGCTCACTTTTTCTCATCATTCCCACACAAGCCAAAACGCGTGTCCAGATTGATTCAAAGGCACAAGATGTTCCCAAAAAAATCGCCGAAACATATATTTATGTTGACATAGCTGGTGCAGTATTGTATCCGAACGTGTACAAACTGCCAGCAAAAACGCGACTAAAAGCTCTGATTGAAAAGGCGGGGGGATATTCTTCAAAAGCGAATATTAAACAAATAGAAAAGACCATGAATATGTCGCGAACGCTTTCAGATCAGGAAAAGGTGTATGTTCCTGCATATGATGACGATTCATTCGAGCACGAGGTGAATATGGAAGTTATTGATGAACGCATACATATCAACACATCATCGCTAGAGAAACTTAATGGTTTAGATGGAGTAGGAGATGTGACTGCACAAAAAATAGTTTCCGGAAGACCATATCGTCTAATTAGTGATTTAGTTACACGAAAAATAGTGGGTAAGGCGCTGTTCGAAAAAATTAAAGATCAAATTACGCTGTAATATGCCAACACCGCTGTCTGTTGCGCAGGTAGCTCAGATGTACTTGCCTCAGCCTCATGCGGCACTGCTAAACGGTATGCTCTTGGGCATACCTGTGTATGAATATAAGGATTTGTATGAAAAACTCAAGATAGTAGGCTTGCTGCATATGGTTGTTCTCTCGGGTATGAATATAACAATTATGACGGCGATCATAGCACGCTTAACAAGCGTAATTGGCAGAAGAGTAACAGGATTGATTAGTGTGCTAATCATTACGATTTTTATAGCTTTTGTCTCTCCTCAAGCCCCAGTTGTTCGTGCTGGATTTTGCAGTATTTTAACGATCGTGGCATTACTCGTTGGAAGGAAGGCTCAGCCGCTATATCTCCTTTTATTGTCGGCTATTTTCATAGGCATATTCTGGCCAGCATGGATCTCGAGTATTTCATTTCAACTTTCGTATGGAGCAACCCTCGGTCTTCTATTGTTTAATAATAGTAATCAAAAAAAGGTACGGACGTTAAGAGGAAAGATAATGTACGAGGTAATAAATGAATTTAGGACGTCTATTGCGGCGCAGGTGTTTACTGCGCCGCTGATATTTTTCCATTTCAAGCAGTTTTCAATCATTTCTCCTGTGTCTAATGTGCTGGTTAGCTTTATGGTGGGTCTAATCATGATCGCGGGATTTATTATGGTAATTCTCGGTAGGATTTCTTACGTGTTGGGAATTTTACCTGCTATCGCTGTATATGGGATGCTTGATTACGTATTAGGAGTTGTTGATGTATTAGCAAATATTCCGTTCGTATATATACAAATGTAATATGTATGAGCAAACGCCAATATCGTATCGATGGATACTATTTGTAAGTTTGGTATGTTTTACATTTGCAGTGGTGCAAATATCGATTCGTTACAGAATAAACACCGCCGGACGTGTGGTGTTTTGTGATGTTGGGCAAGGAGATGGAGTGTATATTCGTGCTGCTTCAGGTATTGACATTGTAATTGATTCTGGACCAGATAGTAGCATGCTCCGTTGCCTGGGTCGTAATATGTCACTATTTGACAAGACAATTGAATATGCGTTTCTGAGTCATCCACATATTGATCACTACGGAGGATTTCTTGCTGTTGCCCATAACTACCGGATAAAACAATTATATGTAAGTTCAGGTAAATCATTCACAAAATCCTATGCGCAACTTGCATCGACTTTGCAAAAGCAAGGGACTTTAGTACGTTTCGTTACGGCTCCATATCGCATTGAAGTCGATTCAGAAACCAAATTCGATTTACTGTGGCCGCCAGAAGATTTGACGAGCAATGACTTAAATGAACATTCCCAGGTATTTTTGCTTTATTTTTCTCAAATGCGTCTATTATTTACTGGCGATGTAACTCCGTTCGTACTTTCTTTGCTGCAAGAAAGTGATGCGTATGTGATTCAAAATGTCGACGTGCTTAAAGTTCCACATCATGGCTCACATAACGGACTAACATACGAATTTTTGAAATTAGCAGATCCAACAGCAAGTGTGATAAGTGTAGGATTGCATAATCGATTCAACCATCCGTCAAAAAAGGTCTTAGATTATTTCAAAGCCTTGAAAAAAAAGCTCTATTTGACTGCAGAACGAGGAGATATTACTATTACAACTGATGGGTATGAACTGCGTGTGGTCGGGAAGGGCGGCTTAATCGAACACCTGCTATTACGGCGGTAATTCCTAAAAGCACCAGTGCACCTGCAAGTCTGAATGGGAATGCAATAAAGGTAATTGATTTGGTTGCCATTGATGTCTTGCCTTCAATGGTCATACGAGCGGTTGCGGTATATTTCCCAAAATGCATACCTGTGAGCATGGCTGTATTGGCGGGCATACCTATTTTGCTGCTGCGCAAGACGCGTTTTGAGCCTGCCAGTACCCGTTGCTGGGGTATTTGAATAAGCTGTTTTTTACCAAGCATATTGGTAACCGTAATGGTGCCTGAAGTGTACATCCAATTATCTCCACTATTATGCATTCTTAAGTTTAGCGGGATTTCTTGCGTGCTATCGAAAAAACGTACGTTAGAACCACTACCCGCAATAAAAGAATTAATATACCCAGAAATATTCATAATTCCATTATTAGTTACTGTTAAAAGTACGGTCGAAATAGTATTCATTTCAACAGCTATAGTACTTTTACCTTCGCTTCTTTTTTTTCCTACAGATATTGTATTTATGCCTACGTAGTAGTCGCGTAGACTTACTTGTGGGTCGATTGTTATTACCATTTCAACATTCTTTTTTGCTCCTGTTGGTAAAAAAAATGGACCTATTGATTGTGGAGTTATACTGATACCGCTCGTACGTTCTTCAGAGGGTATTAAATCGCCTGTGGCGCTGTGTGGAATGAGCGTTGTGCCTTTCACAGTAAATGAGCCCTGATTGCCTGTATTCTTGATTACAAGTGGGATTTTAATTGTATTCCCGGGTTTGGTGTATACGGTGGTAAGCTCTGGTTGAATTTCTAATCCAACGGTTTGGGCATGTATAGAATTGGGAAAAGCGCTCAATATAAAAAGAAATAGTAGAAAATAAGATAGTCTCATATTAATAAGCACCCAAGATTACTTTTAACGTTCCAAGATACGATTTTTTGTTCTGTAGTTCTGGTGGTACCGATACGTGTATTGAACCGCTTATACCAGATTCATTAAACTGTGATATCGTGTTAAATAGTACGGAGCGATGTAAGTCAGATCCTCTACGAACGTGCATATACTCGTATGTTGATTTGCTACTGATATACAGAGGTATTTTGCTTTTTTCTTGGGTATTTTGTTCGAGCTCAACCAGCTGTGTTCCGGTTGTTGTGTTTAAGCCTGCATGAGCACCATATAATATTACCATTCCATTATCGTAAAATTCTTGTGCCTCACGAGGAGAAGTTCGCTGCTGAATGCTTGTCATAGTTGCCGGAGCGGAACCGTTTTGCATAATGATTTGGGGTCTGTCAATGCGAAATGAGTCCGATGTAACGGTTGAAGCGAATGCTTCTGTGTTGAGTATCGTCATGGCGAGATAGGTCATGAGTAGAGTAAGGAGTAGCTTCTGTTTGTATTTTTGTTTCATGACTATTATTATAGTAAACTCTGTGCTACAATATATCGTATGGATGCAAAAAAAATTGACCGCACGGTATTCGCGAATGAAATCCGTGAGGAGCTTAAAAAAGTTACGTGGCCTAAACGAGCTGAAGCAATGCGCCTGACAATGGCTGTTTTTGCAATCTCCTTGATTGTAGGCATATATATCGGTATAATAGACCTTGGACTTACGCAAGTCCTTACTTTTTTTACCCAACGCTAATATGGCTGATGATATAAAACAAGAACCAACAGTTGAACCAACACCAGATACAAAAAATGCTGGAAAATGGTACGTGGTGCATGCACAATCTGGATTTGAAGCAAAAGCAAAAGAAGGATTGGAACAGCGTGTAAAAACACTCGGTATGACCGATCGCATTTTTGAAATTGTTATTCCTATGCGTGAAGTCATGACGATTAAGAAGAGTCAAAAGAAAATGATCAAAGAGAAGGTGTTCCCAGGATACTTACTTATCCGCATGATTCTCGATGACAATTCTTGGCTTGTTGTTCGTACAACACAGGGAATTACAGGGTTTGTAGGAGCGGGAACTAAACCAACTCCAATTACCGAAAAAGAAGTAGAAGCAATTCGACGATTTGTAGAGCAAAAGGAACCAACGTTCAAAACAAAGTTTTCTGTAGGTATGCCGGTAAAAATTACGGACGGACCTTTATCGGATTCTTTTGCAACTATTGAAGGGATTGATGAGACCAAAGGAAAGGTTCGAGTACTTGTCGACATCTTTCAGCGCGAAACTGTGGTAGAATTGGACTTCTTGCAGATCGCGAAATTATAAAAACGTCTTCCTGAACTTTCCGCCCACCGGTGGATCAGGATTTAAATAACTAAAAATATGGCTAAAAAAGTACAAACAATGATCAAAATCAACTTGCCTGCTGGTGAAGCAACACCTGCTCCACCTGTCGGACCAGTTTTAGGGCAGCATGGAGTGCCAATCATGGATTTTATTAAGGAATATAATGCTAAAACAGCCGATCAAAAAGGTCAGGTTATTCCAGCGGTTATTACTGTTTATGAAGATCGATCCTTTACATTTATTACCAAGCTACCTCCAGTAGCCGCCATGATTAAGAAGGAATTAGGAATTGCTAAAGGAAGCGGAAATGCCGGACGTGAGAAAGCAGGTAAGCTTTCCCGCGCAGTAGCAGAAAAAATTGCAAAAGAAAAAATGGACGACTTAAATGCACATAATGTAGAACAAGCAGTTAGCATTGTCTACGGAACTGCCCGCTCAATGGGGGTCGATACAGAATAATATGGGAAAAATTAGAACAAAAGTACTTGGAAACGAAGAATTAGAAAAAAAACAAGCTCAAGAAGCGGCAGCTCGTCGTGCTGCAAAAAAGGCAGAAAGTATCGAGGCTGAAAAGGCAAAAAAGGAAAAAGACGCAATGAAATCTCCAGACGTCTCAGAATCTTCTGACGTGGTAGATCAGGTTGAAGAGGACGTAGAAAAAAAAGAATCAAAAGCTAAAAAAGTTTCAAAAACACGAGCTCGCGGAAAAAACTACCGAGCAGCAAAAAAGCAAGTTTCTTCTGACGAGGTATATTCAGTTTCGCAAGCAGTTGCCCTTTTAAAGAAAATCTCTACGGCTAAGTTTGATGAATCGGTTGAACTTCATCTAAATTTAGTTGAAACAGGTGTTAAGGGTGAAGTTACTCTTCCTCATGGCTCAGGTAAGACGGTAAAAGTTGCTGTCGTTACCGATGAGTTGCTTACGGCTATAGAAGGTGGAACCATTGATTTTGATGTTCTTATCACTCATCCATCATACATGCCAAAATTAGCGAAAGTCGCACGTGTTTTAGGTCCAAAAGGTTTGATGCCAAACCCTAAAAACGGAACAGTGTCTGAAAAACCGGAAGAAGTTGCTAAAAAATACTCAGGTGGAGCCCTTCGGTTCAAATCAGAGAGTAAATTCCCACTACTTCATCAATTAGTCGGAAAAAAATCATTCACCGATGAACAACTGGTTGAAAATGTGGCTGCGTTCTTAAAGGCGGTCAATAGCAAAAACATCAAATCTGCATATCTTAAAATGACCATGACTCCTTCGGTGCAGGTAAAAATTGACTAAATCTTACGGAGTAGGAAATGCAGCGCACAATCTTTTAACTTCCTTGTTTATTTCCTTAATTCTTTTATTCGTAACAATCTCCGTTCGGAATTTCTTTAGCATTGATTTTCGGTCTTCTTTGTCTTGTTGGAATGTGTATTGTTTAACCTGATCAATTACTTCAACAATCCAGCCGGCAATTTTTTTCATCTCTCGTTCTTTCATACCTCGGGTGGTAATTGCAGGTGTACCAATTCGGACTCCCGATGGGTAAAATGGTGGATTAGGATCATGGGGAACTGAATTACGATTCGCAACCATTCCAGCCATCTCAAGCGCTTCGGCTACGATATTACCATACAAACTCAACGGACGTAAATCTATAACCATTAAATGATTGTCGGTTCCACCAGTGGTAAGCGTAATGTCCTTTTTCATAAGCTCCGTGGAGAGTGTTTTTGCGTTTGCGACTACCTGATGAGCATATTTTTTGTAAGCTGGCTGTAAATCCTCAAACATGGCGACTGCAATTCCTGCTGTTGTATTATCATGAGGTCCGCCTTGCAAACCAGGGAACACGGCCATATCGATTTTTTTCCCCATTTCCGGATCTTTTTTAAGTCCATTCTCTGTTACCATAAGCATGGCCCCACGAGGTCCGCGAAGTGTTTTGTGGGTGGTTGTCATGATAATGTCGGCATATGGTACGGGTGATGGGTGAGCGCCTCCGGCTACAAGGCCGGCGATATGTGAAATATCGGCTAAAAAGTATGCTCCTACACTGTCGGCAATTTTTTTCCACTCCTTCCAGTCAAAAATTCTCGGATATGCTGTTGTTCCAACGACAATTATTTGTGGTTTCTCTTTTTTAGCTAATTTTGCAACTTCTTCGATATTAATAATTCCATTTTCGTCTACATCATACTGAACGGACGTGAAATATTTGCCTGAGAATGTGATGTCGGGATGTCCGTGGGTCAAATGTCCTCCTGGGCGTAATGCAAGTCCCATGATTTTGTCTTTAGATTTAAGGAGCGCGAAGTATACCGCACTGTTCGCTGGAGAACCCGAGTAGGGTTGTACATTCACATGGGGAACTCCAAAAAGCTTTTTTGCACGTTCGATAGCTTGTGTTTCGATCTCGTCGACATATGTGTTTCCCTGATAATACCGAGCCCCTACATATCCTTCTGAATACTTATTCGTGAGTACGGACGAGAGTGTATTGCGAACTTCTTTTGATGCATGATTTTCCGATGGAATGAGCATTAGAGTTTCATTTTGTCGGCGGGTTTCTTTGCGAATAAGATTTGCGATCAAGGAATCTTTCATGGGGATACTATAAAGGAGTGAAATATTATTTGCAAGACTCAAATACGACTCTGTGCACTTCCCCCGGAGCACCGCTCGCCGCCCGCTCGCTATGCGAATCTCCTCTCTTTCTTAAGGCTTTAGAACTAAATGAAGAATTCCATCGTCGATTCGAATTGCTCCGTGAAAAGTTCACAGAGTCACTAGTTCATGTGTTACAATACTCACATGAAAGCGAAACGTATCTTCTCTGGAATTCAGCCATCGGGCAACTTACACATTGGAAACTACTTGGGAGCTATTAAGCAGTGGGTGAATTTGCAAGACACTTCTAAGGAATACGAAATGTTTTTTTGTATTGTTGATTTGCATGCTATTACCGTTCCTCAAGACCCGCAAGCGCTTAGAAAAAATATTCGAGAGCTTGCAGCTCTATATATTGCATCAGGTATTGATCCTGACGTTTCAAAGATGTTTGTGCAATCGGAAAATAGTGATCATGCGTATTTGTCGTGGATATTTGATTGTATAACCCCAATGGGCTGGATGGAACGGATGACTCAATATAAAGATAAAAGTGCTAAGCAAGGGGAACGAACCTCGGTGGGGTTATTTAACTATCCGGTGCTTATGGCAGCTGATATTTTGCTGTATGAGCCCGACCTTGTCCCTGTTGGAGACGACCAAAAACAACATATTGAGCTTACGCGTGATATTGCCGAGAAATTTAATACGAAATATGCACCAACGTTTAAATTACCGCAGATATTTAATCAGCCACAGACTGCTCGGGTGATGAGTTTGCAAAACCCACTTGCAAAAATGAGCAAATCAACCATTGATCCATCGGGAACCATTGGTATGCTTGATTCGACTGATGAGATTGTTAAAAAAATTAAGCGAGCAGTAACCGATTCTGGTACCGATATTGTTTCGGGAACTGATAAGCCAGCGATGACTAATCTTTTGGGAATATATAGTGGTTTTTCAGGTATGTCGGTTAAAGAGATCGAAAAGAAGTATGAGGGAGCAACATACAGTGTGTTTAAAGAAGATTTGGCCCAGGTAGTAACCGAGAGCCTAGGTAATATTCAAAAGTCTTATGCGGAAATTCGTACGAACGAAACTGTTCTTGATAGAATACTTAATGATGGCTTGCGACATGCAACGGTAATTTCAAACAAAAAAGTTGAAGCCGTTAAAAAACTAATGGGACTTGCCCGTTCATAAGTATATTCATGCTATGAAAAAGTATATTCCAAAAGATATAGAATCTGCTATAGCTCAACAGTGGGAAGCAGAGGAGACGTACAAAGCTCCTCAAACCCCTGAAAAAGATAAATCATATACACTCGTTATGTTCCCGTATCCATCCGGAGCTGGTCTTCATACTGGTCACGCTCGTGTATACACAGGCACCGATGTTCTAGCTCGCTATCATAGAATGAAGGGGAAATCGGTATTGCATCCAATGGGTTGGGACGCATTTGGTCTACCTGCTGAAAATGCAGCAATTAAACTAAAAAAGAACCCGCTCGACATTGTTCCTCAAAACATTGCAAACTTTAAACAACAAATGCAACGCCTTGGATTGTCGTATGATTGGTCTAAAGAATTTTCAACGACTGACCCATCGTATTACCAGTGGACTCAATGGCTTTTTATTCAGTTCTTCAAAATGGGACTGTTGCATAAAAAAGAGACGCCTATTTTTTACTGCCCAAGCTGTAAAACAGGCCTTGCTTTGGAAGAAGTATTGGCCGATGGTACACATGAACGTTGTGGAAATAAAGTTGAGGAACGAACATTGCCTCAATGGATATTTAGAATTACCAAGTATGCCGATGAACTGCTTGCCGATCTTGATGGTCTCGATTGGCCATCTGGAATCTTGCAAATGCAGCGCAATTGGATTGGAAAGAAAGAGGGAATGGTTATTCATCACAAGGTCGAAGGGATGGAGTATGTTTTAGATACGTTTACCGCATTTCCCGCGTGGAGTTTTGCAGATACATTCATTGTTATAGCTCCTGAACATCCACTTGTTGATTCGCTGATAGAGAATGGGAAGGGTACTTCGGAGGTTGTCAACTATGTTGCCGAAATTCGTGCAATTCCAGCTGACGAACGGGCAGCAAGTAAAGAAAAAACGGGAGTATTTACTGGCCTATATGCAGTCGATCCATTCAGACCAAATGAGAAATTGCCCATATGGATTGCAAATTTTGCACTGATGTCTTTCGGGACAGGAGCTATTCGTTGTTCAGCTCATGATCCGCGCGATGTCGCATTTGCTACAAAATACTCAATTCCGTTACGTGAAGTTGTCGAGCGTGAAACAGAAACTCCGGTAAACGCTCATGAAGGAAAAGGAATACTTGTTGACTCAGGGCCATTTACCGGGAAGGAAGTTTCCTCGGTAGTCGAAGATTTTGTTGCTTGGGTAAGTAAGGAGAAAATCGGAGAAAAAAGTACGACGTATCATTTACGAGATTGGGTTTTTTCACGACAGCGTTATTGGGGCGAACCTATTCCAATGGTATTTTGCCAGTCTTGTGCTGATGAAAAAATTTCATATTGGGCAGTTGCCAAAGAGACCGAAAAGATATATCCAAATAGTCCTAAAATAGCTCAAAAGGTATCAGGATTTGTAGCTGAAATTGAGGAGTCATTGTGTGGTTGGTTCCCATTATCCGATGAAAATTTGCCGTTAAAACTTCCGTATGTTGACTCATATGAACCAACCGAAACGGGCCAGTCTCCACTTTCGCAAATTCCTGACTTTGTAAATACCACATGTCCACATTGCGCAAAGCCTGCAGTGCGTGAAACCGATACAATGCCTAATTGGGCTGGGAGCTGCTGGTACTTTTTATACTTTTCACGAGGTGTAGATTTTGCAATTGAAACCAAACCATCGCTGCAAGCTTGGAATTCCCTCATCAAACCGTCAGCAATGGCATGGAATCCTGTTGACTGGTACATTGGTGGTGCTGAGCATGCGGTATTGCATTTGTTGTACTCACGATTTTGGATGAAAATGCTCAACGATAGTGGGCTCGTCGATTTTAAGGAACCGTTTACACGACTTCGTAGTGTGGGTATTGTGCTTGCCAGTGATAATCGCAAAATGAGTAAGTCACTCGGAAACGTAATAAATCCAAATGATGTTATTGATGAATTCGGTGCTGACACCCTTCGTGTGTATGAAATGTTTATGGCGCCGTTTGGACAAGAAGTGGCTTGGTCAACGGCCGCAATGCAAGGTGCGTATCGATTTATTAGTAGGGTTTGGCAGATGTATTATTCATCTGCTAAGTTCGCTAAATCAGCAGAGATTAGGTCCAAAACACTTGACGCAGAGCTTCAAAGCGTTATCTCAAGTATTGATACAGACATTACGAACGTGAAGTTTAACACGTGTATTTCGGCTTTAATGAAATTTTTGAACCTATGGGAGGAGTCTGATAGTGAGGTGTTGAGTATGAAAGGAGCCCAGGATTTTCTAAAGCTGCTTGCTCCGTTTGCTCCATACATGACCGATCACATATGGCGAAATGTCTTTGGTAACAATACTAGTATTCACATTGCTCCATGGCCTCAGAAAGATGATTCACTTACCGTTGAAAAGCAGGTAACTATTGCAATTCAAGTTCAAGGTAAGGTTAGAGGTACGGTCAGCATGCCTTCTTCGAAATTATCTCAAGACATAGTTATTGCCGAAGCCCTAAAGCTTGAAGGTGTTAACCGTTATATCGATGGGAAAGAATACAAAGTTATTTACGTTCCGGGAAGAGTCGTAAACTTTGTGCTATAATTTCATCACTCTATGAAAACTCACATTAATCAACTTGCCAATAATTTAAATACTATAGTGGTTGATACGCAAGCGTTTCCATCCGTAACTGCGCTGTTGTTGGTGGGGGCAGGATCTCGATACGAACATGCAAAAAACAATGGCATCGCCCATTTCTTTGAGCATATGGCTTTTAAGGGTTCGAAAAAGTACCCAAATGCTTTTACACTTGCGTCTATAGTAGAAGGGTTGGGTGGAGCATTTAATGCGTTTACTTCCCAAGATCATACTGGCTACTATATTAAAGCTCCAAGCGAACACTTTGAACGCATTACCGATGTAATATCGGACATGGTTCAGCGACCGTTACTGAGCCCGGAAGAAATTGAACGTGAAAAGGGGGTAATTGTAGAGGAAATCAATATGTATGAAGATATGCCACAACGTAAGGTCTTCGAGCTTTTCGAGGGGCTTATGTATCAGGGGAATCCGCTGGGCTTTGATATTGCGGGTAGTAAAGAAACAGTAATGAGTTTTGACAGAAAAACATTTACGGATTATATTGGAGAGTTTTATTATCCTTCAAATGCTGTCTTTGTGGCGGCAGGAGGATTTGCTGGAATTGAGGCTCAAAAGATTATTGATCAGAAATTTGCAGGATGGTATGACGCAAAGGCGGGTAGCTACTTGCCAGTCGTCGAAAATCAAAATGCTCCCCAAACACTTTTTAGGAGTAAAAAAACCGAGCAAGCACATCTATGTATTGGCTTTAGAGCATTTTCTTATCAAGACCCACGTCGCTATGCATTACAAGTGCTTTCTGCGATTCTGGGTAAAGGAATGGCATCAAGACTTTTTATGGAAGTTCGGGAACGTCGTGGTCTTGCTTATCACATTAGTACTTATACCGACTTTTATTCCGATACGGGAATGTTCGTAACACATGCGGGAATTCGTGCGGATGAAAAACAAGTAGTAGAATCAATTAAGGTTATTCTCGAGGAGCATTCTAAGATACTTAATGGGGGTATATCTGACGAAGAGATTTCACGTGTAAAAGAACTTATTAAGGGAGGCTTAATTCTTTCTCTTGAGGACTCTTTCAATGTTGCGTCATTTTATGGGAAGCGGTTGCTTATGCAAAAGGAAATTATTTCTCCTGAAGATTTAATATCGAAAATCGAAGCAGTCACCAAAGAAGAAGTTGTTGCGGTTGCAAAAGAAGTGTTTGTGAATAGTGGTTTAAATATGTCGCTTATAGCTCCATTCAAACGTCAGACTCCATTTGAAAAAGTACTTCTAATCGGGTAACCTTGATCCTATGGTTATGGCAATTTGTATTGGAATACTCGGAATCTGTATTGGGTCATTTTTGAACGTGCTTATTGATCGATTGTCACATGAAGAAAGTATTGGAGGCAGATCACATTGTGATCACTGCAAAAAGCAAC
>JAYPGZ010000006.1:0-9479 GCA_038127095.1 Candidatus Roizmanbacteria bacterium | reverse complement strand
TTCAAGTACGCGATCTTATTCCGGTGGTTTCATTTCTCATGAATGGAGGGAACTGTCGGTATTGTAAAAAACGTATCTCATTGTATTATCCTGTTGTAGAGATTTTAACGTCTGTAATTTTTATTGCGTTATATATTGTGTTGTATGGTTCTCCTGAAGTTTCCGCTTCTGGCGGATCAGAATCTCTTGTAGTCGCCACATCTTATTTCATTATTGCGTCAAGCCTCATTGTAATATTTTTTGCTGATCTTAAGTATCATATTATTCCCGATGAGGCTACGTTTGCACTCTTTGTAGCATCTGTGATGCTGAAAGTTTTCTCAGTGGATTCGTTAATACACTTACTCCCGAATTTTTACGCAGGAGTTGCGCTTACAGGTACTATCTTTTTTTTCTTTTTCATTACCAAGGGTCGAGGTATGGGTTTTGGCGATGTAAAACTGGTATTTCCGATGGGTGTTTTGTTGGGGCTGCAGGGCGGTTTTTTGGCGCTTTATATTGCATTTGTCTTTGGAGGAGTTGTCGGTCTGCTCCTGTTGCTGCTGAGAAAAAAAGGTTTAAAAAGTAAGTTGCCGTTTGGCCCTTTTCTTGTTGTAGGCACAGTTGCCATGCTTACTGCAGGAAAGCCTATAACCGATTTCTTTCACCGACTTTTTGGTCTTGCCTAAAGTACCGTATTGTATTTTTCTTTTGAACCAGGTACAATACGCATATGAAAGAAAAAACGCTCGTCATTCTTAAACCCGATGCTGTTGCACGTGGTTTGGTTGGTGAAATTGTTGCCCGATTTGAAAAGGTAGGTCTTAAATTAGTTGCCGCAAAGCTTGTACATGCCGATCGCGAACTTGCAGACAAACATTATCCTGTTTCTCGAGAAGAGTTTATTAAGGGAATGGGTGGCAAAACAGTTGAGAATTATGAAAAATTAGGCGTAGATTTAGTGAAGGAATTGGGTACGAGTGATCCAATGGAAATTGGAAAAATGATTCGTGAGTGGCTTGCAGACATGATTACCAGCGGTCCGGTTTTCGCATTTGTTCTTGAGGGGCCTCACGCAGTAGAACTTGTCCGAAAAATTTGCGGACACACACTTCCTTTAATGTCAGCTCCAGGTACAATCCGAGGAGACTATTCATTTGATTCTTCGTATCTGGCCAATACCGGTAAACGACCTATTAAGAATTTAATTCATGCATCTGGGAATTTGGAGGAGGCTGAATATGAAATTCCATTGTGGTTTTCAAAAGAAGATATCTTATCGTATTTTCGAACCGATGAAGAAGTAATGAAGTAATACTTTTTGCTTTTACTATACTTTTACAACATCAATTCCCAAAAATATATCCACCGTATCATTGTGCACTTGCATAAGTCCTGAATCGATAGAAAAAACTTTATCTGGTTGATCTTTTCGGTGAATAGTAATCGATGTTTTGATAATCGAAATAAAATGCGAGTGATATGGTAACACGTCAAAAACTCCACGTTCGTTTATAGAACTAATTGAGTTAGCTTCACCTTCAAATACAATTTTATCTGCATCGTGAATGGTGATCGTAAGCAGTTTGTCCATACTATTGATTGATCAGATCCTTCACGCCTCCAATATACAAGAATGTTTCTGCTGGAAAATCGTCAAATCTGCCCGAGAGAATTTGTTTAACGTCGTCTACAGTTTGGGCGACTGGTATGTAATGACCTTCTTTCCCTGTTTGAGCCTTTGTCACATAAAAATTTTGCGTCATGTAGTTTTTGAGAATTTTAGCTCGGCGATAGAGTGTTTGGTCGCTTGCGGAAAGTTCAGATTCTCCAACAAGTGATACTACCCGATCAAGTGATAATGCTTTTTTGAGCAAGCTGAGTGAAGCAACTGCGTTCTCATAATGATCTTTACCAACAATCTCTTCATTAAGACCCGCTGATGTTGAAGCGAGTAAGTCGACGGCCGGAAAATGACCTTCCTGGTAAACCTGACGTGATAATACGATGGTGGAGTCTAAATAGGGGAATACTGCCTGAACACCTTGGTCGGTAATATCATCAGAAGGTACATAGACGGCTTCTATGGCGGTGATAGAGCCATTTTTATATGAAACCAGTCGCTCGTGTAAGTCGGCCATTTCTGAAGCAAGAGTTGCTTGATAACCTCCTTCAGAAGGAATGGAATTCATAAGAGTAGCGAGTTCATATCCAGCTTGCGCAAAACGAAAAATGTTGTCGATAAAGAAAAGAACATCTTTTTGCTCTTTGTCACGAAAGTATTCTGCCATAGTAACGCCTGCAAAAGCAGTGCGAAATCGTACAGCCGCATTTTCACCCATTTGACCATACAATAATGCGACTTTTGGTAATACTCCGCTTTTATCTAGCACACTGTATAGTTCATGGCCCTCGCGAATACGTTCACCAACACCCGTAAATACCGATACCGCCTTGTCTTTATTAAGAATAACAACATTGTGAATGATTTCTGTTAAAAGCACTGTCTTTCCAACTCCTGCTCCTCCGAATAAACCCACTTTACCCCCTCGCAAAACTGGAGAAAAAAAGTCGATTGCCTTAATACCTGTTTCAAGAATTTTGTGAGGGGGTACAACTTTTTCCATATCAAGTGCTCTTCCAAATATGGGCCAATAGTCGGTGGCCTTAATATCACCTTTATCATCTTGAGCGGTTCCAAACATGTTAATAACTCGACCTAACATGCCGGCACCAACGGGGACTTTAAGGGGTTGCATGGTGTTTAGTACTGTGCAACCTCGCCATAAACGCTCGACGTGAGATAGTGCTAAGCAATAGTAAATTGAACCTTCAGTAGAACTATATACCTCCAAACGAACCTTTGGATCTTCTTTCAAAACTAAAATGTCATTAATTGCCGGAGGAGTTCCCGGAAAATGAACCTCAACGACATTTCCTTTTATTGCGGTAACAGTACCTTGGTTAATCATGATTATAATTTGCCTCCCCACAATGAAATACCCGACATACGTTCCTGCTGGGTTTTATTATTAATAAGGCGAGTGATGCGACGTCTTTCATTATAAAGATTATTTTCCTTACCATCAATGCGATCGAGTGCAAATTCCATAGCAGTAATACGCGAAGCAAATCGTGCTAATTGTGATTCATGTACGGTTTGTTTAAATAAGGCTGAAAAAATTTGTTTCTCAAAATACTCAACAACATCTTCAAGTTTTGGTTCAAACAAAAATGCCTCGTTTGTTCCTGTGACTGCCTCTTTTTCCATAATAGCGTCACCGGTAATATTGGTCATTTGGGCAACTTGATCAAGCATACTGTTGTATTGGCCGTAAAAAACGGTAATTTTTTCATATTCCAGCAAGTGGTACACAATTGTTCGCAGGTCTTCTAGTGCGACTTGCATGTCGGGGATTTCAAAATACAGATACTGCTTCTTTCTTGAAGCTGGAATTAAACGCTCGTATAAATCTCGTCCAAGCTTTCCTACAATTATCACGTCCGCCTCATTATTAAGTATATATTGCTCAAATGATCGAAATACATTGTCAATAATTACTCCATGCAGCTTTGCATTTGCCGAAATAAAAACCGCTACCGATTTTCCGTTTTTCTTTGCCAATTCTTGCACTTTTGCATTTTTCTTCTTGTCTTTTGCAAGCTCTTCTTTATAGGAAGATTTTACATGGAAATATACTTTTGCAAGTTTTGTATAAAATGTGCGTGTAGAAAGGACCATTTCTCGTATGCGTTGCATATTCATGACAGAAATTTCTTCATAAGAAGTGCATAAAATACGCAAACTTGATAAAAGCCCAATCTCATCCTTGATTTGTCGATATCGTTGCATGTTATTTCTTGTCTGTCATGGGAACAAATAATATACTGTCGGTTTGCATTGTAACCTGAGTGACTTTTGATGTATCGTTATTATTTGAATTGGTTGATGTAGGTGGAGTTGATGAAGGTGTTGTTATCGTTGTGTCTATCGTTAGTGTTTTCACCTCTCCAATAATGGTACCTAATTTGTCCTTGTTTTGATTTACTTTCAATAGTAAATCATCGAGATTTTCCACGGACGTGATATCGCGAAGCATTGTATCGATGGAGGCATCTTTCTCAGCTGCTTCAATAAGTTTTTTAATCTTTTCCTGAATTTCTGCAGGGCTTGTATCGTCTATGCTGTTTCCCCACATAAGGGCAAAGACAACGAGTTGAATATGGGTGTTAATAATAACGTGTTTTGGTTGATTAAGAAACGCGTGAAGTCGTTCACCTGTTTTAATAGTATTTTGTACTTTTCCCGATAGTTCAGCGCCAAAGTGTGAAAGGTTTTCCATTTGTTCAAATAGTGATAGAAAAGCGGTTAATTTTTGATTAATGTCACGGCGCAGTGGTGATTGTGCTTGTCGACCAACACGGGTGACAGAAAGGGGAATGTTAACAGCAGGTCGGCGCCCTTTAGCAAATGTACCCTGATCGAAAAATATATGTCCATCGGTCATAGACATAATATTAGTTGCTATGTAGCTTGTTAAATCAGACTCTACGGTTTCGACTACTGGCAAGCAGGTAATTGAAACTTCTTCCTTTTTACCTTCTTGTTTAAAATTTCCCGAGCGTTCAAGTAGTCGTGAATGGGTAAAGAAAATATCTCCAGGGTACGATTCACGCCCAGGGAAGCGTTTTCCAATTAAACTCATTTCACGATAAAACTTCGCATGCGTACTTAGATCATCTAAAATAACCACCGCATCTTTTCCTTCATCGCGAAAACCTTCAGCAATAGTCATGGCGGTAAAGGGGGTTAGATATATAAGTCCGGGGGAATCGGAAGAGTTAGATGCAACCACAACGGTTTGTTTCTGTAATTTTTCACTTTCAATATATGCCAATACGTGTCGAACATCACTTTGTTTTTTTCCTATTGCTGCATAAATAACAACTGCTCCTGCCTTTGCCTGGGTTTTAAGTATGGAAAGTAAAAAAGATGTTTTACCTGTTTTTCTATCTCCAATCACAAGCTGTTTTTGACCTTTTCCTAATGGGAGGAGCATATCTATAACCGTCAACCCTGAATCAAACGGTTTAGTAATGCTTGCACGCGATGTTATTCCTTTTACCTTTCCATTTAAATCACTCATTTTTTTTGCGGCAATTTTTGCAGACGTGCCGATTGCTGCACCTGTTGGATCGATAACGCAACCTAAAAGCTCACTTCCTACAGGGACTTGTAGAAGCTCTTTTGTACGAACAACTTTTTCTCCAGTAGTTGGGCTTTTTTTACTAAACAAAATTACTTCAACAGCGTGTTTGTGAATGGCAAAAACTTCTCCCACAATACCTGATTCAAAAAGGACCAATTCAAATGGCGCAACATTTGGTAAACCCGATACGGTGATTAGCGGGAGTTTTATTTCGCTTACTTCTCCAAATTCTCCAGTAGATTTAAGATATTCGTTATATGTTTTCATACGTTCGTATTATTTATTGAACAATCAAGATGCTTACCATTCATTTCAAGTATCGCGCCGGCTAATATCTGTGTATTTATTTTTGTATTTAACAGGGGTCGTACGCCATAAAGCTCAATTTTTCCAGCAAATTTTGCTAATTGCGAAACGCTCGGTTCAAACGCAAGCTCAAGTGTTAGGGTAGGGAGTGCTTGAACGTGATTTTTAAGCGTAGTGAATGCGCGTAATACGTCTGAATTTTTTTTTGTATCCACTTTATTTTTTTGCAAAAATGTCACGATCATGTTCTGCATGTTAACCGATAGACTATCAAGTGAAGAAGTACCTTTTTTTGAATATACACCATTGGCGAGTTCATCAAGCTTTTCTACAAAAGCGTCGCGCTGTAACGTGGTAATTAATTTTTCGTCGATCATTTCGTATTGCATAGTGTCAAAAGAATCCATTTTTTCCTGCTTTTTCAATGGCATCAATTACGAGTGATTCATGGGTTTTTGCATCGATACTTTTACCCAATACTTGTTGGGCAATTTCGGCAACTTTCTTATTTACCAAAGATTCCATGGCTTGCTCTTTAGTTTTTTTGTACTCATCAAGTTCTGTCTGTATTTTTGCAAACTCCTCTGCGGTTTTTGTTTCAAGTAATTTGGAGCTATCCGCAAGCTGTTTTTGAATATTTGTATTAAATTCGGTTAATATTTTTTCAATGCCAGTTTTCATTTCGGCGTCAAGACGTTTTGTTTGAGCTTCGATAGCTGATTGTATGCCCAAAGCAGCTTGATTTTTGAGCGAATCGGTAAGTAGCTGTGTTTCGTTCAGTAATTGCTGTGCACTATCGAGAGCTTCTTTTATAATCGCTTGAGCTTTCTTTTGTGCGTGCAGAACAATTTCTTCTTCGTTTTGATGGTGTTTTTTTGAAAATATATTCATAGTTACAGTCTAATAATTACTAAAGCCAATATCAATCCTGCCCCAATAATTGCAACAGTAATAATTACATTGATAATAATTCCGAACTGAATCATACGCGATGCCAGCGGATTTCTACCAAGTGCTTCTACGCCGGTGCGCGCAATTCTTCCGAAGTACCAAAAGCCGAACACAAACGAACAAATAACAACAATAGCTGCGATCACATATTTAAACACGGTAAGTGGCTGTTCATAGCTTGCGATTGCAGATAATTTGAAAATGTCTGATAAACTGCTGCTTAAGGTAAACGAAGGAGTAACATAATGAATGTTTAACGCTACTCTCAATTTTCCTTCCGTTGCTTCGGGCTTAAAATCTTCAAGCGCTGTTCCTAAAACGTATCCTGCTTGGGTGCTTTTTACGCACGTACCTGCGTCTGTAGACGATGTGACTAGATCTCCTTTTTTAATGCTACCTTCTTTATTGCTGCAATTGACTTGTGCTGTTCCACTGCTTACCACAGGGTACGTTCTTTCTTCTCCTGCAACTACAAAAATAATGGCCGCATCGTTTGAAACAACGCCATTCATCGATGAGTCATATGGAGTTCGGGTAAGCACAAATCCAGTGGATGTCGTTGAAACAATATCGCCGTCGTGAATAATTTTGTCTTTAATCGGAACATTGTTGGCAACCGCGAATGAGGTGTTGCTGTCATTACCAGCATCTATGGCGGTGGTTGTGGGGGTCTGGGCATGAACGACAGAAAAGGATAAAATCCAATAGAAAAAGAACACGGAAACCAGAAAAATCCGCTTAAGCATAGTCTCACTATACAATAAAAATAAGGGGGAGTGTTAATGAATAATAGACGGAAATCTATCTTTACTGCCTAGTAAATTATCTTTTGTTGATCTGATAATGAGTCTTAATATACGGGTGGGGGTATATGTGATTTGATCCTGTTTCATAGTAATTTACGCTTGATTTCCTTATTAATATTGATTAGTCTGATATTAGCAATGAACCATTTTCTTCAACAAACAGCAAGCATCCTTGCAGGACTAGTATTACTAGTTTCATCTACTGTATCATCTTTGCCAGAAAAATTCCATGATTTCACGAGCAAGTTTGCATACAAACCTTCGGTTAATTCACAGGCACAAACAAAGCCTGAACAAAAACAAAGATCATTTCCATCTGTTCTTGCAGCAACAATCGATCGAACTAAAACAGGGGTTACTTTTACCATTCCCGCGTTTTTTAAGGACTTAGTAAGACTTGATTCATCGCTTGAAGTTAATGGGCCCAGTACCTTTAACGACAAAGTGACTTTGACCAACCAGGATCTTGATTTGGGAACTGGTCGACTAACTGCTTCAAACGTTTTGTATGGGTTGACCGCAGGTAGAGGAATTTTGATTAGCCAAGGACAAACACCGGAAGTTAAGCTGGACTTAAGTGTTGTTTCGTCAATAGCAGGTAGAACAGGCGACGTTGATTTGGAAGCGGGAAGTGGAATTAGTGTCGATGGACTCGAAATAACTAATTCAGACAAGGGATCATCGCAAAATATTTTCAAAACTTTCTCAGTTTCAGGGCAAAGCGATATTGTGGCTAGCTCTAATACGTCAAAACTTACTTTTGTAGCAGGAGACGGAACAGTACTTACCACTGATGCTTCTGCAAAAACACTGACGATTACGAGCAACTTTAACAATAGCGGTTGGGTCGACGATGGTACGATTGTACGACTTTCAAGCACCTCAGATAGTGTCGGTATTGGTACCTCATCTCCAACAAACAAATTATCTGTTGTTGGAACCGCAGACATCTCAGGTAACTTGGGAGTTGGTACTACCACCCCAGCATACAAACTTGATGTTGCCGGTAACGCCAACCTCTCATCAGGTTCCACCTACAAGATCAATGGAACTGATGTATTATCAGCATCAGGCTTGGGTGTTGGTGTTACCGCCTCCTCACTCACCAGCCTTGGTACGCTTGGTAACGTAACTGTCTCTGGTGTATCTGCCTTAAACGGAGGTATCACCTTTGATAATGCTACCGATACCATCTCTGCCTTTACCGCTGGTGGAACGATTGATTTAGCTAATAATCTCATAACGAATATTGGTAATGCATCTACAGACTTTACGTCTGGAGGCGGTCTTACACTTGCGGGGCTTCTGACAGCCTCATCCGGCGTTGCGATTAATGGTGAAACTGTTACCGACTTTAGCGGGAATGGAATTGCGGTCACCAGTAATTCTCTTTATGTTAACTTAACGACCAGTAGTAATACCGGCGCGACATCTTCAAATTCTGGTCTGGAAGTTGGTACTGGTGGTCTTACCCTCTTGAAGGGTTGTGCCGACAATGAGCTTCTAAAATATACCGACGCGGGCGGATGGGCATGTGCAACCGATATTGATACAACGTCTGGAAGCGCTTCTGGATTTACGGATTTTGGGTCAATTGTGGCACTTATTACCTCTGCAGATAACTTGGGTGTTGGTACATCAAGTCCAACCAACAAGCTCTCAGTACTGGGAACCGCAGACATCTCAGGTAACTTGGGAGTTGGTACTACCACCCCAGCATACAAACTTGATGTTGCCGGTAACGCCAACCTCTCATCAGGTTCCACCTACAAGATCAATGGAACTGATGTATTATCCGGCAACACCCTGGGAAGTGGAGTCACCGCATCATCGCTTACCTCAGTTGGTACCCTTACCAACTTAGGAGTAGGTAACTCAGCAGCATTTGGTGGAGGTATCCTCATTGGAGGAGAATCATTGACTGATCTAACCGGCAACGGTATCACACTCTCATCAGGAGCACTAACCGTCAATCTCACCACCTCTGGAACCACCGGATCTACCTCATCCAACTCAGGGTTGGAGGTAGGAAGTGCAGGACTTACGCTTCTTAAAGGATGTTCTGATAACGAATTACTCAAGTACACCGACGCAGGTGGATGGGCATGTGCGACCGACATCGACACAACAGGTGCGAATTTGGCCGGCTTTACCGACTTTGGTTCAATCGTTGCTCTTACCACCAGTGCAGATAACTTGGGTGTTGGTACTTCCTCACCAACCAACA
>JAYPGZ010000005.1:0-59878 GCA_038127095.1 Candidatus Roizmanbacteria bacterium | reverse complement strand
CAGCTTGCAAAACAAGGTGTCGAGTTTAGACTACTATCGGCACAAAAAAGATTGTCGCAACACCTTACAGAACTTGTTGGAGAAAGTGAAGTCGCGTTTGAAAAACACGATCTAACGGTTGCGGAACTGGAGCAGATTACAAAAAAAAGGGTGCGCTTAAAAAATGCATTCGACAGTAATAACTTACGTGTTATTAAGAATAACAACGAAATTTTGTATATAAAACAGGCATGTGAACTTGTAGATTCCCTACTCCAAAGGGTGATTCCTCAAATAAAAATAGGAATAAGTGAGAAAGAAATTTTTTCCCTCCTTTATTCTCACCTTCAACAGCTTGCGACAGAGCAACAAGAGGTAGTTGAACATGCATTCACACCCATAGTTGCAATCGATGAAAATAGCGCCATCGCCCACTACGACACCAAGGCGAATGGCAAAAAACGCGTAAAACACGGCTCGCTGATCCTTATTGACTGTGGAATTCGATATAAAAATTATTGCTCCGATATAACGAGAATGATTTCTGTTGGGAATCCAACGAAACCAATTCACAATGCGTATGATGCTTTATTTTCTGCTCAACAGCAAGCTATTTCAAATTTATCTTCATGTACGAACTACCAGGAAGTTGATTCACACTGTCGCGATGCAATTCACGATGCGGGTTTTCCTGTTTATACTCATGCAACCGGCCACGGAATTGGTATACAGGTTCATGAAAACCCTTCATTTTCACCGTTAAGTACTGATACAATAAAATCTGGTCATGCTATTACTGTAGAACCAGGTATTTATATTCCTGAAAAATGGGGAATGAGGCTTGAAGACACCGTAATTATCGAAAAAAATCATTCGGTAACCGTACTGACCACAACTAAAAAAACATTGCACATTATTTAACGACTTATGGAATCACTGGTAACTTTTGATCATACGCTTTCACATTACATATATACGCTTCCCCACCCGCTTTTTGTTGATTTGATCTTTAATTTTTTTTCAATTCGCGGAATTTTTGCAGTTATCTGGCTTGTTGGCCTTTTATTATTCCTCAAATACCACGAACACGACGGTAAATTTTCCAAACTACTCTTTACGAGCATGCTTTCAACTGCCATTCTGATTAATTTTATAATTAAAAATATAATCGATCGGCCTCGACCACTTTCCCTGAGCCCATACATGCCATCTATCACCGATTCAATTCCTTTCTTATTTATTTCACACACATACCCAAGCGATTACGCGTTCCCTTCCGGTCACGCATCGCTCGCCTTTTGTGCAGCGTTTATCTTTGCGCATTTTTATAAAAAACAATCAGTATATTTTTATTCGGTAGCAGCAATTGTTGCTTTTTCACGTGTATATTTAGGCTTCCATTACGTAAGCGACATATTCTTTGGAGCCTTGTTTGGCATATTTATCGGATGGGCAACCGTGTACTATTATGATAAAGTTTAATGCCGATCAACTCCGCAAGCTTGATCCAAATGAATCGGTTGAGCCTATCAAACGTTATCCGCTTTACTTCATTCTTGATGACGTATGGGATACGTACAATATCGGAGGCATTTTCCGCCTTGCCGATGCACTTGCAGTCGAAAAAATATATATTTGTGGTCAAAGTGAAATTCCCCCAAATCACAAAATTGCAAAAGCGTCGGTGGGCACATATAAAATTGTTCCATGGGAATATCGCAGCACGGCCGTGGAAGCTATTGAGCAGCTACGAACAACTCTGACCCCTGATACCGGAGAAAAAAGCACGCTGAAAGTAGTTTCAATTGAACAAGCACACAATTCAGTTCCCTATACAAAATATGAATACTCCTTTCCACTTGCTCTGATTGTGGGAAATGAAACGCATGGAGTTTCACAAGAAGCACTCTTAGCTTCTGATGCAGTGGTAGAACTTCCTATGCACGGAGTCAATACTTCGTTAAATGTTATTGTTTCAGCTGCTATTGTAGGATTTCATGTTTATAATACATTAATATGAACTTAGTAAAAAATATCCGCTTTTATATAATATTGTCGGCACTCGTGCTTGCACTCGCCATATATGTACTAGTATTAAATGTGGTGCCGGCCGACGAACATATGTCGCGACTTGTGCAAATTTACGCCCTGGTAGCAACAGCATATTTATATTGCACGCTACTGATTAGCCCACTTCTGCACACATTTCGCACAATCCCCTTCGCTGGCACATTAGTAAAATCGCGCCGCGGACTTGGAATAAGTGCGTATATTTTTGCCAGTTTACATGCCTATATCGTCATTTTCATTAATATTGGTGGAATTTCCCGTTTTCTATCACTTCCTGAACCAGTCTTGTTTCCCATGAGGTTTGGTTCAATTGCTTTTTTTATTTTATCCTTGCTGGCTGTAACATCGTTTGATTCGATAATGCGCAAAATGGGCTATCGCAGGTGGAAATGGCTTCATCGAAGCGTGTATGTAGCAAGCATTTCAATCATGGCACATGCACTTCTGTTAGGCGAGCATTTCGAGGATCTATCTTCATTAATTCCTCAGATCTATGCCTTAGCACTTTCCATTCTTGTAATCCTAGAAATCCCCCGTTTATATTCATACTTTCGACAATCTTTCAACAAAATTGACTAAAATGATATAGTGATATACAATTGGCCTATGAATTCATCAGTCATTTCTAGCTTGCGTGGAGTAGCAAAAACAAAGCTATTTGCAATTTTTGCTGTATCTTTTTTCTTATTGCTTAGCGCGATTATAGTAATATTGTTTACATCTCAATCATTTACTCCTTCTATCGAACAATTGCAGTCCATGATTGTGAAAGATATACCGCCTGCTGCAGAGTATACGTCACCCAATAATTCAGATATGGCTGTATTGGGTGCAACAACCAATGCGCAAGCGTTTTTGTTTAATTCAACCACACAAACAGCTCCGATTACATATGAATACGATGTTACCAAAACCCGTGATACCATTACAAAAGCTCAAAGTACCGCTCCCGCATTTGTTTTACGTACAAATGAAGTAGAAGGATTCATGGTGTTTATTACCGGGAAATTAGGCTTAAATCAGGTGCAGTCAGCAACAATTATCACCGCTATCAATGCCCAATTAGATAAAGCAAATAGTGATTATGTGCGAATTTCACTTATTGCTCGCAAAACGCTCGATACTACCCTTACTCAAAGCACAACAAGTCAAAAGCTCCCCACTGTTAAAGACCGTATCTTCTTTTATGTTGCGGGCACAGCAGATACAGAATCGGCCTCTGTTCCTGAAATAACGCCGCTTTCCTTCAAAAACCCTCTTGAACTAGGAGTTGTTTCTTTGTAAACGCCATACTCCTTCCATAATAGGATTCTTGAACGCCGCATTACACTGCACAAGTGCTACCGAATCTATCGTGTAGTCATCAAATCGCGTGCGTGACGACAATTCCCTTACTTTCTGTTTAAAAGCATCCGATGGCGGTGTATTAAATCGAGCAAGCGTTATATTGCAAAAAAAATACTGAGTATTAGCATACACTTTATCATCGGGAATTCCTTCCTTTTCCAATGCAGAATCGAGATCATGAACAAGCGCGTCAAGCTCTGGATCGGTTGTTCCAACTAAGGCTAGATTATTTGGAAACAACAATAAGCGGTAAAAATACACGTTAAATTCCGCATGTTTTGGAATTGTATCTGCAAAAATTTTTTTTGCTTTCGTTATATCGTGCGGTGTGAAATGAGGAGGATCATTAATAACTCGAACATTCTTAACCGTAATATGCATTGCATCCTTATAGTAAAAATAGTAATTAGGCTCTATTTGTTGCAAAGGTAAAATAAGTTTTTCTAGAACGTTTTTTTTAAAACTCTCATGGGGAATGTGAACACCGGTTAAGCATAATCGAGAATCATGTTCGTAATCTGAAACAGGAGTTACGGTGCTCACGCGCAATGCGCTAGCGGCAATCTGTTTTTCAATTGCACGTATTACATTTTGCTGATGCCGCCTATGTTCGGATATGTGAGTGTAGTCCACAATGAATGAGCCGACGATGGGAATCGAACCCATGCTCTTCTTCTTACCAAGAAGATGCTTTACCACTAAGCCACGTCGGCTATATTTATTATCGAAATGTATTATACAATAAAGTTATGCTAAAACCCGTGGAAGACAAACGAAGCGTATCTGGTTCGGCTATTGCAAAAATTGGGTTTGTTATTCTTCTTATAATTGCAGGAATTTTCATGAGCAATAATAACCCCCCAGCAAAAAACACCCCATCTAAAAGTAAGCCTGCAGTGCTTGGCGAATCCATTGCACGCGAGGTTAAAAATGTTGGAAACACGTTCAATGTATTCAAAACAAACACAACTAAAAAGGTCTCAGGCTTTGTACAGGAAAAAAAGGAACAAGCCACATCTAAGGCAACCGACTTCGTATATTCCACCGGAATAAATCCGGTTCTTGAAAATTTCAGCAAGCTTCCTAAGACCGATCAAGAGAAAATAAAAAAAGAGCTTTGCAAGTAACCAAACCCCATTCTAATCCTATAGTTGACAAGTCTTTAATCTTATAGTATAATACCTGCTGTATGAAAAAAACATTTATTTCCATGGCAATCGCAACAACTCTATTAGTTAATGGAGCTGGAGCTGTATTGGCTGATTCGTATAGTGTTCCCCAACAGTCCTATTCTATTGCTATAGACAAACAGGTCGCTTTCCCAGAACTTAAAGACGGTAAAACCGTTTATACCTACGTCGATAACTTGGGTTCAAACGACTATGCTTTTGTACCAGGTGGATACATTTTCTTTAAGGTCAAAGTAAAAAATACATCAAGTACTAATTTGGACAATGTTGTCTTAAAAGACTACGCTCCACAGTATGTTGACGTTTATACTACTCACATTAATGTGGGAACATTACAGCCCCAAGAAGAAAAAGAATATATTATCCAGGCTCGTGTGCAACAAAATACACCTAACCAAGCTATGACGTGTGTAACAAACACCGCTCATGTATCAAATGATAAAGCAAGTGCTCAAGACACCGCAGGTTTGTGTATTCGAAAAGTTATGGCTCCACCAGAAACTATTCCTAATGCAGGTCCTGAATTTGGATTAGGCATGACTGCTTTAAGCGCAGTAGCTGGATACTTTGGATTGAAACTTCGAAAAAGTGCGTAACTAACTCACTTATTCGTCTTTTTATCGCCTCTTCGGTCAAATACCCAATAAACGAGTGTAAAAGCAATCACCGCAAGAACCATTTGTAATTGAGCATTATTAGCTGCTTGATTAAAATCAAAGGAGTTCATCGAATCGCCCCCTTCCTTAAAGAGTATCCACCACATAGGAATACCATAGCAAAAACTATTCTAGATAGCAACAAAAGATAATCAGAACCGAAGAAAGGACTAATAAATATAACTCCACACCATCCAGCAGCGATATTAATAAAGAGATCTGAAAGAACATTTTTTGCAACTGGCGACATTTCGATTACATAATACAACAGAATATTTCTACGTCAACGGACTAGAAGTCCCATAAATGAATATTTAGATTGTTGGAAAAGCACATTCTTACTCCTAGCCCTGAGTGAACAGAGTGTCGAAGGGTCATTCTGAACCACTGCCCATGTCATCTCGAACGCAGTGAGAGATCTCAAATATTCTCAGAAGAAATTATGAGGGTAGAAACTGTTTGTTATTGGTTTTTGGAAAAAAGAACGCGAAGGGGCGAATGACCGTATGCACAAAGCTGTGCAACTACGAAACGGTCACCCGCCCCCCCCAGCCTAGCCCTTGAACCTCCGTGACTCTCCTCGCTTGCGCCGCTTCGGCTTTGTATAGCTCCGGCTAAGGAGTATAGCGAGAAGAATCGGCACTCCTAGCAAGATCCCTGTTGTGGCGAATCGCCAGACGAATGACCATGGGGTCACTTTTGCACGCTGCTCAGTCGCAGGCATCGACGAGTTGCCGACAGGTTCTTTGGTGTCCAAGCTGGACGGAGCCGGACCGATGAAGGTACGGCTTGACGAAACGGCTGGGGTCGGGTTCTGTGCGAACGCCACGTTGGGCTGATCAAAGACCAACCACATAGCGACGACACTCAGAATAAGCGTCAAGTTTACGACTAGTCCTCGAAGCACGGCGATCTTCTTTCTGTTAGAACTCCAGGGGGAGTTCGGCGGCAGGTAAAAAAAGATGAGTGACTCAGTCCTCCTTTTTCCGTACAAGACGGGCTAACACCCTGTCTATAACTCCGGGAGCTTTCTTAAAGATGTGCCGCAGCATCATGATCGTGGCAAATAACCATGCCACGGCCAAATGCATTGCCGTCGATTTCCCAGCCACCCCAAGCTTCTCCATGAGGATCAGCCACTCCACGAAGAAGAGGAACCAAACGATCCACTCGACGATCATCAGGACGATTTTCACTTGGTCCTCCAAGGACTCTAGTAGACACGAATGTCTACTGCGGATGGTGGATGAAGAACTACTTCTTGAAGATCGCTACGATAAACGATCCGAAGATCATCAAGAAGATGCTTGCCACTACTTCGATCCTGTTGCCATGAACAATCGCCGGTGGCAGATTGAACAAGCCAATCAGAATCGCAAGACTTCCAAAAATCCTCGGGACAATCATCTCCGACTCCTTTGCGCAACCAGGTTGCGACGAAGCAATTCGGCTAGACATGTCCAGATCAACAAGGTATTGGTTGCCATTACTAGCAACAATACGTCGGCAGAACTCAATCTCCCCACAAGCATCACGTCCTCCTAAGGACTCTAGATAAGCTCGAAAGCTTATCGGCGGATGTTGACGGTTAAACGGAACGAATTCCGTGTTGTTTTTGTGCCCAAAAAAGCCTGAACTGTTTCCAAAAATGAAACAAATAATAATCTACCCTCATTGGTAAAGTGCTTGAAAGAACAAACTATCCGAACAGCAAATGCGCGGCGTTCGTTTTTTCAAACCATAAAAAAACTGCGGTCATTATACTATGCTATGGGCTTGAGTTCAATGGCAGAGATCCTTCGCTCCCGCTCAGGATGACAATCTCTCCATCTCCCATTCACTCTGATATATAATCAATACATGTCCCTTGTTCATTTGCAAGTTCGCAACCCAAAAGACGACGAAACGCCTATTGAAGCGGCAAGTCAGATTTTTGCGTCTTTACTACCTTCCTACCTTCCCCCACTCAAACGGTTATACATTCAACCAAAGTATTACGCCTGTGAAATATATTTACTTGCCCAAACCATTTATATGTACGCTACAACGAGTGAAAAAAGCGAAACATTCGTAAAAAGTCTTATTACTTCATCATTTACCAATTCAAAAATTATTAAAACCAAAGATCCACTAACATACTTAACAAGCTCTCCTCATACCGCACTTGGAGAAGTTACCCTTTCTTCGTCATACTATTTACCCATAAAAACCTATTACGACTTTAAAGATGTCGATCCCCTATCATCTATACTAGGCTTTCTAGCACGTTCAACTCCTCAACAAAAAGCTGCTATTCAGATCCTTATTACACCCGCTTCATTTGCATGGGGAAAGTCGGCTGCTGCATTTGCGCAAAAAATGAGCTACGACAAGGGTGCCGATAAATACGGCATGAATCCACAAAAAATGATTATTTCTAAAAAAACTGCTTTTTCAGGAGGAAAAGCGGTAATTCGACTCCTAACTGCCGATTCTACCACCGAAGGCGCAATGAGCTATTTACACAATTTAGCAGGCACGTTTGGCACATTTTCTTTGGGTGATGGCAACCAATTTAGCTTTAAAAAACGCAAATTTCTAAAAAAACAGCTTCTTGAGCGCATGGTTAAGCGCACTACCTACATGCTCGAGCATCAAGAGCAAATCCTTAACGCACAGGAACTGGCAAGTCTGTGGCATCCACCGGGAATTTTATTGGGAGGCGTTAAAAACATTGCATGGGGCAAAGCACTTTCTGGTGAACCCCCTGACAACCTACCCATTTCAGAAGAAATGGATGAAGAACAGAAAAAAGACGTTAATTTCTTCGCAAAAACCGAATTTAAGAATAAAGATCAGATTTTTGGTATAAAAACCGCCGATCGCCGTAAACACATGTATATTATCGGAAAAACAGGTGCGGGAAAATCGACGCTTATTGCTAATATGGCTATTGATGATATTCGCCGCGATCGCGGGATCGGTATTATTGATCCGCATGGAGATTTATCAGAAATTATTCTCGACTACATTCCAAAACGACGCATAAACGATGTTGTGTATTTAGAGCCATTTGATAGCGAGCGACCCTTTAAATTGAACGTTCTTGAAATTCACAATCCGGAACAAAAACACTTAGTAGCTTCAGGAATCGTGTCTATTTTTTCAAAATTATACGGAAAAAGCTGGGGTCCACGACTAGAATACATACTGCGAAACGTTATTCTAACGCTTCTTGAAATTCCTAATGCCACACTCGTCGATGCACTCCGTATTCTTTCCGATGACGCATATCGGGCCAAAGTAGTACCCCAAATTAACGATCCGGTCTTAAAAAACTTCTGGGAAGCTGAATTTGCCAAAATGGGTGATAAATTGCGGGCAGAAGCCGTTTCGCCGATTCAAAATAAAGTTGGACAATTTGTAACAAGCGCCATGATTCGAAATATTATCGGCTCACCAAAATCTTCGATTAATTTAGCAGAAATTATGGATGAAGGCAAAATCCTGATTCTTAACCTGTCACAGGGTAAACTTGGAGAAGATAACGCGTCGCTTTTGGGTGCAATGATTATTACCCAAATTCAGCTTGCAGCCATGGGACGATCGTTTAGCAAAGAAGAAAATCGACGAGATTTTTTCTTGTACGTTGATGAGTTTCAAAATTTTGCCACAAATTCCTTCATAAAAATCCTCTCGGAAGCTCGAAAATATCGCCTCTCGCTTACCTTAGCTAATCAATATACCGAACAATTGGAACTTGAAATTCAACGAGCAATTTTTGGAAACGTAGGCACGCTTATGTCATTCGTTCTAGGCGCGCGCGATGCCTATTTCCTTTCTAAAGAGTTCGGAGAGCTGTACACTGAATCCGATTTAGTGTCGCTGGGTAAATTTGAAACAGTCATGAAGTTATCGGTCGATAATATGACTTCCCAGCCATTCCCGGCGTTCACCCTTCCCCTTCCCCATTTAAAGAACGATAATCGAGAGAAGATTATTACGACGAGTAAGGAGAAGTATGGGAGAAAGTCATCCTGAGCGTAGCGAAGGATCTCAAACCTTAAACTCTCCGCCCTTATAGATTACCTTTTCACTTCCATCACGCATGACGGCAGTTACCATTCGATCTTGTTTTGCAATAATATCGGTGTGTTCTGCGCTTGAGTTATACCCCAGTTTTGCCCAATCGGCGTCTTTGAGCTTTTTTGCATTACCGGTGTAGGTATCATGATATGATGATCCCAAAGCCAAATGGGTATTTCCAAACTCGCCACCATAATTTTCATCAAACAGCGTATTAGCCATAAATTTGGAAATTTTGCTAAATCTGCGGTCGGTAAGCGAATATTCACCCATTTTATCGGCATTTTTCTGCTTAATAAGCTCTTTTATAAGGTTTTCGTTCTTTCCAGCCCGTGCAGAGACAACCCGGCCATTGCGGAATTCAAGGTGAATATCTTTAATAATATTCCCATATCGATACAATGGGAAATCGAAATATACATGCCCATTTGTGCCTCGCCAGTCGGGCGACGTAAAAATTTCAAAACTTGGGATGTTTCTACCAGAACCCCCTATGAATTTACGTTTTTCACCCATACTAATCCATAAGTCGGTTTTGTTAGCAACTACATGAAGCTTATCTATTGGCAGTGAGTTCAATTTCTGCATAGTTTGTTCAACTTGTTTGAACACCGATTGCCACTTTGCTATGGGATTCTTTTCTTCTAAAAAGCATGCGGCTGCAATCTGTTCCCAATATTCCTGCAATGATAGCCCAGCCTGCTTTGCCATGCCTGGCGTACCGTATAAACACAGCGTCCAGGTTAGTTTGCCGGCATCTTCTTTTTGATCAAGCCACTTTTTAAGCGTTTTTCGACTCTTGTTAGCCTTCATCATTTTTGCGGGGTCAACGTCTTTTAGGTATAGCGGATCACGATCAGCCATTAAATACATGCGGTGATCCATGGTTTCTATAAGCGATTTTTGATATTTTTTGGGGAAAAATTCCAATTGATCATCGCTGGCTTCATCGTAAAAAATCTTACTAAAGCTATCTTCGTTCATTTTGACCATGGGGTGTGCGCCTTTTTGAAGAATTGCCCGATACACTTCCTGTGCGAGTGGCAAAGCTGGAGAATCAAATTGCACAAAAATAACTTCACCTTTCTTAATTCCCTCCCCACTGCCCAAGGCAAAGTCAGTTAACACATGCGCGTAATTTGAAAGCATTTTTTGATTTGGTGTAAACATATAGGGGTATTGTAGCACAGAAATTTTGAATGAAAAGTAGCATTTGAACCCGCAGGGTGAAATTTGACATTAGGCCTAAAATTTGATAAACTATAGGTTACATTTTCTACCCCAAAAGGCCGGGTTTTGCATCCGGCTGACGTAAGGTAAAATGTTGGATTTTTTGGGAAAGATGGTAGAGATTTATTTTCTACTCATAGTTTCCAAATAAGCACTTTTACAATTGGGTTTACTTCCATAACAGTTGTCATCCTGAGTCCCTTTTGGGGCGAAGGATCTCGGCGTTATGGAAAAGGTTACTAAATTAACTATATTAAGAGTGAAAATGGGGAATCTGAGGATTTATGAATAATGAATCTTGAATTCTCTGGTTCCCCATTTTCAAAAAGGCAGAAAGGAGGAAAATGGCGGACAGCCGGACAGAGACTTTTCAGTCTCTGCAGGAAAACAACCTGGCACTTAATTGATGCCAGTTATCACTGCTGCACCGGAATTGTCGTCTTGACAATGTCCATACTGCAGGCAGTTTTGTTGACCACCGAACCAGTCAGCGCTTGCTGTACAAAAGGAACTGTAGGAGGTAGAGTGGAATTACAGCTTCAGTGGGTCAATGGAATTACATTCCTATTGTGGTTCACGGCGCTCGGCACATGGGTGCTTGCCCCAGAGCCACGGACACCACGGCGCATGCTCGCTTTTTTTGCGTGCTCCTTCACGTGCGGGTTAATTGGCACCATGATAGCCGTATGGGCATTCATGGACGCCTTTGGCTTCGTTCTCAAGTAAACTTCCGCGCGCCCTTGGCGCTAGTTGCCTTAAGGAGGCAAAGATGTCAAGCGAACTCGACGAGGTCTTTCGACAGCTGGAAAGGATCCACAGGACACTCGACTTCCTGCTCGCGGTAGTCTTCATCGCCGCATTCATCTTCTTCGGCAAATATTGGATAAGTCTGATCAACTCAACCACGCCGACGGCAACGGCCACCTCAACCCCGACGCCAACCATGACCCCGACGCCTATTCAAACGGCGACATGGGTATTCATGACGGCTGAAGCTCAGGCAACCCCGCAGCGCTGAAAAGCGCACCATGCCCTAGGAGGCAGATCATGTCCAAGAAGACCATCGCACACGTGTTCATGCTGGCGATCTTGATCCCCGCTGTGTTCGGCGGAGTGATCCTCGGAACTGTCGGAGTGATCGTCTCCGTCAAGATGTTCGGCCTGCAGGACTACTGGTGGGCTATGCTGCTCGCCTGGGCCGTCATCGAGGTCGTCTTCATCCTGGTCAGTTTGGTTGCCTACAAGGTGATCAAAATGATCGTCGACAAGATCATCGATGGGTTCGAACCATCGGCAACGCCGACCCCGGTTCCGACCTCGCCGACCGCACCGACCACGACAACCACGCCGACCGCACCGACCACGACGACCACGACAACCACGCCCTGACGAGTTACTAGGAGTGCCGATCATGAAAAGCCGAATCCTGTCGATGCTGTTGTGCCTCGTGGCACTCAGCACCACCAGCTGTAACACGCTTGACCGCATCAACGCGTACATGTCCCAGCCTGGGCTAACGCTTGCTGCAGAGGCACCCACGGCAACGCCGACAAGCGCACCTAACCCCGAGACCGAGCTGGTCTCACCTAACGACCTTACTGAAATCCGCAAGGAATTCAGCGATATGGTCGCCCCGCTGACGGAGGCCCAAGTCGAAACGAACGAGGAGCTCCAAAAGCTTCAAGAGTTCGATCGTCAGATGGGTGAGTTCATGGCAGCAAGTGCCATCACCCAGACCGCCTTGGCGAATTCGCTCCAAAAGCTCATCGAGCTTTCGGGCGGAAGGTTGCCTGGCGCGAAGCAGGTTGAAGTTGTTCGACAAACGAATGACGACAACCAGGTCACGAGGACCAACCCAGCAACCTTTACGGTTAAGGTGAATGGCACGAACTGTGTGGCACATTGCACACAGTACGGTGTCCAGGCGCCTCCGCCAGAGACTGAGTGTTGGCTGGTAGGTCACTTGGCGTATTGCTCGGACGGGACTAAGGTCTACCAAGTACTTTGGGTTGAATGCCCCCCGGCAACGGTCACGCCCAACGCGACCACGACGAGGACGGCCACAAATCCGCCGACTGCGACGACGCAACCAACGAACACGCAGACAGCCACGGCTTCGGCCACCACGACCTCGACGCCCACCCGGACGCCGACAACGACAGCCACAAGCACGACTGGGCCAAGCCCAACCGCGCCTACGGCTACACCGACCAACACGCCTACGTGGACGCCAAGCCCGACAGTTACGCCTAGCCCGACGGTCACTAGCAGCCCGACGACAGCCACAGCTTCGGCCACCACGACCTCGACGTCAACCTTGACGCCGACGAACACGCCTGTGAATCCACCGACGAACACGCCGAAGGCAACGGACAAGCCAAGCTGTCCCTACCCGGGACCGAATGGCGAGTGTCCGGAAACACCGACGACTACACCGAAACCGCCAATTGGCGACCCGTGCGAGGCATTCCCAGGCTTGTGCACGCCGACTCCGAGTCCGACGGCTACGACAAAACCGCCGATCTGGTGCAGGATCATTGAGTGTCCATCACCGACGCCGGAACCGACTTGTACGCCAACGCCGGAACCGACCTGGACACCTCGTCCAAGTCGTACGCCGACCAAGACGCCCACCAGCGTCCCGACCGACGAACCGACACTCATTCCGACGGAAACGCCGGAACCGACAAACGTGCCTACGGTATGTTTGGCAAATTGGCCCCAAACTCAGCGCGACGCCGAAATCACCTTTGGTGGTTCTGCTTCCCGATGGGAAAAGGTCATGCAGCTTGATCATACTCACGCCTGGCACTACAAGGAAGGCTTTTTGCCGGCAAACCCATTCCATATGGGAAACTGTCTGGTAGAAGGTTTCATTGGAGACCCGCATCAGTTTGTCTCACTCGGAGGCGATCTGTGGGGCTTCCTCACCCGTATCGGTGGTACATTCGGCTTAACAGTCTGGAACGAGAATCGCGTAAGCGAGGCTAACCGACTGTTCTGCGAAGGATGGTTTAGAACGCGTGGCATGCCCGGTTGGGTTATGGACGCTTTGGGTTTCCCAAGGCCGACCAGTTGCGGAGGACTTCCAGTCCCGCTCAGCAGCGGCCAGATCAACCGTCGCTTCGTTCCCAAGGGAACGATTAACCGTCGGTTTGTTCCGAAGGCCACCCCGAGGCAACTGATCGTAGTTGCCACCGCAGTACCGCCCACTCCGGAGCCCCAATACGAGGTCGTGCCTAACGGCGACCCCGTTGTGGAAGCACCACCGCCACCACCCGCCCAGCCGACCTGGCAGGACGGATCCTTTAACAGCGACCAGCTGGTTGTCTGCAAGACCTGCAAAGTCGATGAGGCCAGGAATGGCACTTTCGACTGGGATGCAGGCGACAGAAACAACCCGTGTTGGCTGTATGGATATGATGGTCATGGAGATCATCTCGTCATCACCGATGGCGAAAAGGCAAACTACCCTGCCTGCCCCGGTCTCAACTGACCATGATTCTCACTAAGTGAGAAGAAAGGAGTTAGTAACCCAAAAACCCAATTGGCCCGAAGAGGAGCAGCTTGATCTGTGCTTGCACAGTCATTTTGTTTCCTCTTCGGGTCGTACCTTTAACGATAATCGCAAGATTGTATTTAAAGGCACGTCACTGAGATTCCTCGCTTATGCTCGGAATGACGGTGAATATATGAAAACATTATTAAACAAATTTAATCGCCCTGATTCTATGCTGGTAGTCACCAGCTATCCTTCACGTGGAAACAACATTGCCGATCGAACCGCAGTTGCCTGGCATAGTAAACGCTTGCTACGCGAACTTGCCAAACAAGGCAAACGCATTGTGGTGCTTGCCGAAAAAACAGGAAATACATCAATCGATTCTTCAGTCACCCGCGATGGGAAAAATATAATCGTGCTTCGTGTGTGGAAAAAAGGATCAATAACTGCATTATTTCACATTGCCAAAGCTGCTCTTCGCTTTGATCAAGTTCACCAAATGTTGTTTCAATTTGAATTTAACGTGTTCGGCGGACTAAGCCCAGTCATCGGAATTCCTGTATTGCTTTCATTTTTACGTCTTCTGGGAAAGTCGATTACTTTTGAATTTCATCAGGTAGTAAACGATGTTTCACGTATTTCTCATCATATAAATATTAAAAATAGTCTACTTCTACGCATACTTTCAATGGGTCTTCATGCTTTTTATACTGCAGTTGGATTCTTGAGTCAAAATATATTGGTATTTGAATCACAGTTACTGCATGAATTAAGTACCTCTATTCCCGCTTCCAAAATTAATGTTGTTCCTTTGGCGGTAGTTTCTAGCAGACCACTTACAAAAAATAACGCACGCAAGGCACTTAATATTGCAAAACGCGACTTTGTAATTATGAGTTTTGGCTTTGTGAACTGGTATAAAGGATCTGACTGGATTGTAAAAACAGTTGATCGACAAAAAAATACCAATATAAAGCTATTACTCGCCGGAGGAGCAAGTGCCACATTAAAAGATAAGGCTTACTACAAAAAATATTATTCCCAAACTATACAACGTGCAGAAAACAGTGCCAATATTGTGCATACCGATTTTATACCTGAAAAACTCATCAATCGTTATTTTGCTGCAAGCGATGTGGTTGTGTTTCCATATCGTGTTCTCATGTCATCTTCGGGCCCGCTTGCGCATGCATTATCCCACCAAAAACCCGTTTTATTTTCTTCACATTTACATGCATATTTCCAAAATGATGATATGCGTTTGGCTTTGCAAAAAAGCGATCTTAAATTTACCGATGTAATGTTTGATTTAGACCACCGAGATTTTATGAAAAAGCTCGATATAGTTCAGTCTAAATATGACCAATTTGTTGAATTTTCAGCATCGCTTGCAAAAGAACGACATATTAGTAGTGTTGCAAAAAAATACCTCCACCTGATGTCAAGTACTCCTTCTGACTTAATTCCCCTGTTTAAAGTTTTGTTTGCGCGCAAATAACCATGAAGTCGTTACTTTCGCGTTTTGGCAACCATATTACTCTTATCCTTGTAGTAGCCATTATTGGACTGGTAAATTACCGTTTTGGAACGTATTTGACCGGCTGGGATAACTTACAGACAGAACTTGCTC
The DNA here is from genome assembly GCA_038127095.1 of Candidatus Roizmanbacteria bacterium. Lineage (GTDB taxonomy): Bacteria > Patescibacteriota > Microgenomatia > UBA1406 > HO2-37-13b > 2-01-FULL-39-24. The sequence goes on along the minus strand of JAYPGZ010000005.1, from coordinate 44,209 downwards.
CGACTTTAGCAGTAAAAAGAGCAGTGTTTGCGGTATGGCAAGAATATCAGAGTTTTGGACTTGTGGGCGGCATGGCGCACGCAAGCGATTTGCTACGAGCGGTAGGAGTATGGGCGATATCGCTTATAATGCCACAGAGTCTTATTCGACATGTTGTTCATATTGGAATGCTGGCTGTTGGAGGATTGGGAATGTTTAAGTTGCTTGGTCAGGAGCGCAAATCGAGTCACCCTGAGCAGAGCGAAGGGTCTCAACTTCCCTTCATAGGATCCCTCTTCTACATCTTAAACTTCGCCACCGTTCAGCTTTTTTTCCTTCCCTTTGAGCCATTCTCAATCTTTTTCGCTTCCCTTCCCTGGTTGATTTGGATATTTTTGCGCACTGTATCCGAGATTTCTCCCCGCCGCTACGCTCTGGGTCGAAATGACATAGTACTCCTTTTTCTAATCAATGTACTTGCGACACCAAGTTTTTACGTGCAAACACTGTTTGTCGTGTACATGTTGGTTTTGGGAGTGATTGGAGCATGGCACCTTTTCAGCAGATCTGAAAAAGCACCGCGCGTGAATCGGCTCAAAAAACTCATCGTTGCATTTTTCCTCATCATCATCGCCAACCTTTTCTGGATACTTCCACAAGTGTATTTCTTAGCACAAGGGGGATCGCAAACAGTGGAAAATGCCAAAATCAATCAGCTCGCCACACAAGATGTTCAACTTCAAAATAAAGCTCGTGGAAACATGTCATCATTTGCTACGTTTAAAGGGTTTTATTATGACTTAAAAGGAACTGATCAAAAACCGCTCTTTGAACCGTGGCACAAGCACCTGGAAAATCCAGTCGTCCAGATCGCTTCATGGAGTGTGTTCGCCATAATTCTTCTCGGAATCACACGTAAGAGTACGTACAGAGCTCCATTCGTTGGAATCTGGTTGCTCTGTGCTGTTGCATTACTTTCAAATACGCCTATATTTTCACAGTTGAACGAGCTTATTTCCCGAAATAGCTTCATTGCTCAAATGTTCCGTGCTCCCTTTACCAAATTTGCGGTTCCTTGGGCACTCGTTTCAAGCTACTTTTTTATGCAGGGACTTGCCGTCATTCTGAACGTAGTGAAGAATCTAGGTGTTAAATACTCACACGGAGATCCTTCGGTCGCTTTGCTCTCTCAGGATGACAAAGCGCAACAATCAGTAGGATCCATACTCTTAACAATAATCTCTTTGATACTAATAGCCATCGTCTCCTTCCCTGTTTTCACCGGAAATTTATTCTCACAACACGTTCGCGTGAAAATTCCTGCCGACTATTTCCAAACTATTGAATATTTTCGCACGGTTCCTAAAGACAATCGCATTGCCCTGTTGCCCCAAGATTCATTTTGGGGATGGTATCACTATTCGTGGGGATACGCTGGATCCGGATTTCTATGGTATGGTATTGAACAGCCAATAGTTTCGCCTACTTTTGATGTATGGAGCACACATTCTGAAAGCTATTTATGGGAAATGAAGCATGCTTTAGCTTTAGGAGAAGCCTCAAAGGTAGCAGCGGTACTTAAGAAATACAATATTCATTACGTTCTTATTGATAAGAGTGTACTAGCACAGTCTACCCACCAAAAGGCTTTTTTAGCCAATAAAGTGCAGGAGCTTTTGGCTACCAATGAGTTTATACAACATGAGAAAACATTCGGCGCCATTTCAATTTACAAAGTCAAAAACGCCGTTCCATTTGTAACCCAGCTTACAAGCATACCGGTAGTTGGTTCACAAAGCGTCATTACTAACGACGATACCGCATACGCAATAGTTGGTCATTACCGAAGCCCGCTTCCTTTAGAAAAAGAGAGATTTGACTATTATTTCCCATTTATCGACGTATTTTCCCAAAAAAAACTCACTCCGCCAACGTGGAAACTTACAGAAAATGCTAATACATTTTCTCTCACTACACAATTGCCGTTTACCGATGAAAACTATTCATTATTTTCAAATGCCGATACTTCATTGCTGCAAGGAACTATGCAAGAGCGCGCATTAACCGTTTCTTTTCAAAAACATTCTTATGTTTCTATCGATACCACTAAGGCAACGCCTGTTCAGTGTCAAAAGTTCACCGTATGTATTACCTATTCCCTACCCGACATTACCCATGATCAAGCATACATCGTGAGAATTAAAAATGAAAATATTCGTGGCCAGCGTTTATTCTTCTACGCACAAAGTGAAACAACAGGCAGCACAATAATTGAAGATCGCCTGAGTGAAGACGTTGCATACTATATTCTGCCCACAGGGAATCGATACAGTAGAGGATATGTATTCGGTTTCCAGAATGATTCGTACGAAGGTCTTGCGTCTGAAAATGCGCTTATTAGCTTGCAGGTATACCGTATGCCGCTTGAACAATTAAAAGCTCTCTATTTTGCTCCTGCAGGCACACAAGGGCAACCTACAAATAGCCACAATTTACCTTTTGAAAGTCAGGTCTTATCTGTCGGCAAGCAGGAAACAATCGTATATAACCAGGCGTACAATAGTGGTTGGAAAGCATACATCAACGGCCAAGAACTGAAACATCATGTTAAGGTAAATAATTGGTCAAACGGATGGGTCGTTCCAGCTGGTACAAAAGGGGCTATCCGCGTATTTTTCTGGCCACAACTGTTGGAATACATAGGTTTTGGCGCCATTGGATTACTGGGAATTAGTATAATAGTAGCGAAAGTTATTAATCATCCTGAAGCGTAGCCGAAGGATCGAGGTGATAAACGGAGATTCTTCGTTTCACTCAGAATGACACCAATTATGAAAATAGTTCACGCACCACATACTGTTTTAACCACACCTTCACGTCCGGTAAAAAAAATCGATGCAAAAATGAAGAAGCTGGTCGACGACATGATTGAAACATTACTTGCCCAACATGATCCCGAAGGCGTTGGACTTGCGGCTCCCCAAATTGGAGTTGGTCTGAGACTGTTTATTATAAAAAAAGATAAAAAAGCACCGATAAAAACATTTATTAATCCGACCATTATTACCACAACTCCTGCAGTCAAACATGAGCATGCAAAGAAATCTGAAAACGATGAAACATCGCGCCTTGAAGGCTGCCTTTCAATTCCCCGCATTTGGGGAAAGGTAGTACGCTCCAAAAAGGTTGTTTTGGAGTATACCGACCTTGACAACAAAACACACACCGATGAATTTTCAGGCTTTGAAGCGACAATTATCGAGCATGAAATGGATCACCTTAACGGTATTTTATTCACCAAACGCGTGCTAGAACAAGGATATACACTGTATCGCGAAGAAGACGGCGAACTGGTTACTTTTTAAAATGCTAAACGAGGAACTAACAGCTGATACAAATAGCTCACTGCAGGATCAAGCACTATATCGAGCATCGAACGGTTGCCGGCAAGTGGCAATATAAATGCGAGCAAAAATAACATTCCATATTTCTCGAGCGAATACCATTCTTTTGCTTGATCTTCAGGGATAATTCCCCCAACAACTTTAAAACCATCAAGAGGTGCAAATGGAAGTAGATTGAATAGTCCTAACACAAGGTTAATTTGTACAAAAAAAGGCAAAATAAGAATCGATAGTGATGACAAAATACCTGCATCGACATTCATAAAAACTCGCAACAAGATTGCTCCGACTATTGCCATAATAAAGTTTGAAGCAGGTCCTACTACCGAAATTATTGCGCTGTCTTTTCGAGGATTTTTTAGGTTGTACGGATCAAACGGCACCGGTTTTCCCCATCCAAATCCAACGAGAAGAATCATGAGCGAACCAATCGGATCGACGTGCGCAAGTGGATTAAGCGTCAGTCGCCCCATGAGCCGTGGCGTAGGGTCTCCTAGTTCATCTGCTGCTCGCGCATGCGCATACTCATGAACCGCAAGCGTTACCAGTAAAACACTCACGAATATTACGAACGACAGTGGACTTTGAAAAAGGGTTGAAAGTAACATTTGATTGATTTACGTGGGTAATTATGTTATTATACAGTATTAGAGTTAAACAGAAACAGTCATCCTGAGGTGAAACCGAAGGATCTCTTAAAAAGACACAATAATATTTATGAATAACATTTGTTTCATTTGCGCAAAAGGAACCGTCATGGGCCGTTCCCACACACATCATCGTGGTGTGGCTGGAGGACGATGGAAAAAACGCGCTGTAAAAACCGCTCGTGCATTCAAACCCAACCTACAACGGGTAAGTATTTTATTAGACGACATGAAAGTCTCGGTAAAGTTGTGCACAAAATGCATCAAGAGAATTAAAAAAGATGTAGCAGAAGATAAAAAACCTATTGTAATGCTCGCTCATGTAAAAGCACCCGCAGTATCTTCAAAACCTTTAGCAGCGTAATTACGCCTATTATCGACTTACACTTTGTCCTTGTACCCCGTAAAGCGCACGTGCTGCTTTAGCACAGTCAAGCGCCGTTGTTTGTGAAGAACTTGCACAATCTTCTCCGTTTTTAAACGTTCCATCACGGTAACGATCTTTTATTTCTTCAACACTCAGTCGTGATGGAATTGTAGGTGCAGGAGTTGCAGAAGGCCCTACTGATGAAACTGTTGGAATTGCTGTATTCACACTTAGACCTTGTTTAGTACTACATGAATGAACGTCGGCTTCAGGCTCGTCGCCTGATCCTACCTGTATATCATACGAAGTTCCAGCGGTAAGCAAATGGAGCGTAACTTCATGCAGATTACCAGTACTGCCCTGTTGCGGAACATTTTCTTCGAGACTAATAAGATTGTTCACTGTTCCTGCAGGACGATAATACACAACTCCTTTTTGCGAAGAAGTATCTTCCCAAGTTACCAATAATGAATTTTCACCTGTCGGTTCACAGTTAAAGTTCGATACATTCAAATCGGCCGCTTTTCCAAAACGCTGACTTACCAGCGTAAATCCAAACCACACTACAGCCATAGAAATTACCAACCCAACACCCACTGCCGCCCATTTTAGTACCTTATCGTTATTCATAATTTCAAAAGAGCTTTCGTTACTAAACCAACAGCAACCAGTATAGCACCAGGAACAGCAAATTTCATAAGCTCATCAATTATTCCCGTTTTGGGAAGTTCGGAAGGAATGGTACCTGAACCTCCCTGACCACCTGCTGGAGTTGTGGTTGGCGATCCACCCACACCCGTTCCCGCAGTAATTACTGCAGTTCCATTGTCGGAACACTGAATAACATCGGTTGCATCTGCATTGTTTTTGGCTACGTTTGAATCGCTTGCGGTTTCACCCGGCGTACACAAGTACGTAACGTTTGTGGTAGCATTTGCTTTTATCTTAAACGTACAAGTTGCCATAGTACCCTTCCCCGTAACTGGACTTCCCGGATCTTCCACGATTCCAGCAATATAAAGTTGACCAGGTGTTGCAAAATCTTTACGTGCGACTTTTAAAAATGTGCCATCTGTGCAATTTTGCACTTCCAAAATGTTTTTATCGTATCGAACCTGTGCATCGACTGCAAGAATTTCATCTGAACCGGCATTAACAACAATGCCCAAATCAACGGTTTCACCAATTGCACCACTTCCGGTTGCCGGATCAAACTGAAGCATTGCCGCGTGTACCGATGACTGGGTACTCGCAACAATAAAAAAAACCGCCATTAAAAAAACTGATGTGCTGATTTTTTTTACTATGTACCGTGAAATATTCATATATTAATATTACCGAACAATGACCGACACCCCTTCTACCGAAGCCAATACGCTCTCACTTGCAACACTCATAAGATTAGAATGACGCGTATCGCCCAATACAAACTTAGGAGTAATTGTAACTGTACCTGGGGCTGTTGCCGTAAGCATAATTGTTGCAATTTGACTATCAACAAATGTTGAAGGTGTATTCGACGCCAAATCTTTCAAACTCGTTAAATAAACTCCACCACTTCGAGAAGTTGGATGCATATCAAAATCCTCAATAGCTGATTGCGCACTTGCAAACTGCGCGCCACCGGCAATTTCAACATCTAAATCGTATCCCACTATGTTTTGACCATCAGAATCTGCAAAAACTTCCACTTCTATGGTATCGCCAACTGAAAATTCACGCGCATCATTAGCTATTTTCATAAAGAAAGTCCCGTTATACTTTGGCTTCTCAGTTGTAGATACCGGTATATTGGTATTATTTTGTGCAGTCTGCGAATCTACTGTTGTTTGCACACCCGAATTACCAGTCCGATATGTCACAAAAATTACGCCAATTAAAATAATGACTAATATAAAAATAAGCGACATAATTCCCGTCATAAAAAGACGTCCGTGATAATTTTCTTGCATAGTTTGATTATGAAAAATTTTGCTATAAATGTCAAGCTGACTCTGTCAACATATTAGGCTTTGTGTTTATCTGAAAATAAACACATTCCTACCTTATTCTTCGTCTGTTTTTACTGTAATTGCAGCAACCATTAAGGCGTAATCTACACCATTACAAACATTGTCGAAATTAACGTCACAACGATCTAGATTTACCTGACCTTCTCCACTAACTGCAGAACGCACAGAGTATAAATCGAACGAATTAACTACTCCATTTTGGTCTACATCACCAACCATCATGCGTATCCCCGTAAAGTCAAGTTCATTTGCACCTGCGGTAAGCAATATGGTTGAGCTACCTCGACGATATTCCCCACTTTGGGCTTCCAAAGGCTTTGTATGACAAACTTTTCGCGCGCTGTGGAGCGGCCCCTTCACCGTAACACAATAATTCTTTCCGGGTGTCACCGTAGGAAATGAAACGTCACCATAAAAAATTCCACTGCTATCAGCTTGTAGCTGCACCAATTTTGTTTCAGGATTTTCAATACCTTCGCCAGTTATACCAATTCGAGCAGTAATAAGACCAGCATTACGCGATGGAGCTCTATCGATTCCCTGAAATCGAATAGCCAGATTAAGCGCGATGTCTTTGGGAGTCACTACCTTGGTTGTCTCCTCTACCTTTACACCTGCAGTTCCTGCGACTTTGACTTTAAAGACAACTTGCGCAACAGTGCTTGTGGAAGTAATTGGATATCGGGGATCTGTAACTTTACCTTCCAACACAATTTTTCCAGGAACCGATACATCTTTCTTGGTAAGGGTAAACCCAGACACATCCTTAATAGTCACTACCTCAAGTTGCGAATCATCGTATGCAATATATGCCTCAATACTAACAACCTGTGATTCTCCGGGATTTACTTGTATATCAACAGTTCCTTGAGTATCAACGGCTCCCGAAATACTTGATGGACTCACCACAACACTTGCAAGACGTGAAGGTGTTCCTGTTATACCAGTTGGGACTGTTGGGGGTGGGTTTGAACTAACAGTCGTTGGCAACGGAGCAGTGGGAACTGTCGGGCGAGCTTGTTGAGGAGTTGGTTGTGCTGTTGGTTGTGTTTGACCAACTGTTGGCTGTGCGCCCCCTGCACAAATTGGCGTCTTGCGCGATACTCCCGATCCACATCGATCTTGATCAAGTTCAGTCGCCTGCATGGCAGCTGCAACATTTGCACATTCTGCTGATGAGGCACCGTATAAATCACCACATGCTTGGTTTACCTTATTGTTAAAGTCAAAAAAACCCGAATTCTGTTTCAAGTAGGCTGTATTTGCTTTATAAATAACCGCCAGACTTTTTTCTTTACCTATTCCATTAATGGTACATCCATTAAACGTACCTCCTGCAGTCATTAAAAAAAATGCCTTATTTGTTGGTCCGTTAGTTTTATGCTCTTCTCCATTACATGCAAATCGCGAATCAAAAATACGTTCTGGCTGACCGAATTTGCTTGGATTTGCAATATCTCGAATCACTCCCGCTTTACTGGTTTCACCCATTGTCCAGTTTGCAGAATCAACACCATACGCAAACATGTCTGAAATGCTTTCGTTAAGTGCTCGTGCCTGATACATCGTGGTTGTAGGCCCTAAACCTGAAGAATACTGCGTCACTCCATGGGTTAACTCGTGGGCCCAAATATCCTTCCCAAGAAATCTGGCGCTTGCAAACATGGAAGTACCATCCCATTGTGCATTTGGTACTGGCGCGTATACATATCCAATTAAGGGGCCACCTCGATTATCGATGCCGTCGCGCCCAAATGAATTAAAGTAAAAGTTATAGATTTCTCCTAAAATGTCATATGCATTATCAACATCTGTTTCACCAACCGGCCCCTGATTTTCTGCTCGAGTTACAGAACCACTTGCTGTAACACGTCCGTACCTATCTTTTGAACAACCTGCTGTTTTACAGTTATATACCTTGCGGTTGATTGCCTCAAAAATTTGACTACCATCTGCAAGAATATTTCCTGATTCCAAAGAAACTAAATACATGTGCCTGAATGTGTTAAACGCAACATCATTTCCATCACACACCACAACTTCAAGAACAACATGGTTTGTTTCGTTGCTTGAAATTCCAAGAACTTTTTCATTATAAATTTTTTGTGATACAGGCGCATTACCACACACCACAGGATTCGCTTGACTTGATAGATCGCGCATATCGACTTTGGCTCGCTCAAGAGCCTTTTGAACACCTTGTTCTTGTGTAAGTACGACGGGTGCAGTAGTGTCGGACAACGCATAGTCTCCTTCTACCCCGACTACCTTGTCATTTCCCGCCACATCAAAACGAACTGTAGTGCCAAAAACTGGAATGTTTTTTACTTTTTGTGTGTAGTAATAGTGCTTCACTTCCTGTTTATTTTTAAACATTTTGTCGGTTAATGTTCGTGAGAGCGCCGAATTTTGTCGAAAATTTGTAGGAAGCACACGTTGTTTGACTCCTTCTGTTGAAACTCCACGAACTTGTGTATCATCTGAAAGCGCGGCTGTATCAATAAGCGGATTCTTGTCCATAAATTCAAGTACCGCCGCTTCACCCGTTGCTGCTGCATCATACAAAACCTGCGTACTATTGTCGCCATTTGCGCGAATATCAATACTAGCCGACTGCGTTGCTCGCTGCACATCCGACAAAGGAGAAAGCGTTTGTATACCAATTTCTACCGGCGTTTGTGCCTGCGATTTTTGACGGGTGCGAGCGTCGCGAAGCGACGTGAGCGCCATGAGCATAAGCACTCCAAGCATAAGCGATGCAATAATGAAAACTTCTTTTTTTTCTACCCTCATATGTTGCTGTGTTTCTTCCATATTGTTTACTTGTCATTCTGACCCGCTTTTGTCATTCTGAGCGTAGCGAAGAATCTCCATAACACCTAGATCCTTCACCTCCGGTTCAGAATGACACCCCCCCATACCTTTATCGCTCTCCCACAATCAACCGTGCTGTTGTTTGACTCGCATCTTCAAGTCGATATACAGTCTTACCAATACTCTTTTCTCGTTCAACGAGGCCATTTATACCGCCATTTTTATACTGCAGTACCTCTGTTTTTCCATTCTCTTCAATAGCTATTCTCACTAAGCTCTGGCAATCTCTACATGTTGCTTGCGGAATTTCTACTTCCACGAGTGTAACCTTTTTCCCATTATACTCAGTTGGCCGAGCCAAATTGATTGTTAATTGCTTGCCAACAACAATATCAAGATTACCAACAGAGCCTAAAATATCTTTTGCTTTATTAGAAAGTAAATTTGAATCGGTAGTCTTATTGGGTTCATACTGGAAACGAATAAATGTCTTTCCTTCATTTTTTGTCTTAAATCGGAGTGTTGCTAAAATTGCATCTGTTAACGCAACAGGTGTGCTCGTTAATGTAAGACTTGCCGTTAATGAAACTACCCCCGTTTTTTGCGATGTAAAAAAGTCAAAATCATCCATTTCATTTTTAGCACCAATAAATTCAAGCATCATCGGATCGTACGTGATAACCGCGTCATACCCACCTACAGGAACGTTCTTAGAATTCCCACTCACAATAACCGCAATTTCCTTATTAGCTGCGAAAGTTTGCGCATTATTATCGGTCTCTAGTGCAAGTGAACCTGGGTGCGTTACCGCAATAATTGGATTAAGAGAACTTTTTGTTACTTCTGGTAAAGAATGAAGCTGCATATATAAATAAACGAGCACCAGCGATAACGAGACTAAAAACATTGTACCGGTCATTAACCATACTCTTCTAGAAATATGCATATTAATCGTCTAATTTCACTGATAACGAAGAAAGTGCCAATGCCCAGTCTGTTCCATTCGTAGTGGTATCTTGGTTAAGGTCGGTTATAGCATTGGTTTGTGAACCTATGTTTCCCAAATTCGCACGAATTTTTACTAAGTCCTGTGAATTACAAATTCCATCTTGCACCGGCAAATCACAACTCATCATGTAAATTTTACTGAAATCAAAGGAATTTTCACCGGCCGCGAGTGTAATAGTGCCTTTTTCACTTTTATATGAACCAGCGGTTAGCTCTGTGGGATTTTGATCGCAAATTTTCTTTTGTAATTGTTGTGGTCCTTTGACTAAAATACAATACCCTGTGCCTGGATTTACGTTTAACCCCACAGTTCCAGAATACATACCTGAGTCATCGGGCATAAACAATGCAGTTTGTGTAACAGGAGTGGTCTGAGATCCACCCACAACACCTATCTTAAATTGCAATCCACTTACCTGTTTTGGCTTTGCCTGAATTCCTTGCAAACGAAGTTTCAGCTTAATCTGCACATTTCCTCCTTGACCACCCGTACCTGAACCTTGTCCAACCTGGAACGCATATGATTCTCTTGCTACTGAATATCCATTTGGGGCCTGAGGACCTACTACTTCATACTCCATAATAGAAATTGTACCCGTGCTGTTTGCTACCCCTTTGAACGTAATAGGCATAGTAACTGAATTTAACAGTGTTGGAGCCGTACAAAGTTGTGAAAGTCGCAAAATACGTGTTGTAGTATTCCAGTCATTTATAACTGTTCTACAATCGGATACGTCTAGATTAAGCGGTTCTGGAGCGAATGGACTTGTTGTAGAACCGCCCCCGCTTCCACCCGCTCCCCCTGCACCAGATGCCGTATCGCTATTTGTTGATCCTGGAACAGGCATTGTTGGAGCAATGGTAGTTTTTGGAGATTTTTCAGACGGAACAGTATTGGTATCTGTCGCAAGGACAATATCAATTCCTGGATCAACCTTCATTTTCACATCAAAACCCGAAACTAATTGGTCTTTTGCAAAACCATCAATAACAAAACTTGTTGAAACCTGTTGTCCGACTGCAAGCTGCGCTGATGCTGGATTAAAATGCGCCCTAATTCCTGTTGCCGGTACACTAGTTGGTGCAACTCCACCAGATGCACACGTGTACGAACCTTCCTCTATGGCATCAAGTGTGAATTCTTTACCCATTCCTACAACCTGACTCCCTGCCGCCATAATAGTAAAAGTACCTGCGCCCACCCCATCACAACGCAGTGTGACCGGTATCGAAATACCCATAGGCAAATCCGCATCGGATCGAGTTACTCCATATGATATCTTTTCGATAGTTTTTTGTTGCAAAGGACTAAAAAATCCTGCCGGAGAACCCGACGTACTACCCAATACTATTGGATCTTTTGTTTCGTGCACTTTTACATTACCGGTTGTTTTCAGTACAAACGTAAATGCAGAAATTTTCTCGCCGTTTGTAAAGCTAACCATTACATCTTTTGTACCTGAAATGCTTCCTGTTTTTTCTGTAATTCTAATTGGCATACTGGTGCCTGCCGCGCGAGATCGCAAGACATACGTATGAATAGCCGTTGCAAAAACAACCGTTGAAACAAAAACGAATATGCCCAATACTAATAATTTAAATTTCAAAGTAAATTCCATATTTTTTTAACGAAATAGATTCACACGCAATGCGTCATAATCTATTAAATCAACTTTCCCATCAACATTTCCATCACTTTCTTTAGTTGTAGCTTTACCACTATATTCGTGCCGGAACACAGCAAGGTCTTGCATATCTACTGCTCCATCACAGTTATAATCGCCTTTTGCTCGCATAGGACAACCAGAAGGAGTTGACGAATCGGTATTTGTACCAGTACCGGACGACGCAGTTCCTGTTGCCGGAAGTCCTGCAGTACCGGTGCCTGGAGCAGGAGTAGAAGAAGTAGCTCTAGACGGATATAAGAATCGATTTGTTGTTTGCCAGAAAAAAATACCTGATAACAAGGCAACAAGCGCAATAATTATTACTTTGAGCTTCATAATGTACAGGCAGTCCACGCACCGGCAGGCACCGCTGCACGAGCACGTTCAAAATCTATAAGCGACACTTTTCCATCTGCAGAAACATCGGTTGAAATTGTGCTTGTTTTTCCAGAGAGCTCACTTACAAATAACGAAACATCGGCACAATCTACAGCCCCATTACAATCAAAGTCTCCCTGTGAATTTGAAGTGCATGTTTTACCTATCTGACTCACTGTGCCCGAGTCGTTGGTAGTAGAAGATGGTGATGAAGATGTTGAGGTAGTTACCACTGAATCAGAAGCATTTGGAGATACTTGTGCGCGAGAAGCGACATTTGCGTTTTTTTGAACAGCTACGTAGCCAATTGCAGAAAAACCTGTGAGTAAGGCTAATACCGACAATGCCACCAGCATTTTTCCCTGAGATTCCATATGGTATCTTCAGTGTAGTATGCGGGTGGCATTAAAGTCAAGTTTTACTTAAGTTCCACTTTAGCTCCTGCTTCTTCCAGCTTAGCTTTTGCTGCTTCAGCTTCTTCTTTCTTAGCTTGAGTCAAAATGGTTTGTGGTGCTGTTTCTACTAGTTTCTTCGCATCCATAAGCCCTAAATCAGGTTTAAGTTCGCGAACTGCTTTAATAGCTCCTAGTTTATTAGCGCCTCCATCGGTTAGAACAACGTCAAAATTTGTTTTTTCTTCAGCTGCTTCTCCGGCTGCTGCTGGAGCGGCTGCTCCTGCCATCATCATAGGAGCGGCGGTTACACCGAACACATCCTCAAGGTGTTTGGCAAGTTCTGAAAGTTCCAACGCGTTTAATCCTTTTATATCTTCTGCAATTTTTTCAATATTTTTTTCTGCCATACATGTCACCACCTTTCGTGTAAATGCTAATCGTATTAGCTTTTGTTTGCTGCTGCTTGAATAACTTGTATTAATTTTTGTGTGTTAAAGTTAAGGCTTCGTACCAAGCTGGTATGTGAGCTTCGCAGTGAAAGAATGATCTTAACAACCAATTCTTCCTTGCTTGGAAGTTGTGCCAATTTCATCAAATCATCTTTTCCATATGTTTTGCTTTCAATAATTCCCGCTTTGAAACCAACAGTATCATGCGCTTTTGCGAATTTGTAGAATGCGCTTAAAGCCGCCGTCCAATCTAATGGAAGCGTAATGACGGCTGAAGAACCTTTTAAATCAAGCGCTTCAAGTAGTTCGGTGTGCTTGAGCTTTTGTGCGGTGACTTTAAAGAGTGAATTTTTTACTACGGTCATGCTGCTACCTGCAGCCCGAAGATCTTTGCGAAGTTCTTCCAAGTCTTTATGCGATGTTGCGGCAAATCCAATAACAACAAAATTCTTAGAATCGTTCAGTGTGGAATATAACGAGGATACAAAATCGATTTTAGCTTTATTAGGCATGATGTTTCTCTATCAGTGGTCTTAAGCGCTCTGCCACTGGTCTGTGAGAATAGGAGTATTATAACCAAGTTTGTGGAAATATACAAGTACTTTATCTCGTCATTCTCAAGGAGCGAAGCGATTGAAGAATCTCCATCAAATTTAATAAGAATTTAATAATTGCCTGATATTATGCCTGCGGTTGGAGGGTGAATCTGAGCGGTCTCAGAGAACGTCTGATAATCGTTTCGACCCGAAAGGGTTAGGGTTCAACTCCCTCACCCTCCGCCAATCTAACACTTGACAATTATGTCTATAGTTGTTAATATTAAGTAGATTATCAGGCGTTCAGGGAGTTTTCGAACTCACCTAAAAGCTCTCGCAAGAGAGCTTTTTTGTTTTAAATAACTCGAAAGATCTTCAAGAATAAGAATGTAAATAAGTAGAACAGTAACACCTGTGGCAGCGACAGATATAACGTCGCAATGAGCGCCACGACGGACACCACAAAAAACGCCTGGTTATGCACGCCCGGCACAAGCCCTTTCACTATTATAATGAGCAACAGGAGCGTTAACAGCTTGTCAGCATCAAACCACACGGGCGCCCACCCTACAAAACGGGCCACGAAGAGTATAGCCGCCGCAAACAGCAAAAACAGCTCTTTTGAGTCAAAATAAAATGGTCCAATAAACATAGTTCTAGTATACATAACCCTCGTACATTCTGTCGCCCAGAACGAATCTGTCATTCTGATCCGCTTCTGGCGGAGAAGAATCTCAGCATTTCAGAGCATTTTTAGCGCCTCATATTCTTCTTGACATAAACTACTACATACTTTATAATTCCCACCATGTCGATATCAAACAAAAGTAATAACAAGGTATCACTTACCGACTTACCTGATCTGTTAACAATCCGTGAAGTAGCCGACATTTTGCGTGTTTCCCCACTTACTATTAAGCGTTGGGGTAAACGAGGAAAACTTCCTGCTATTCGAATTAATTCCCGCGGCGACCGCCGCTACAAAAAAGAAGTCATCCAACGATTGTTGGGGGTTGAAATTGAAGAATAATCCTCTTTCTTACTAATGTTTACGGCTTCTTTGCTGCTGCCATTGCTGCCACTACTGGAAGTCCTAATAATATAGCAAGTATCCACCATTTCTTTGGTCCGGCTCCTTCAAGTTGTGCTTCAATCGGGGTACCATCAACCAAATCAATACCAGTTGCTTCCTTTATTTGGCTACGCATACCAGGAATATCTGCTAACATATGTAATTCAGAAGGTTTAAATGATGCCATTAATCGAGCTTGTTCTGCTTCGGTCATAGGAACTGATCGTTCTCCGAATACTTTGCTAAAACGTCGAGGTGTCGTTTTTCGACTCCTAACCCGCGCCATTTGTACCTTTGCTTCAGATACCATCTGTGCATAAATATCAGGATGATCATTTTGTAGCGGTGCCTTACCACTTCCCAACAATATAGTCATCATTGCATCGTCATCACCCCGTTGTAATGCATCCCACGCCATAGTAGGTGCCATTCCCGCAGCCCAGCTTATTTTACCCCCCGGAGTTGGATACAGCGCATTTAACATAGCTAGTCGTGCTTTGCCTGGTTCCGTATCGCGTACTTTCTCAGCAGCCTTTTTCAGGATCTCTACCTGTTTGTTAGCCAACGCTTCTTGTTCTGCCATAAGCGTTTCCGAGAAAGCAAGAGTAGGAATCGATTCAATTTGCGCAATTAATTCTGCTCGGCGTGTGTCTATGTTTTCTAATGCCAGCATGTCGGCATTACGTTGTGCAATACCCAATGTAAGTTCGGATACTTTAGCATCTACGGCTGCCAATTCTGTTCTACTGGCAGCTAATCGTGCAGTAAGCGTTGCTTTTCGTGAATCTAACCCTTCTTTGTCAGCCGCAGCTTTTGCTTTCGCTTGCACTGCTTTTTCTTGTTTTGCGTCAAGTTCAGCAAGTTGTGTTTTATATGCAGCAATTTCTTTGTCAAGTTTCTCAACGGCATCTTTAGCAGGGCCAGCCGACGAAATATCTACATGTTCAATCATGATTTTGGGGTCCATCGCATCTCGCACTTTTGAACCTCCGGCCATTTGTGCCGGATGACCTGCATATGTTTGGGTAATAGGAGTGAGATACTTAGCTCGTTGTGCTTCTAAACTAGCAATAGATGCACGAAATCCATCTGCTTGCGCAGTATATTTTGCGGTATCTATTTCACCTGCCAGATCAGCATAAATTCGGCTTCTCTCAGCTGCCAAATCTCCAGCCACAGCCTTTCCACCTTCGGCTCGCGTTTCGAATTCCTGTAATTCTTTTTCATCTGCATCTATTTGCTTTTTCAACTCGGCTTGACGGCCAGTTTTCACGGTAAGCTCGTCGCCAAACACTTTTAATTCAGCTTCAAGTCGTGCGCTTGTATCACCCGAAAATAATTTTGAAATATTTTCAGCCGACATTACACCCATACCCTTTATGATCGAATCACGTGTTTCGGGTCGATTAAGATAACCACGCAAAAAGATATCTTTCTGTGCCCCGGTAAGCCCACGATACATTTCCCCCAAAACTGGTGAAGACATAATTGTCCCTTCAAGATTTTTACGTAAAGTTGGACTTGTAGATAATCGGTTTTCCATTACGGATCCACCTTGAGCTATGGCATGTGCATCTCGGAGGATATCTTTTGCTCGCACGTTAACAGTAGGATCTTTAATAAGTCTGTCGACCGTAGCATTCATACTGTCCACTGTAGGTGGCTTTTCACCGCTCACGGTTCGTATCGATCGACCTCTTAACAATTCTGCCGCTAATTTCTCACCTTCAGTAGCACCCGTAGGAATCTTTCCTTCAGCGCTATGAAACATTCCTTCCGCTACTGTTTTTGGATCTGCCATTGGTTCTGCCATAGTATTTATTGACTTACAACAGGGGTGGGTTCTAATGAAGTAATGTATTTGGAAAGTTTGTCGATTACCACCTTTTCATCGCTCATTTGCTGTGCACCATTATGCTCTGTTCGTAAATGTCCAAAGAATTCGTAATTCTGTACAATTGTGTCAAAAAATACTTGCAGTGTTTCTTGAGAGGTTACTTTATTCAATTCTGCAACAACTTCTTGAGCAATTGGCTTAATCTGCTCAGCAGTAACTTTTTTTGCTGCATAGGCATCAAACAATGCATCATTTAAGTCAATTTCTAGTTGCGCTACTGTTGTTTGATCAAATTTCATACTATCCAGTGTAAAGTGAATTCCATCCAAAAGTCAAGGACATTCAAAAAAGCAATCTAGCACCATTTACTTCTGTGGAAAATCGGGAACAGAAGGCATATCAGCTGCTGGAGCTGTGGGCTCAGTTGGAGCTGCTGGTTCACTATTCCATGCTGGTGCTGCAGTGGTACTAGGAGCAGCTGGCATTGTTGAAGCCGGTTGATTCGCCCATGTCGATGGTTCGGTAACTGAAGGAGTAACTGGCTCAGGACTTGCCGGTGCCGTTGCTGTAAATTCCGCCGGAGGCGTTACGGCTGGCGCAACAGGTTCTTCAACTACTGGTGTTGGCTCAGCAACAACTGCAGTTGGCTCCATTGAAGCTGGTGGAGTTGTTTGCATGCCGTTTTGCGATAATGTATCCATAATTCCTTTTAAGTCATCGTCGTGAGAAGCGTCGGTAGGAGGTGTTAACGGAGGAGCTGCAGGAGCAGCCGGCTCTGGGGTTGCCATTGGTTCAGCAACGACTGGTTCTTCAGGAGCTGCAGGAACTGTAACCGGTTCAACCGAAGCAACCGGTTCAACTGGTGGCATAACCGGTGCCGCAGCTGGCATACTGGCATACTGATCTACTTGTGCTATATTTTGATCTATTTTTTGTTCCTCTGCTGGCCATGGTGTTGGAGCAACTGGCATTTCTTGCACTGGTGGCATTGAAACAGCAGGTTCAGATTGTGCTGATAATCCAAGTGCCTGTTCAAATTCTTGTGGGGTAAATCCCTTTACTACTTTCTGATCCGCGCCTTCTCCAACTACCATAACTGGCACGCCTGAAAAGTTTTCTGAAACAGCTAGCATAGCTGAAAGGGCTGTTCTATCGTGCTCAACATCTTTATTTTCAAAGGGAATATTGTGCGCATTTAGGAAGTCTTTAGCCTGCTTGCAAAAATCTGATTCTGCATCACTAATTGTATAGAGCGTTACATTCATATATATTGTAGGGTTCAACTTTTTAAACCCGATACATTCACTATAAAAGAATCAATAATATGTTGTCAAGGAGGAAATACAGAGACTCTTCTCCGCCAGTGGGCGGAACGCTCAGAGTGACATGTAATATATGATACGGGGGTACCGTATATTAGGCACAAAAGCTCCTCTTAATGCATTTGAAACGGTGCGAGCGGGTGGCATGCCCGGAGGGAGTCCTATCGGCTTTTTGCTTCGCAAAAAACGATGGGACGAGGGCATGACAGGCCTCCGCGAGCGGTGTATTCAAAAGTATCCATTTTCCCACTTGACATTGAATATCGAACTTATCTACAATCAATTAATATGACAAATCTATCAAGTACCATCAAACAAGACCTTGCAGAATTTAACAAGCTCGATCAAAATCGAAAAATGGCTGTGATCGCCATTATTTTTGGACTCTTTATTATTAGTATTATTGTAGGAGCCAACGTAACAAAAAAATCAGGAACCGATTCAAGCACAACTAGCACACCAACTTCTGGTGCACTTGAAAATGCAAAACCATCTACAACGGTCGCCTTATCACCTGCTAAGCAAACTGTAAAAGTGGGACAAGCTACAAAAGTCGATGTTGTTCTTTCAAAACTACCAGTCACAGCTGCGGATGTTGTTTTAAAGTACGATCCAAAGCAAGTCACTGTTTCGGGACTTACTAACGGAAACGTATTCCCTCGCGTCATCGGTATGAAAGATGAAAATGGAAAAATCACATACAATGGTTCGCTTTCTGAACAAAGCCCAACCGATCGAAAAGAAGGAGTCGTATTTAGCTTCACCATTACTCCAAAAGCCGGAGCAAAATCGGTTGTTATTGACTTTGACCATACCAAAACGCTTACTGCGATCAACGGCGAAAATACGCTGGGCAGCACAGTTGGAGGCATTTACACCACACAATGAACATAGAGAAAATAAAAAATTGGAAGCGTCAGGGAGAAGTAGCCACGTTATTTACCGTGGCCACATTGGTATTAATGGCCGCGGGAACATTTCTTGGGGCTCAGCAAATAGTCCAAAACAATATTCTTAAGCTAGGAAGTTTTGCCTACAATAATACATATAGAGCTCACTTTTATACTGGACCAACATTTCAAGATAAAGACACTATTCCAGGGCAACCTAATTCAGGATACACATTAATCCGAGGTTCACTCTGTTTTACCGGAGCAACAATCCCCTCTCAGTTGCAGCGCTTCTGGGTTCACACGCCTAAAGATCCAAACCAAGGATATCCAAAAAAAGCGTGTGATAATACAAATGCAGATCCAAAGGATGATTGTATTGTTTATGAAGGAAAAACAGTTGAATACATTGCTCCACAAACATCACGACCCTACTGCGACAGCCCCGATGTAGGAAAGGCAAATTGGCGAGCATGGGATTTTACGCTTAAATTACAGGCACCATATACAAATGCATTATGTTCCGGATTGTTTGTAAGCTCTAGTTCGAGCTTTATGTTCAAAGATCCTATCGAAATGGACATGAACTCATGGCACAACTTTTTGAAGGGCAAGGGTGTTGACTGTGGACCAACCCCAACAGTAGCAAATACACCAGTTCCAACTGACAAGCCAGTATTAACTGAATTCCCTACTATTAAAGTACCCACAGCTCGACCAACTATTGACACCCGTGTTTCACCCGGACCATTTGTAACAGCCATTATTCTCCCCACCGATACCCAACGATGTCCTGATCCTAAAAAACCATGTCCTTCAATAACACCTGTTGGCGATTGTCGAGGAGACATACGATGTTCCAAAGCAAATCCATGCCCTGTTGGATACGCCTGTTTACATGCAAAAAATGACCCATTGCAAATTGGAGTGTGCCAAAGTCTTAATCCTAAATGTAATCCATCGGTAACACCAACGAGAGCCATTAGTCAAGCTCCTACCAACAGTCCTGCACAAGCGAAAATACGTGGAGAAATTGTGGTTAATTCCTGCAAAAAGCCAGACAGCGTAAGTACCATAATTTGTGAAAAAAATAACCCGGCCCGATGTATTGACACAGCAGGACCTGTATCATTTATTGGACAAGATCCTGTTAATCCAAATAAGTGGATTTATTCCTATGAACACCTGCAGGCTCCTGGAGCAAACGGAGGCATGGAACCTGTTGTAACAAATGCATTCTATGAAAATATGCAGGCATTTGCACAATACACATCAACAGGATTAATCCGTGAACCAGGAAGAGTTTCTTTCCCAGCCGCACAACTTGGCAACATTCGAGCTAATGCCACTATTCCAACTGGTCAAACAGAAGCGGTGATTAATTACGAGGTACCACAAAACAATATAGTGTGTCCACCGGTTACTCCAAGCTCTGTTCCACCTACTGTCAATCCTTCACCTATGGCATGTAACTATGAAGCAACAGCAGTCGTTGTTGATGAAGCAACTCAATTACCTATTCCCCTTTCGCAAATGGGTGATCTTAATAAGTGGGGACTTGCAAATGATAAACAACCGGCAAAACCAACCACATTGTTTAAGAACTATGGAGAAATTATTAATGGAGAAAGAACATCAAAGTATACATTTAAGACAGATCGTCTTACATTCCGAAATAGCACACCTGCTGATCCAAATGCACTATACAATCAGGGCGATAAGGCACAAGTAAACTTGTATATCGACACTAATAAATGGCAGATTGTAGGAAAAACAGATTGTCAAGGAAGAGGATGTCCAAGTAGCCCTGAACCAGTTACCGGACGCAATTTAGATCAATATGGAAGTCCGACAGATGGCTTCAACTTTGACTGCAATACTAAGGTTACACGGTACGGTTGGATCGTTAGAAAACTTCCCGATGGCAATCCTGGCCAATGTGTAATGCGAGACAATGCCAATGCCGATAATTGCACACCTAAGAACGTGCGAGCAAAATTAAAGTCAACAAGTCGAGTAGAAGTTTCATGGGATCCTGTATCAAGTTCATGCCCATTCAATACATCAAATGGCGATTTCTACCGCATCGACCTGGTAAATATGACACAAAATCCAAACGCTGTTGTAAAAACATGCGACAGAATTAGTAAAACCAAAGCTGAATGCCGAGTTGATAAATCATACGATAATGGTAATGGTGACTTTATTCGAGGACACAACTATGTAGCTAATGTTTACGCAATTAAAGAAATCCCTGGGGCAACCGACTTGTGTCCTGGATTTAACGGCATTGGTTCATTTAACCGACCTACACGCGACAATGGTGGAGATGAGAATAAACCTGAACCAACCGGAGAACCAGTTGGTGAACGCATGAATACCAAGCAACTTGATTGGCTCGTGAATAAAAGCGTAGGCGTGTGTTGGGGAGCATGGAGTCATGGTGATTGTCGACACGGATACAACGGTACCGACGACTGGGCACAAAGCATTACTGATAAACGATTTGATTGTTTGGCCCCACGTAATGAAAAACGCGAAGTAGTTGTTAGACTTCGAAATGATTCTAACACCGATTCTATAGATGTAATGCCAAAAAGAGATGATTGCACCGCTTGTTCTGCTATAGATTTAAAAGATAAAAACGGCAATCCCTATCAACTCTCACAATGTAACGCAGGACCAGGCGTAAATACTACATATGGTGACACATCAGTAACGCTAAAAAAGGGCCAATGCTATATGGTGGATGAAAATCTACGCACATCAACTGGAAACGGAGTTCCATGCGCCCAAGGTGATTCAGGAGTTAAATCATCACAACCTAAAAACGACGATAAACCTAAACCAATTGACAAGCCAGGAAATGGTGGCGACAAAAAAACTGGTTTCACCGTTACGGGTAAACTGACTTATAAATTGGATGATTCATTAGAAGGTAAAAAGATTGATATAACAGATGTCAATGTAAAATATAGAACCGATGATGTAAATGGAGAGTTCCAAACAGCTACAATTGGGGACGACGGTAATAATTATACCTTCACTATCGACAATGTAGATGACTCATTTCCTACCTATTATTACGTAGTCGAAACTACATATGAAGTCGATGGAACAGAAAAACAGAATACTCTCCGTGCATACACGCTTAGAACTGGCTACAAAACAAAGGGTGCATGGGATCAATTGATCACCTTAAATGCTACTGGCGAAAATGGAACCAAATTAAATTCCTTAACCCTCATGAATAAGGTTAAATACTTTATTAATGAAGGACAGGAAAAATACAAGATTATTATCGATATTCAAGAATACAATGAAAAAAATGAATTAGTACCTGGATCAGCACAAAGTGTATTTGAGAAATTGGTGGCTAATCCCAATGGCATATCTGTAAGAAATACACATATTATTGAGAATTCCAAAAAAGGTCACCATTATTGGTTGACACTTTCACTTGCTGACAATAATGGTATGGTAATAGCTACAGGCATGCCATCAGGTGATGGGTGTAACCAAATTGGGAACAGTGGCGTAAAAACAGGGTGTCATATTTATGAAGCACCAGGTTTTAACAACTATAGAGATATTAACTGGACTGTCGATAGTAGAAGAGTAAGATTTCCCACTAAACCAGCATTCAATTCCATTGTCTCCTCCATCTCTCTTCGCAACAACTCCTCATCTGCCATAAAATCTGTCTCAATCGCAGCCTGTGACTCTTCTAACAAATGTTCGTCAAACACCGTTCCGTTGCAATTGGCTGCTGGGGCAAGTACCAAATTTAAGCCAACGTTCTCTGTTCCAACTACCACTCGACGATTAAGTTGTGTAATTAACTACACGAATGGAACAAGTAAGCAATGTCCTCAACAGCTTATTACCAGCGACGGTGGTTTACAATTCACGATTACTGCTCAGTCAAACAACACCGTTCAAACTTCAGTCGTTGACCCACTTAAGGTCGCCGACACTAATCGTGACTGTAAAGTAACAAGCGCCGATGCAACAGGTCTGCGTGACCTAGATGGAAGTGGAACGGTAAATGCTTCTGACACTTCCCTATTCTTTAGCTTCCTTGGACAGAACGCCTGTAAGTAATTATTTTTAACAGACGGTCAGAGATTTCTCCCCGGCACAACAGCCGAGTCGAAATGACCATCACCTTTGTCATTTCAATAATCCGTATGCAGTCAGGAGAAAACTCGGTCATCATGACTTCGCTTGACTAATACATCCGAAATATTCTAGAATGAACATATGTACTCTGCCAAGCGCAACTCCGGAGAAATCGCGACTACACTAATTGCTTTATCTGCATTAATTGTTACATTTGGCGCTTTGCTAGGCGCTGGTAGTCGGATTTTAAATAGCAGCGCGTATGCCCCTGTTCCCCGCATTGAACGTACCGAACAAAAAACAACATTGAATGTGTTAGTTACTGCACCTAATGAAATTGAAATTACAGGAAATCTATGTTTTGGTGCTGGTTTGGGAAGCGGCATAGAAAAAACCACCTTGTGGGCAACCGATGATCCTCCAGGAAAGCATTTATTATCAAATGTATACGCACAAACATTTAATGGAGGAGCATCTGATTACCCTGCGCCCTGTATCAAGCCGGACTTTGAAGGTGATGCAATCCTAACTAACACAAAAGCCACAGCCGCCCGCCGTTTCACGTTAATAACAAAATTCAACGCCCCACTGACCGATTCTTGTGTCGATGTGTATTTACATTTACAAAGTAATCGACAAGGCCGTTGGCCAAACTTCCGACGTTTTAAAGTTAATAAAAATGGAATTTGCACGCCAACCGTATCTCCGACTATTCAACCATCTGT
Source organism: Candidatus Roizmanbacteria bacterium (assembly GCA_038127095.1). Lineage (GTDB taxonomy): Bacteria > Patescibacteriota > Microgenomatia > UBA1406 > HO2-37-13b > 2-01-FULL-39-24. The sequence continues at coordinate 20,585 of JAYPGZ010000005.1, read as the reverse complement.
CGTTCCGTCATCTGCAAGCACTCCATCTACACAGCCGAGTATTACAAACACTCCAAGCACGCGTCCAAGCGTAGCTCCAACAGTCCGTGCAACAGTGGCACCAACAGCATTACCCGGTACTCCTGGGGCTTGTGGAAAGCCGTGTACACAACCAGGAAATACCTGCGAGCCTGGCTTACAATGCGTAACCATGGCGTGTCCTGCAGGGCAAAAGAACTGTTCCACCGACACTGTATGCCTTTCAATTGGATTTCCACTCGACCCACGATGTAAGGGTGCTGTTGCTCCAACAACCGCTCCAACCAAAACGCCATGCAATAATCCCCCCTTCCCTACCTGTTCACGTCCGAGTAATACACCTATCCCAACACAATCAGCGTGCGTACAAAATGCTCCGGGTTGGCTTGATAACGACAGAAATCGATTCATAACGTCAGCGTGGGCTCAAAAACATGCCTATGCAGATTGTCCAAGTGATAGTAATGGTGGATGGCCTACAAGTGCGCTCGATTGTCTTATTACCGATCAAAGTTCGGGGCCTTCTGCTGCCGATAAAGCACTTGTAGCTGATCCGGCGAATTTATATTACAAACACCTTACACCAACCGACCTTTTTACCCTTATTCCACTCGGTTCGGTACGCTCAATTAATCAGGCTGTCGATGATGAAGTAAAAAAGGTTATTCGTGATGCTATCGTAAATGCAATCAAAAAGAATCCATCTCGATTTGCCGATATTTCATTTGATAGCGTAAATGTAGGCATGGAAGGCGGTCGCGATGGCACCATAATTCGTTCAATTTCATTATGGGTTCATCCGGTCATCGAAACCATTATTACCGATGCAATTGGAACATCTCAAAGAGCACGCTTGTTTGTTAAGCCATATATTGAAGGGGCTATTGGAGCATCTATTTCTGCGGACGACGCAGAAACACTTTACGTAGCAGCGTTGAACAATTGCGGTGCAAGCGCAAAAGACGGTGTACAAAGCGGGCTTGGCGTACGAAAAGTATTTGGCGAATACACTGCAATCGTTCAGAATTGGACAGATGGCGCTGCGGATGACGACATTTTTTCCGACTTCCGAGACTGCAACATTCACATTGTACGCACCATGATGTGCGAACCAACCGTAACTCCAAAATCAACTGAAAAACCACAAATTTCTGGAAAAATAACAGTAAAGAGCTGTAAAGAACCTGAAAGCATGCGAGTTTCTCGATGTGAAAAAGGTGGTACACGAGCAGATTGTAAAGATTTAGTACAAACCGACCTAACGCAAAACAAGCCTGCCGACGACAGTATTTGGGTCAATGAATCCGAAAGTGATCCCGAAAACGATCTGTACGTATTCAATTATCGCTTGGTTACCGATAGTCAAAACAAGGCACTTGAAGAAGGTGTTGAGTATCAAATACCTGACAGTTCAATGAAAAATGACTTAACCGCTTACTATTCTAAGCATCATACAAGCCCTGTTACCGCATCCGATACACGCGACTTCACTATATCTGTTCCCGCAAGTGAATGCGGACCAGTGGCAACTGTTGCACCAAAAGAAGCCCCAAGTTGCAAATTCAATCCAGTTGCCTATGTGAAAATCCGTGAAAATGGAAAAGACACGCTATTTGCCGAGGTTGGAGACGATGCAGAAAAATGGAGTACTACCAACGATAAACGGTTAAAGAAATTCGGAGAAGACGTATTTTATCGGGCCCCATTTGACAATGATGGTCAATTACAACCCTGCGGACCAAATGGATGTGACCTAACTGGGGAGCGCTATTGCTGCGTAGACAGCAACAATACGCCGGCAGATTCATATGACTTGCGCAAAAAACCATACGATATTGCAAGTGTGTATTTATACTATCCCAAAGACAAATTTAGAATCGTTGCAAAATGCGATCATACAGGAAAATGTATTGATATAGATGAAAATGATTCAATAAACGACGCGCGACGAATAGATAAATTACCAGTAGGCTGCGGTCAAGAATATAACTACGGTTGGGTTGTTGAACGTAAACCACAAGCACAATGTTCACTTACCGATCGATGCGAACCAAAAATAAAAGACATACAGCGCGATGATGTTTCTGCTTCATCGGTAAAATTGCGCTGGGAACAACCCGCCGACGCTGATTGTACATTTAACGCGTATGATTTAGATATTGTTGAACCAACCGACAACGGAGTTGTTGTATGCTCAATTCACGACATTGACCCAAGCGACACCGAGGCACGATGTAATTTAAAATACAACCGTCCTACCAGTAGCAGCCGTCAAAATGCACGCACCAAAAACACATGGTTGCGTGATGTGCCATATACTGTTAACCTTTACACACGCGATAACGACGTACCCGAATGTATTTCCAAAGAAGGACAAGCTGAATTTACCCGATCAAGCGATGTGCAAAACAACGAATTTAATACATTTGCTCTAAACTTGTACGATGTAGATGAATATGAAGAAGGTGGTGACAGTAATTTGTGTTGGTCAGTTGCAAATAATGATGGCAAACGCAATATACGATCAGAGCTTCCTGGTTCATTTTCATGCGCTGGCGATGTGGAACGAGATTCAAAAGGAAATGTACAACGGGTTTCAGTGTGCTACCACAATAAAAAAAGCGATCCTGCCAAGCTTCGTTGGCAAATGAGTCGTTGTGAAGCAACAGACGATAATTGCCAGCAAGATCCATTTGGCCCCAATGGTGACAGAACTGGCGATGATGAACTAGAAACTATTCAAAATAATAGTGCAAGTGTAGTAACGTGGGAAGTTTCGAAGTTTAAGCCTAATAATGGTATTGTTTCATGGGAAACTAATCTCAACGAATGTCCACGTGACTTTGAAGGAATTGATCCGGCAAAATCATCGCAACGCCAGGTAATTCCTCCATTCCCACCAAGTAAGGCTATTGCTCCTCAGGGCGTTGCACCTGTTGGATTCGCAGACGCATTCCCTGATTACCAAAAGACCGACGAAGGAAAATTAGTAATTAATGGAATTTATATTAACGACATTACCGACAATCCCCTCTCAACAGACAGTGAAGGTAATATGGTTATTGCACAAGAAGAAGATTATCGAATTTCGTTTTTGCCTAAATACGACAGTCAATTGTTGATTGATATTTTAGCCGCGCCGTTTGACGAAGTACGCATGCGAGCAGAAGCACATTTCTTACAGTTAATAGGCGCAGAAGAAGCAGATGCATGCTGGTTAAATACGGTAGAATCAACACCCGACACCGTCAATCCTTCCCAAGCCGGTAAAAATTACATGCTTTCATTCTGTGAATACCGCCTAGGAGCCGATATAAACGGCGATAATGTGATTAATGGCATAGACTTTGCTTTATATATCCAAGCGGTCAATACACAAGACTACAAGGGCAAAGCGGACATTAATGGAGACGGAGTAGTAAATGGACAAGATGGATCAATCATCGTAGATAACTTCGGGAGGAAAGTGAATTAACACGTCGTTTTGAACTTGTTTCAGGATCTCATATTTATACTCCGCTCGTTACCATGATTTTCAGCTTGAAGTGGATTCCCCCCCCATTCTATTGCGTATTGGAACGGACCTTTCAACAAACTTCGAATCAGATATCTCGCGCCGTTTTACTCGTTTGTCAGTACATTCCGGCCAAAGCCGGAGAGGAATCTCCGCATTACAACGACAAGAAATCGAGTGTTTTTGAGAGTAAGCCCTGTTTCTTACCACATGGATTAAGCGTGGTAGCCGACATACAGTATTCAATTCTAATCGGCACTGGAATAATTGCAAATAAATATTGCGTTGAAGTTGTTTTCATTTGCAACAATAATTCAGAAGATGTTTCCACAACCCTAATCGGCTCGCTTACACGAGAAATTATGCCTGAATCAATCAAATATGTAGTTACTCGCGCAGGCAAGTACGAAAGCGGCTGAAAACCTGCTTGAGTATTAACCATCAATTCCATGCGCGACAAGTTTACCGCTATTTTATTATCTTTCGGCGTAATAATCGCCACTACGTCACCCTGGGTTATACTAAACGAGCCATCTCCTAAGGATTTTAAAGCAATACCATTAAATCCCAACCATTCATTCAGTGCAGAAATTGTCTCGGTTGGATCGGTAACAAACGTAGTTCCATTTGTACCAGAAATATACACTTGTGAATAAGCCTGAGCTGTAGGTGTACTTACATTCGCCAATCCATCATTTTGACTTGCTGTATTACCGGTGAAAAAAGACCATAATCGATCAAGCGTAGAAACATTTTGCTGTGATTGCCCTGCAATTACTTCTGCCTGTGACGTAATAATCGTAGACGTAGACTCGACAACCTTGGTTTGAGGTGTTAGTCGTTCGGTTGTAGTAGTAACGCCACTGGGTGTATTTTCAATCACCACCGTAACTGGATCTGCGCCAATATCTACTTTTGGACCATCAACACTACCAGTTCCTCCTCCAGTACCTGGAGTATCAATAATTTCCACATACACTGGTTCTTCAGGAACAATGAGCGTTGGTGTTGGAATAGGGTTTTGCACTGTTTGCGTAGGCACTACCGTTGGAATAACTACTGTTGTTGGTATCGACGTTTCCGTAGGCGCCACACTTATTTGACCTGATCCGGTCGTTGGCACTCTTTAGCCTCCTAAAAAAAAGGTGGTACCGTCAGACGAAACAACAGAAAGCCCCAAGACACTTTTTTGACGATGACCAACCCACGCAGTTGTTACAATCAATAAAAGGATTAAGACATATAATAAATGCGATTGGGTATATACTTTTTTTCGCTTTAAATGCATACGTTTACGATGTTTACGCATACATTAGTTTCACACGAACCGCAACCCGGAGTCAATAACTAGCAAAGCTTGGTATACTATTTCTATGGATTCCATTAAAACAGTTCTTACTAAATACAACCCTAAAGTGGATAAGTACGTTTCCCGAGAGTTCCAATCTTACGGAGTTCATTTGGCAGCAAAACTGGAAGATGAAAAACATAAAAGCTTGTACATTAAAATGTCCAAAACAGTTCCCCGCCCTATTCTTGAAAAGGCGTTAAGTTTTGTAATCGATTCGGGAGCTCGCAAAAAAGGCGCACTATTTATGTGGAAGCTAAAAGAATTAGGTGCAGTTGGTGTGAAAAATTTGAATAAAAAGGTGTAAACTGTTTCATATGACAGAAGCAACTGGTGATTTACCACCATTGTCTGAAGAACAAAAAAGAACTCTTCAAGAACTCATATTACCACTTGTCGATCCCAATACAAACGTGGGGCAATCAACCGCTACACCTTTAAAAAATCTACTTATAGAGATTCTCCTTCAAGAAGGCCTCCTACCAAATCAAGAAAACAACTAGTACACACTAATCGGTAAGCGCATGCATTATTTCCTTAAAAACAGCTTCTAAAACCGTCCGTTCTTCAGGGGTAAAATTTTGCAACGTATATTCAACTCCTGCAATCTTATTTTCCGAATCCCGATTTTCAATACCAATTCGAATGCGTAAAAAGTCGTCGCTCTTAAGTTCTTGCTCAACCGACAAAATACCATTATGCCCGTGTGGACCTTTTGCGTGTTGGATTTTGAAGCTTCCCAATGGGATATCTAAATCGTCATGTGCAATAATAATGTCTTGTGGTGATAGTTTGTAATAATGCATCAGCTCACGAACTTCCACACCTGAATCATTCATGAAGGTTTTAAGCGTAAAAAGTTTATATTCTCCTCCTTCGAAACTATCTTTAAGGTACGCAACAAGCATGGCGCCAGCGTTGTGTCGTGTCTTTTCATATGTTTTACCCGGATTCCCCAAACCAATGATCAGTTTCATGTGTACAGTATAATATATTTATAGCCGCGGTGGTGAAATTGGTAGACACGCAGCGTTCAGGGCGCTGTGGGAGCAATCCTGTGAGAGTTCAAATCTCTCCCGCGGCACTTATGACCGACACAACAACGCAAGAAATAGGCACTAAGCCTGTAACGCCTAATTTTCAGGTTGACTCTCAAAGTAATTTTGGTACTGAACCAAATCAACTACCCCCAATTCCGTCTACGCCTGTTAATAAGGATGCGCCAGCACCCGTTCCCACGTGGAGTGAACAAGTCGCTGCGCTGCGTGATGATTTTGTGCGAGGAGAAAAATCATCCACGTTACTCACCCTCGTAGATCAAGAGGTGAAAAGATATTTCGCTGCCAACCACCAAACTCCAACCGATATTGACGATTTGGCCCAAGAAGTACAAATGAAACTGCTTATATGGCAACGCAAAATGGCATTGGGTGATTTAGCCAATGATAAGATACCAGTTCACTTTCCCGGCTTTATTCGTCTTATTGCCCATAACGTTCTTGCAGATAAATATAGAAGACAAAAAGCTACTTTTGTAGAAAGCGATCTAGTTGAGCCGGGAGCTAAAAATACATTTCTTGAGCAACTTCCCGACACAGCTCCATCAATAGATCAACAGTTAGACGCCATTGATGCTAGAGATCAATTACAGGCTATTTTGCCGCAACTATCTGAACAACAACAAAGAATTCTTGGTTTACTTCTTTCAGGAGTATCGAATAAGGAAATTGCAGAAAAATTAAATTTGAATCGAAAGGCAGTTGATGTGGCATTGTATCACTTAAAAACAAAAATACGCAAGCTACTTTCTCCACCCTCTAATCCAAAATAGAAATATTTTCACACAATTTAAATCTCACGTTCTCTGGTAAAAAACTGTGTAATCAGGTACCATAAAAGCATGGATCAACACTTCAAACGCACGTATTTTCCACTCAACATGTTTCATCGAATACTCACTGGAGGACTTTTTATCATTGCAGTAGTTATTACAACAATTATATTGACATCCACTATTAACTCACCGCAGACCTTAGGTAAAAAGGCTGCTCAAAACTGCCCATATTCAGCTACTGTTAAGGTGTTGCGTGCCGACGGCCTTCCTTTGGACGGAAGCGAAAAGATTGGTAATATAGAACTAGGAATTATCGATAACAAGTCTGCTTCTCTACGTAAAGCAGACCAGATTTTAAGCGATCAAGGAACCTACACGTTCAGTACCAACAATTTTACATTTAGTCCCTACAAAAATGGCGACAGCGCCTTTGTTTTTCTCACCAACCTGAATACCGATAATTGGCAGGTCACTTCGGCATTTTGTAAACAACGCAACAATTCTAAACTCGGATGTGACAAGAAGCCTACTCTTGTTCCCCCAAGACCGCTTGTGCCCCGATATTCAAAAGTAGATGAACACAGCTGGTCTGATCCACAATTTGGGCCACTTCATGTTACGTGTGGTGTAGATATTGAATATGGCTGGATTATTACCCCCGTTTCAGAAGAACTTCCCAAAGCCCCAAGCAATCCATCAACTTCGAAAATACCACATGCAGAAATCTTGAATGATCTTGCTGGCTATGCTTCGCTTGACGGATCTACATATGGAGGATTTACGGCAAACACACAAATTCGGGTAGTTAAAAGTAGTGCCGACAAGGGCCCTCAGTCTTTACGTGAAGCCGTTGCCGGAAATGATCCCAAAATAGTTATTTTCGAAAATAACACCGACATTACACTCAAAAGTCAGGTGTTAATTGGTTCAAACACATCTTTGCTTGCATTAGATAAAAAAGTTACCATTCAGGGACGCGGTTTACGCATAGAAAAAAGTAATAATGTAATTATTTCAGGCATACAATTAGTCAAAGGCTTACAAGATGCAATTGAAATTAGAAATAGTCATCATATTTGGATAGATAAAATAGTCGCAAAAAATTATACCGATGGACTTATTGATATTGTCGGAGGCACAAAAACCACCAAAAGCGGTTCGAAAATAACAAACGCAACTCATCATATTACTATTTCACGTTCGCGCCTTGAGTCACATGAAAAAGTTATGCTTATTGGAAATGACATAATCGATACCCAGGTCGATAAAATAACCTTGTGGGGCAATTATTTTGTGAATTTTGGACAACGAAGTCCTCGAGTACGGTACGCAACTGTCGATATGTACAATAATGTACTTGAGAACTGGACCAATAGCGCAATACGATCTACGCTAGGAGCTACGATCAACGTAGAAAACAATATTTTTATTCCCCCTTCATCGGAAAAGTTACTGAAACGGTTTGCAGAGAATTTTAACCAAGAACCCGGACATGAACCAGGTAATGTAATTTTGAAAGGAAATTTTAGCCCCAATAGCACACTGCAAAAAATCATTAACACCTCACAACTAAGCAATCCCAAGGCCTCATTTACGCGCCCCTACCCTGCTTATCCGCAGAGCATGAAAAAATCATCCAAGCTTCCCTATCCGGCGAATAGAACAATGTATGACGGAATAACCACTGTAACTAGGGTTAATCAATAATACATTCTCACCACAAGTCTCCCCTGGCTCCGAAGTATTATTGAATAATGCAAAAACAAATACATTTCATATCTATCTCTGAGAAACCGGTACGACACTTTTAATCTCTGATTCTTTAATCTTGAAAAACACTCCAACTTCACATTCGTCGCAGCCGAGTAGATATCGCCATGCTCTTTCACCATATCCCAGTTTCTTCCGCGCTCTTAGATAGCCACTCTGAACATCCAGCGTATTTTTAAAGGGCACCCTTGCGGTAATTATGTATCCATATGGACCAGCAAATTGTTTTGCTACACGCAAGCTTGTTGATGTAGATACGTATTGAGACGCTTTCATCCCTGATTGGGCTAAGAAATCTGCCTCTGCATCAAGATAGTCTTGATAGGTTCTGGCTTGTCTTAATAATTCTTTTGTAGATGCCATGTTATAGCCTACGCTCTCACCCTCTTCCACAATCCCTCTATATAGAAATGAACCACTGGTTGGATCTATGTTCTTATCCCTAAAAAAACCCGCTTTAAGTAACCGTGGATGCAATGCTTTGACTCCTCTATATACTTCAATCTCACCCGTCCACTTTCCTTTTGCTAAAGCTACTCGATGATTCATACCCTCTAGTACATCGCGGACTATTTGAGTATCAAGTTTATTCGCAAATCGCGCTACAAATCCCATTCCCCTCCCCGCATCTCCCGGATCAGGACTCATCATTCCCATTGCGAAGATTCCTGCTGCTGCTCCACCAGAAAGAGATGAATATGCTGAATTGATCGATTCTGAACCTGAGGAGTTGCCTGAAATCTTGTCTCCGATTGCTGCTGCCAAACCCCCAATTCCACCAGAACCTGCTTCTGCAGCCGCCATAAGCGTTCCAACTGATCCCAACCCTTTTTCACCCATGAAGTCTTCTCCTTGAGCATTGCCACATTGTCCCAGTGCGTTCCACAGGAATGATAAAGAAGGATCTTGTTGACATAGATCATGTCCGCTTGGATCAGTGGCTTGAACAGGATTTCCAGAAACATAAGTATATCTTCCTGGACCTCGAACCGAGTCAGGTTGGATGAATATTGCAGTGGTTGGGTTATAGTAGCGAGCATTGTAGTTGTATACCGAGGAATCATCGGAGACTTTTTTTTGGCCGGTATATTGCTTGTCTGTCATGTCAACAGGTGTTTGTGCTATTGATGATCCGTAGGGGTAGTATGATGGGTACGTAGATACTTCTCCAGACTCGCTGATTACTGCTTTGGTTGAAGAAAGGTGGTCGTGCATGAGGAGTTTTTGTGTTAATTGGTTATCTTTCTGTTCAAGTTGAATGGAGACTCTACCTAATGGAAGTAATAGACGAGTAGTGCGAGATTGGGCAAAAGTGGGAGAAGGAAATATGAGGTATAAAAATATTGGAATTAAGAATGAAATATATTTCATATAAAATAATCGATTTACCGCTCGATTCTGCAGGCAATACAACCTTGCGGGATGGTGATCAATAGCGGATTAGCCCCAGTAACCCCTGAATCTACATCTCGATATATTCTTCCTCCCTGCTCTAATGCATCCCCCAACCTAAATGACATCAACACTCTGCCTGGCCGTTGATATGACATATTCACAGCCGGTATAACATTTAAACTAGGCATGTTCAACAAGTGTGCGGCTGGTACATATCGAGGATGCAAAGTCAAACCAGCACCAAAACTTTGTACTTGACCAACGGTCTGATTTCTCAGCATTGGATTAATTTCTAAATTATACGCATCTCTTATTCCTGCTACAGATCTACTATTCGCTTTGGCAAGATTTCCATGCATATTTATATATCTACGATCCGTCCACCGGTACATTCTACTATCTGCATTCAGGCCAAGCTCTGAAAGTAATGCCCGAGTAACACGCTCGGGATTATTTGGATAAGGTTTAAGATTAGCCAAAGACCTGTTCGAGGGTAATTGCTGAAGTGCACGAAACGCATCCTCTTTAATAGCTTCCATAGTATCCCTGCTTACTTTTTGAACAACATTATCTGCATTTCCTCTTATTCTACTGAGCAGTCTATTAAGAAGTCCCATTCCCCTCCCCGCATCTCCCGGATCAGGACTCATCATTCCCATTGCGAAGATTCCTGCTGCTGCTCCACCAGAAAGAGATGAATATGCTGAATTGATCGATTCTGAACCTGAGGAGTTGCCTGAAATCTTGTCTCCGATTGCTGCTGCCAAACCCCCAATTCCACCAGAACCTGCTTCTGCAGCCGCCATAAGCGTTCCAACTGATCCCAACCCTTTTTCACCCATGAAGTCTTCTCCTTGAGCATTGCCACATTGTCCCAGTGCGTTCCACAGGAATGATAAAGAAGGATCTTGTTGACATAGATCATGTCCGCTTGGATCAGTGGCTTGAACAGGATTTCCAGAAACATAAGTATATCTTCCTGGACCTCGAACCGAGTCAGGTTGGATGAATATTGCAGTGGTTGGGTTATAGTAGCGAGCATTGTAGTTGTATACCGAGGAATCATCGGAGACTTTTTTTTGGCCGGTATATTGCTTGTCTGTCATGTCAACAGGTGTTTGTGCTATTGATGATCCGTAGGGGTAGTATGATGGGTACGTAGATACTTCTCCAGACTCGCTGATTACTGCTTTGGTTGAAGAAAGGTGGTCGTGCATGAGGAGTTTTTGTGTTAATTGGTTATCTTTCTGTTCAAGTTGAATTTTTGCACTGCCCAATGAGATCGTTAAGCGAGATTCTCTTGTCGCATTTCCCTGTGCAGAAACTTTTGGAGGAATAAATCCTACGATCGATATCGAGTAAACGATGAGAACAAAGAGAGAGAAATATCTAAATACAGTGTTATTCTTCTGTGTATTCATCTTCATAGACTCCAAAATAGTAAATCTGCTTTGAAGGTTTAGAAGTATTTGGCTTAAATTCTTCTTGCAGAACTAGGGTGCCGGCGTAATCGTAGTAGAAGTAAATAGTTTTTATGAATTCAGCTGATGAACAGGCTACTCCACTTGTTTTCTTAATCTTCATTGCAATGAGTTGGTTCAAACGGTTGTACGTATAGCATTGCTTATTATCTTCAAGCATTGCTCCCAGGGTGTTGTAGCGGAAATTCGTTGTACCTTTTGGCGCTGGAGCAGGAGTACGAGGTTCATCTGCAATGCCCCGATCAGCAGGTAAGAATCGTCGTAAGAACGCTTCGATTGGATTAATTTTTTTCACTATCCACCCGTACTCGTATCGCTTATTACACCCTATTTGAATATTGCGAATTTCAGTAATAGGAACTCCTTGTTCACGCAACCCCCCAATTTCTTCCGTATCAGGTGGACAGCCATCGGCACCAGCCATATTAGTACAATATTTACGCAAAACATCATACTTTTTAGTACCAGCAGTAAAATCCTTGAGCGTAATTGTTGCGCGTGCAATTAGTGGCTGAATTCTACCAGTAAATCCCTTTTCCCCAACTTTATACGCATATGGTAATTCATTTTTTTCATCTACACAGCAAAGCTCTTTATCTTTCATATCACAACCACCTGCAGGACATGCCTTTAAGAATCCGTCAACAAATCCACTCCAAAATTCTTTTTTAGTACCATCAACATCGTACTTGGCTTTTCGCATATCATTGATTGTTAAGAAATTTGCAGCCTCTTCGGTTGTTAGCGTTCGAAGCGTTTTGTCAGCTAATTCTTCCTTTATAGATGCAACAGGTTCAAACATGCAGCTCATTGGTGCAGTGGTTGGAATAGGTGTTAATGAAACTCCAGCAGTAAGCTTAACAGTAGGAATCGGAACTCCAGTTGGCTTTTTAGTAGGAATAGGCGTGGTTGAAAGTCGTGGCTTGCTTGTTGGAGTAATTGACAGGCGAGGAGTACTTGTTGGAGTAATTAACAGGCGAGGAGTACTTGTTGGAGGCGTATTAGGTAGTCTTGTTTCTATCGACGTTGGGAAAGCACTTGGTAATGATTGCACAACTGTTGGTGCAGGACTTTCAGGTGAACCTTTTACCGGCATTGAGATTGATTTTGGTGCAAAAAACGGGAAGGTATCATTATATGCATATGTTATAGGCTCCTCTTCATTTTTAGTTGTGATTCTACCAAATGGATCATACGAGTAAGACGTGCTAAATTTGGCTGAATCAGCCTTCACTAATCGAGCAAATGAGTCGTATGTATATGTATAGTCAGTTCGGTCTTCTACTCCATTTTTGAAAGTGATTTCGGTCAAAGGAGATAGCTGCGCATTTGCATCATAATTAAGCTGTTGGAAAAAATATGGTGTTTCAGTAGTTCCAGAATTTTTTGCAAAACCTATTTGTGCAATACGACCCATGGAATCATGAGGAGTACGTGAAACATACGTATTGGCACCTAATACAAATTGAGACTCATAAATATTGCCAAATTTATCAAAAAGTGTACTCTGAGCAAGTTCCTTTCCATTCAAAATGGTTTTTTGTACTACACCTTCATCGTCATAGCTTGTGGCATATACATATTTATCGGGATATTCAATTTTACTAATTTGCGATAATGCATTATAACTATTTGTTGTCGAGTATGTTTTGGAACCAATGGTCTTGGTCACTGTTTTCTGACGACCCTGGTTATCGTAGGTAAATTCATCTTTACCCATATGGTGTTTTATAGCTACAAGCTTACCCAAAGCATACGGAGCTAAATCGTATGTATATTCAATATTCGTTTTATCTTCAGAGACATTATTAAATAATTCACTGGAACCTTTAATATACTCTGTTTTGACTAGTCGCCCTAAAATATCAAATTCCGAACGAGTTTCTTGATCTGCACGTCGCATGCTCATCACATTTCCGAGCACATCATACGTAAATGAGCTCTTGCCCAACGAAGGTTCGTCAGATGATATGATTCTCCCTCCCTTGTCGTAGGAAACCATTGTAGTAGCAACACTTCCACCTTCAAGATTCTTGAGTGATTTATAGGTTGTTTTTGTGGGTTTGTCGAACATTGCCTGTTCATATACATTTTGAGTCAATGAATGCTGGTCTCCGGCTGGATCAATTACCAAAACATCCGAAGGCCTTCCAAGGCTATCAGTTGTAGCAATTGTTACAACTCCTTTCGGATTGACCGCTTTTTGTGCATTTACATAATATGATGTTTTACTAACCAGTTCAGTTTTATTTTGCAAATCATATATCGTTGATTGAACCGGGCGATTCAGTCCATCAAACACCGATCGAGATACTACGGTATGAGGAATTGTTGTAAGTGCCGGAGGTGTTGAGCGGATAACGGTTTTATAATTAGTATTCGTAACTCGAGGGAGAGTTATTGCATCAGCCTCTTGTACTTCAAACTGCTCAAGTTGTTGACCAGCTGCATTATATACCGCATCTGAAACTATTCTTTTTGGAGTACCTTTCACTTTTTTGGAAAGCACCTGTGTTTGTTTTACTTTCCCCATTCCATCGTAAAATGAGTCCGATGCAATATAGTGGAAAGCACCATCATTTGTTTGTGAAACGAGTGTTAATTGGCGAGTCGCAAGCCCGGCATCTCCCCTATCATCAAACTGCGCGCTTATTGATTGAGGATAGTCCAATGTTTTGGAAGGATCTGCGGGATGTGGACCAAATGAAGCTACTACTCGACCTAATGGATCAAATTCCACACGTGAAGTACTATAACTTTCAGGATCTTTACTTATTTGCACTAAACTCTTTCGAGGAGCTTGTAGCAAATAATCGTAATCCTCCATCCGAGTCCTATGCCCGAGTGCATTCTCACTCCATTGAACTAAAGTATGATAATAATCATCGTACTTGGTTTGTGATAAAAGTGTAATTTGTCCAGCAATATCCTTAAGTGTATTTCCATTTATCGAAGTTAGATTGGGTTTTGGACCATACATTTTGATGGGTCCTCCTCGACGTTGATCAGACGTGTCGTTATCGGGATTTTGATCTTGATCAGCGGGGTTACTTGATAGTCGTAAATATTCGGTTCCTGCGTATGCAACAATTGGGTCATCGTGCTTATTATCGTGATTTGCATCGGTTTCAATAAATGACTTTGTTTGAGTTAGAAGCCCTAAAGATGGCTTTTGTTCCCAAATCTTAACTTCAGGTTGATTAATGTAGAAACGGTCATACCACATTTCGGACCGTCCATATTGACATGCAAAGTTACCAGGCGCACAGTCTTTCTGATTCGATTCGTACGTTACATATGCTAAATTGTTAAGCCAATTTGGATTGCCCGTTAAATAATAGCCAAATGAATAACGATTATCTTTAGGATCAATATCGTTTCCTTTTGAATCGACTTCCCCGTATAAAACACTTTGAAGCAAATTTCCAAATAGATCATAAGAAAGATTTTCAGACTTTACTGTCTTGGTATTTACTGGAGTTTCTTTTAAGTTCGCAAGCACACCTGTTTTATTAAATTCGGCATTTGCCGGCTCAGTTACAGTTGAGATAGTGTCTTTTGCATACACAAAATATGGCTGAACCATACCAATGCCATCGCATTTTTTACTCGCTACGTCAAGTTTATCTTCCTTTATTGTGCCATTATTTGCCGCGTCCCACGCAAGTGTTCGGTAATTATAGCGAACTTCTTTTCGTGAAGCCTCAATTTCCCCTCCATCTGGAAGCTGGTTGTATACAATTTCCAAACTTGGACGTCCTTTATTCATATTAGGTTCAAAACATGAAAACCCTTTTATTTTTTCTTTTACACACTCGCCATTTTTACATTCACGTTCAATTATTTTGTTTCCTAATGTGGCATTAAATTGGAAAAACTGTGTTTTTGAATGTGAAAGCACCTTGGATGAATCAAAGTCGTATGTTTTTATATCAACCTGAGAATGTCCTAAAAATTCTCTTCCTGTTCTATGTTCTCCACGAATGCGATCTGCAAAACCCCATGACGATTCGTTTCCATTTGCATCTTTATAATCATAAGTTTCCCTGAAAGTCTTATTGGGTGTTGATGTTTTATCAACTACTTTCTTTTCGATAACGCGCAAGCGTCGGGGCCCTGGAGCAACATCTCCTGCGCCATTTACGAGCGGATACGTAAAAGGCTGGTAGGCATATTTTGTTTCTCCACCATATCCATTATTGATCGATGATAAATAAATCGTAGAGCCTGAAGGTCCAGCCTCAAATCCATATGCCTTATATTGGAATGTAACAGGTGGCGTTTTTGTTTTTGTTGTGTCGGCGTCTGTTCCGTATTCTTGAATTGAAGCAAGAAGAGAAGCTCCCCACTCGTTTCTGCCTCCAGAAGGCTCCATTGCCTTATCATCGTTTACGTAGTTGAATGTATAGCGACGAACTGTGTGGAATTTATCATCTGCCTGCAACTTGGTTTGCACATCGATTTTCGACAATCGCTGTAGACTTGTAAATTGTCGCTCAGAAATATCGGGTCGATTTTCTCGTGTAAGCACAACTCTGTGCTTATTATCATTCCAACTCACCTGCTTCAAATATGAATCAACCGTAGCATACGCAAGTCTGTTATTCCAATCTTTTGGATAAAATTCTCCGTAATATTTCTGATAGTTATCATAGGTATAATCAATTGCGCGACCATCACTAGTTTCCATACGTCGTAAAAGCCATTTTGTAGTTAGAAGCACTGGCTTACCATCTTCAAAACGCCCGTTAATACGTTTGCCATCGGTATTTCGCCAATCATTACATGGATTTCCTGAAGTGCCTCCGGTGCATACATCTGCTATGTCATACTCATTAAAGATACCCCCATTATTTGTAATAGCATGATGCACAGCTTCATATGTTTCTTCATCTCGTCCGGGTAACTTGCGTGTGGTTTTAGTTTTTAATAGGTCACGCCCATGAATACCTCCATCCGCACTTATTTTGTCTTGTAGTTTTTTTTCTCCAAAATAGTATTTGCTTCCATCTGAGGCAGTTATAACCCATTCTTCTGCGTCAACCAGTTTATAGTCAGACCCTGGCATTGAGGTTCCATATAACGAAGAAGGTATTCCTTCCTTATCGCCATATGATGTACGTTCGTCTGCAACTGCTGGGACTGCATGGTCAATTTTTACAAATCCTTCTGGAATCGACACCCATCGACGAGTGGTATTGTTGTACTTAAGCTCAACCGAAAGCCCCGAAGGTAAATTAAGTAAAAATCTATGATGTATGTCTCCCTTTATTACATATACATTTTTTTCTCCACGTGTATCACGTACAATTGAACCTGCTCCCCCAATATTGAATCCATATCCTGCATAAAACGGAACATATGAATTTGGTTCCTTATATTGATACGAATTAACAACGGAACCATCAGACTCGCGTAGTTTTCGAGCGAACTTATCATTATATGGCAAAACGTCGTCTACGTTTCCCGACGAATAACTAAGTGACAAAGATGGCGCAATTCCTCCAGGACCTGCAGGAACTGCAATTGGATAATCAAAACCTGCTGAACCAGTATATGAAGATACCGTTCCCAAAACAGATGGAATAATTGTTTTGCCAGAATCAGCACCTTTACTGCCCGACTCACCTGTACCTCCTGCAGCATCGGAACTTCCTCCACTGGTTGACTGAGTATCAGTCAAAGCTCGAGCGACACTCGATTGATTGTATGCTTTATCTTCCTTCGCATACTGAGGTACCGGCAGCGGCATTTCATTTGCCACTACTAAGTCTTGTGCGTAGCGCTTCTTATTTTCTGCGCTTGCTAAAACTTCAGTTTTTTTTGAAGCAATATTTACATTAAGATTTTCAAGTTGAAAAGAACGCTCCAAAGCACCTACAACATTGCCAAATTTTCCACCCGCCATAACTTTTTCACTTCCATATCTCTTAATTGTAAGTGCAGTATCGATCGTGTTTATATACCCATCACTATTTTTATCTGCAGTTTCAAGAGCATTAAAATAGCTCAATACCGAGTATCCTGGGGGAATCAAGGATGACTTAGCAAAAATATAATATCGTATACCAATTACGGTAGCGATTGTTGTAATAACCAGTAATCCTAAGAGAAGTAAATTTCTTTTAATGAGAAGTAATTGCATGACTTAGTATATGGATAAATTGTCCCATACATTCATGATAGGGATTTTTTATGCAAAATCAAGTACTTATTATGCTCATTTTTTCACCGTTGGCGTGGGGCTTCCTGTTGCGGTATTTTGAGATACGCTTATAGTTCCAACTTCAATGATTTTGTTTTCTGTTGGCCGATATAAAATTACTTTTTTTGACTTTACAAAAATGATTAAACGATCACCATTTTGACTATTTCTAAAAAAGTTCTGATTGGACAGTTTTGATTTGTCAGAAACTGTTGCAAGCGTTGGTGATTCGTCTTTTGGAAGTTCAATAAGTTTTTCGACTTGAGCCAATACTCGAGCATCAGCTGCTGCATTGCTTGTACCCGTTTTTGACTGAGCAACCATTAACTTTTTTTGTGCATCAGAATATTGCATATAAAAATAACCAGCTGCGCCAACAGAAACAACCAAGACAAGTACTAAAAATGAGGATATATATTTATTCATAATAGTTCATATTACAAAAGACCTTGCCTGCTTGTCAAGGATTAATTCTATTTTATTTATTGAACATGCTTTTTTCTTAGCCAAAAGTAATATTTTTACGTTGACGTTCCCAAATATGTGAAATAAAAATCGTGATTTCAAAAAGCACAACAAGCGGTAATGCCAGCAATATATCTGCAATAATCGAATCGAGCGGTAATAGAATTGCAAACATAAATGCCCCTACATATACCCACTTTCGTTGTTTACTTAATTGAGCACGTTTTACCACATCTAAGTAAACCATTAGCAGAATAACCAAAGGGAATTGAAACGCGATTCCCATAATAACGGACACAAGCACAACGGTACTCATAAGCTGTGTAATATCGAGCACATTACCAATACCCAATGATACTGACTTTGCCAAAAAGACTTCGATTTGCCATTTCATAACAATTCCTCCAAAAAGAAATCCTGCTACAAAGAGCCCTAGCACTATCGGAACGCATTTCAAAATTGTCCGTAATTCTTTTCGTCTGAGTGCTGGTCTTAAGAAAGAAATCACGTGAAAAACTACTAATGGGAACGTAAATACAACTCCCGTTGCTAAGGCACAGCTAATTGCCAAATTAATAAATTGAAATGGTGAAGTAAATACAATGTTAACTCCGTGCAGACTTAATACATCTACTAAGAATTTAATGATCGTTTCGTTATAAAAAAGTCCGATGAAAGCCGTAACCACAAACACAGATAGTGTAATAAGTACCCTTTTTCGAAGTTCATGCAGATAAGGACTAAACTTTGTTATCAGCTCATCTGCACGAGAAGCTTCAGAAGAGCTGATAGTGTTCATAGTAATAGCGTACCTTCTTAAGCGTCTTTAGAAGCCTTCTTAAACTCTCGAACCGCTTCTGCTAAGCCTTTGAATAATTCTGGAATTTTCTTTCCACCAAACAACAACACAACGATAAGTGCGATAATTAACCATTCAGTTGTCCCAATTGATTGCAACATAGTATTATGACACCTCCTTCCCTACCAGCCTTCTACCCTACTTTGAGTCTTCCCCTTCCACTGCTTTGGTAAACTCTTTCTTAATGTTCTTAATTTCCCTAACCGAAGCTCCACTTGTACGGGCAAGATTGGTAACCAACTTGGCGCCAAACAATACAATGAGAATAACAACAATAATTGCAAATTCTGTTGGACCGATATTACTGAAAAAATTCATCATAGTTTTCTTAAAATAATAATAATGGTAATTTACCAATAAAACAAGAGGTAAATTTATTCATCTTCAACTAATTCTGCTCCATACCAAGCCGTTCCACTCCAATATTCCAAGCTATTTGTTTGTATATTAAATCCAAAAGTTCCGGTTAATGCTTTTTTTGGACGTGTTTTTGTTTTCCACGTTGGAATCGACGGTAAGCCGATTAACATTGAAAGACCTTGTCCAATATTTATATAAAATGAGGTGTTTTTTGCCATAGCTGCTGGCTACCATTATAACTTTTTCATACGAAGTTTCAACCAACTCGCACCACTCCAAAAATCTATCGTATTAGTATTCGTATTAAATCCAAATGTGCCTACTTTTGGATTTTTCGGTCTTCCAGCAGTATTCCATGACGGGATTCTATTATATTCAGTTGAAATTTGTTGGCCATCAAGAATGGTATCATGTCCAAAAAGTAATGGATGCGTAGTAAGAATTGGAATTTCCTCATCTACCTCAAGCTGAGCAGATCGAGAGGGACTTACTGATACAGAAATAGTTGCAATAGGAGGGCTCGACGGCGAAGCCGATGGAGAAACTGAAGGTGAAGCACTTGCCCCTATCGATGGAGAAATTGATGCGGACGGTGATTGGCTTGGTGAAGCGGACGGTGATTGTGACGCTGATATAGATGGTGAAATACTCCCCCCTACCGATGGCGAAATAGATGGCGAAACACTTGCACTCGGCGAAACACTCGCAGACGCTGAAGGACTTGCTGACGCCGAAGGAGAAACAGATGGTGAAGGACTTGTTGATGGCGACAACGATGATGATGCGGACGGTGAAACTGATGGGCTTGTTGACGCCGAAGGAGAAACTGACTGACTAATAGAAGGACTTACCGATGGACTCCGTGAAGGTGAAACAGATGCTGAAGGAGATGCAGATGCTGAAGGACTTGTTGACGGACTAATAGAAGCCGATGGCGACTGGCTAGGACTTAATGATGGACTTAAAGAAGGACTTGCTGATGGAGACAAAGAGCTAGAAGGAGATTGGCTTGGTGATGAAGAAGGACCTGCTGATGGAGAAATTGAGGAAGATGGTGATTGGCTTGGCGATGCGGATGGACTCACCGAAGGTGAAACAGAAGGTGATGCAGATGGGCTTACCGATGGTGATACCGAGGCAGATGGACTCTGACTTGGACTTGCTGAAGGTGATGCAGATGGTGAAGATGATGGAGAAATTGATGAAGATGGAGATTGGCTAGGTGAAGCAGATGGAGATGCAGATGCTGAAACGGATGGTGAGATTGAAGAAGATGGACTGGCAGATGGTGAAGTTGATGAAGATGGACTAACCGATGACGATGGTGATTGACTTG